>DASRII010000057.1:0-4537 GCA_035650075.1 Micromonosporaceae bacterium | reverse complement strand
CCGACGATGTTGGCAGGTAGCGCGATCGCCCCGGCGATGCCGGTGGGAGACACCGGCGCCGCGTGACCCTCGAAGGAGGACATCATGACCCAGCGTTTGCTCCGGACGTCCGTGCTCGGCATGCTCACGTTCGCCCTGCTGCTCGGCGGGGGCTCCGCGGGCACCGACTTCGTTCATGCCGATCCGAGTGCGTCCATGGTGGACCTGCCAGGGTCGCGCCCGATGCAGGCGAGCGCCCAGCCAGAGCTGCGCTCGGCGATCGCGTTCACGAGCACGCGCGACGACCTCACGACGAACACCGGTGAGATCTACCTGATGCTGACGAACCAGGACGGCACTCCGGACCCCACCCAGACGCGGCGGCTGACGAACGACACCAGCGGTGAGGGTTTGGCGGCCCTATCGCCGGACGGGAAGAATATCGCGTTCGACAGCGACCGGCTGACGCATCTCGTCAACAGCTCGGACTTGTTCTTGATGAAGAGTGACGGTAAAGACCAGACGCTCCTGACCCGGGGCAGCTCCGCCAGCTGGTCTCCAGACGGTAAGAAGATCGCGTTCCACGCCTCAAAGACGGGCACGGGGCAGCCGATCAAGGGCTACCCGGGCGCGGAGACGAGCGACAGCGACATCTTCGTCATGAACGTGGGCGACTGCCTCGAGAACCTGGTCGAGTGCCGCGCTAAACAGAAGAAGGGGGCGGACCCTACTGCTCTGCCTGATTTTATGAAGAACATCACGAACAATGGCAGTATGACAATTGACGATGACCCAGACTGGTCGCCCGATGGCAGAAGCATCGTGTACGTGCGCCACACCAACATTTTGAATCCGAATTTTTCCCCTGAAGCTGAGATTTGGGTGATGAGGGTGAACCCGGACGGCACCCCGGTTCAGGACGGCGACAACCCGAGGCAACTGACCTTCAACTCCGACCCTCAACGATTCCCGATCAGCACGGAATGGGTTGAGGAGCGGGGTCCCACCTGGTCCCCGGACGGCAAGCACATTGCGTACGCGTGCAGGAAAGGGGCAGAGCCCCCCCCACCCCTAGGGGGAGGGACCCGCTTTGAGATCTGTCTCATAAACGCCGACCGCTCGGGCGAGACGCAGCTGACCTCCACTCCCGCGGCCGACTTGACACCCACGTGGTCACCCGATGGCAGGCAGATCGTGTTCCACAACACCCAGCTCGTTTCGATGCCTATGAATCCGGACGGCACCTGCGTGAAGACGCCGCCACCGCTGGTCACGTGCGTCCAGACGCGGATTACCTCTCCCCCGGGTTTCAACGCGCTTGCGAACTGGGGCGTGGTCCGCAGTGTAGGCCCCTAACGGTGACGCAGGCCTCGACCAGCACTCCCACAGCGACGAGGACGCTAGCCATGACGCGACGGCGACTCCTACCGCCACGCCCTCGCCGTAGGACAAGAACGAGGAGCGGGCATCACGAGCGAGGCGCGGTGTATCGTTGCACGTGGCTTCAACGGGTTCCCGCGAGGCGGCCTGACCCCGGCCGTCAGCAGCGTACCTGGCGACTCGAATCATGACCGTCGTGCCAGCGCATCGTCGGCTGGCACGACGGCGGCTCTTCTCGGTAGGCCACGGGCAGGGGATGAGCGCATGCCAGCCAACCGCGGCGTCGCACTCGCGCTGGGTCGGATCGTCGAGCACGTTGCCGACTCTCATCGCAGGCTCGGCCGCCTCACGAGCTCCGAATCAGTCAACTGAGCCAGGGCGGAGGGGTGGCATCTTGCGACGGGACGTTTTCGGATACCATCGAAGGACGGCCGAAGGACGGCGAACGGTTCTGCCACCGTGGGCGTCGATCTGTTGGCACGTTCAAGACGAGGTGGCATGTCGTTTGATGTGCTGGTGGTAGCACCGACGCCAGGGTGGCACCGACTTTCATGGAGGACGACCAATGCGTCAGCAAGCATCCCGGCGGAGCCGCCGCGGCGTGGTCCTGCTCATTGCGGTGCTGGTGTGTCTGGTCCCATTGGTAGCCCCACCCCGCCTGGTGCAGGCGCAGGGGCGGCCGGAGTTCGTCGAGGACGAGCTGCTGGTCCAGTTCAAGCGACACGTGCCGCCAGCCAACGAGGCGGCCGCCCACGGCCAGGCGACTGCCCAGGTCGTGCGCGAAGTGCCCGGGCTTGACGTCAAGGTGGTCAAGGTGCCGCCGCAGCGGCTGGCCCACGCGTTCCAATCGTATCAGTCGAATCCGAACGTAGCGTACGTCGAGCGCAACGGGATCGCCTATGCCGGGTGGACACCTGACGACTCGTCCTTCGGGCAGCAGTGGTCCCTGAACAACACCGGCCTGGACGGCGGCACGGCCGACGCCGACATCGACGCCCCGGAGGCCTGGGACGTCGCGGCCACGGCCAATGCTGCCGCCACCGTAATCTCGATTGTGGATACCGGCTTTGACGGCCAGCACGCGGACCTGAACGGCAAGATCCGCGAGGCGCGTAACTGGTACGACGGCGGCCCCACCGCCGACGTGTACGGCCACGGCACCCACGTGGCCGGGATCGCGGCCGCCAACACCAACGACGAGACCGGCATCGCTGGCGTCTGCCCGGACTGCGGCCTGCTCAATGCCAAGGTGTGCAGCGACGCCGGTAGCTGCCCGTATGACCGCATCGCCAACGGCGTGCTGTGGTCGGTGGGCTGTGAGCTGCGTGCGCCTGACCGTGGTCCGAATCTGGGCGCCTGCCAGGGCCCCATCCGGGCACAGGTGATCAACATGAGCATCGCCGGCAGCAGCCCCTCCACGACCCTGCAAAAGGCGATGGACCGAGCCGCCGACCGTGGCGCGACGATGGCCTGCGCGGCCGGCAATGCCGGTACCACCCAGGCCATGTACCCCGCGTTCTACTCCAACTGCATCGCCGTGGCCGCCACGACGAACCAGGATCAGCGCGCCTCGTTCTCGACCTATGGCACCTGGGTGGACGTGGCGGCCCCCGGCGCGAACATCTACAGCACTCTGATCGGCGGGCAGTACGGCCTGATGAGCGGGACCAGCATGGCCTCGCCGCACGTAGCCGGGCTGGCCGGACTCTTGCGGTCGCGTGGGATCGTGACGACGCGGGATGCGATCCGGTCGCGGATCGAGTCGGCGGCGGATCCGATCACCGGCACCGGATCGCTGTGGGCCAAGGGGCGAATCAACGCATGTCGGGGCATGAAGAACGCACCAGGCTGCTAACGGCATGCCCGCTGGCCCGCCTCGGCGTCATGGTGCTGGCGCTAGCTGTGGCCGCGCTGTCCAGAGGATCGGCTGCCATGGAGCCGGCTGCCACGGCGCAACCTGCACCCCCGACCCTGACCATCCTGGTGGCCAGCGACCACCCGACCTACGGTCCGGGCTCGGCCGCGCTGTTCACGCTGGCCGTGGACAACCCCACCGAGGCGCCCATCATCATAACCTTCCCCTCGGCGCAGACCTACGACCTCGTTGTCTACTCGGGCGAAACCGAGGTCTGGCGGTCGTCGGCCGGTAGCGCCTTCGCCGCCGCGCTCGCGGAACGGATCTACCCGCCGGGCGTGACGCTGCTCGGGCGGGAACGGTGGGGCTGGCGGGACACGAGCGGCAACCCGCTGCCGCCAGGGAGCTATCGGGTCATCGGGACGCTGACGACCGCCCCGCCCCAGTCCGGTAACACGGTGGAGATCACCCTCGCCGGTCCGTAATGGACGGCGCGCATCGGAGATTGGGCGAACGGATGGAGGCGGAGGCCGCGCACCAGGGCTGCAACAATGTGGTATGCCGCGGTCAGCGACTCGCGTTGACGCGCGGTTCCGTGCGGCGGTAGACTGGGACTGCCGGGAGCGGCTTCGCCCGGGTGGTCGGTCGTAAGCAGAATGGTGGGCGATGCTCGACGCTCCTGCGCGTGTGGACGGGCGGGGGCGCCCTCGGCGGCACGACGAGCCGCGGATCGCGCTCGTTCCGCGCAGCGCACCTGTGCTGCCGGCGCCGCTCACCCGGCTGATCGGCCGCGCGGCCGAGGTGGCCGCCGTCCGTGACGCCCTGCTGGGGCCCGAGGTCCGCCTGCTGACCCTGGTGGGCGCGCCCGGCATCGGCAAGACCCGCCTGGCTCTGGCGGTCGCCCACGCGCTGGTCGGCGACCCGCCGGCGGGCGCGAACGGCGAGCGGGGCGCCGGGCCGGGGTTCGCGGACGGGGTGGTCTTCGTGCCGCTGGCGCCGCTGCGCGACCCCGAGCTGGTCGTTCCCGCTATCGCGCACGCCCTCGGCGTCCGGGAGATCGGCGGCCGACCGGTCCTGGATAGCTTGCAGGCGGCGCTGCGCGAGCGGCGGCTACTGCTGGTGCTGGACAATTGCGAGCACCTGCTGGCGGCGGCCCCAGTCGTGGGCGACCTGCTGACGGCCTGTCCCGGGCTGACGGTGCTGGCGACCAGCCGGGCCCCGCTGCACGTCTACGGCGAACACGAGTATCCGGTGCCGCCGCTGGCGCTGCCGGACCTCGCGCGGCTCGCCCACCCGGCGGCTCTGGCCGGGGTGCCGGCGGTG
>DASRII010000056.1:0-2311 GCA_035650075.1 Micromonosporaceae bacterium | reverse complement strand
TACCAGGGGTCGTGATGACCTGCCTATCGGCACTCCAGCCCATCGACGGGTGCCGGATGTTGGCCTGGAACGCATCCCGGCCACGCACGGTCAGCCGGGTACCAGCGGGGAACTGTTCCGGGTCGAACATCCGCGGCTGGTACACGGTCAGCGTGGCCACGTACTGGCTGCTCGGCTTGCCCCTGGCGGCCGTGCCGTCCCGCAGGACCCCGGCGGTCTGGTAGACCAGAGTCACCTCGTCCGGCGGCAGGACACGATATTCGTCGACCTGGTACCCGCCGAATGTGAAGGTGAACGGCGGCGATGCCGGCGGGGTGGTCGGCGAGGGCGAGTTCGCGGCGGGGAGCACCGGGACGGTCATGCCATCGTCACCGGGCAGCGCCAGGTTGACCGTCGCCAGCACCGTGACGGTTGCCATTGCCGCGGCCACGACACCCGCACCGCCCAGCCGCTGGCCGATCGCGCGGCGCCGACGGCGGCGTCCGGCCGCGACGATGTCGTCGACGCTGTACCGCGCCGGCGGCGCGCCGGCCTTAGCCATCTGCAAGATTTCCCGCACATCGTGCATCGCTGTTCCCCTCCTCGAGCTCCTCGACCAACGCCATGTCCTGGGCGGCCAGCAGGCGGCGTAACGTCGCCAATCCTCGGACCGTCTGGCTGGTAACCGTTCCGGGGCTCCGGCCGAGCACGTCGGCCGTGTCCTCGACACTCATGTCGGCGTAGAAGCGGAGTACCAGCACCGCCCGCTGCCCGGCCGGCAGCTGCCGCAGCGCGTGCCGCACCCGCATGCCCTCCGTGATCGCGTCGGACACGTCGGGCTGGATCACCTCGGGCAGCTCGTGACCGGCCGACCGCTCGCGCCGCCATGGCCGGCGGACCTCGTCGACCGCCGCGCGCACCACCATGCGCATGGCATAGCGCTCCGGCGCGCTGACCTTGCCCCAACGCACGTACAGCTTCGCCAGACAGGTCGACACCGCGTCCTCGGCGGCCTGCCAATCGCCACAGGTCAGGTACGCCAAGCCGCGCAGAGCCTCCATCCGCGCGGCCACGAACCGCCGGAACTCCTCCTCGTCCGGGTTCACTCGGCACGGCTCCTTCCGTTACGGACAAGACGGTGGGAGCAAGCCTGCGCACTGCGTGCGTACCGGAGAAATCTCGGGCGGCCCGGACACTATCGCCCGCCCGACGGTAGCGACCATGTCGTCGACCTGCCGAGACCGGTCCCTGGGCCAGTGGTTGCGAGCTTTGTCGGCTAGCGCCGAGGGAAGCCGAGGATCCGGCGGATGTGGTACCGGATCCGGGCCGCCTCCCTCGCGAAATTCGTCACGAACAAGAATGCGCCGATTCCGGGCAACAGGAGGATCATGGGCCAGGCCTGCTGGCCGAAGAGCGAGCCCCGCAGGTACGCGACGAAGATCCCCACGGTGAACGCTCCGGCGAAGAGGAACCAGACCGTGGCGAAGGCCCAGACATACCAAGGCGGAGTCAGAGTCAGCTCGACGTTCGCACCCGCCCGCCCCGGGACGATCCGGCCCTTGCCCTCGAGGCTGCGCGAGTTCGCGGTGAACCAGTTCTTGGTCTGGTAGACCTCGAAGGTGTCGCCCCTGACCCACCCGTACAAGGGCAGCCGCTCGCCGAACCTCTCCGACGGCGGGTTGAGCTCCTCGGTCAGCCGCCGGGCGACCTCGTCGGGCGGCAGGTGCGTCTCGATCGTCGTCCGGAACGGGAGGATGCCCACGCCGACTACGCTTTCACAGCGGAGCAAGCTGATCGCCCGACCGGGCCAGCACTACGCGCGTCGGCAGTCGGCTGGTGGCCGGCCTAGAGGTACTGCCCGCTGAGCACCGGCTCGCGATCGACAGCCAGCTGGTGACCGTCGCGCAGCGCGTAGAGCTCGGCGAGCGTGGCGCCGTCGGCCGGCACACCGGCCGACGTACCCAGCCAGGCCTCGGCCTCGCCGAACGGTAGCGCCGGCACCTCGATGCGGGCCAGGCAACGGCCCGGCCGGACGACCGCCGGGTGCAACCGGGCCAGGTCCTCGTTCGTCGTGATTGCCACGAGCACCTTGCGGCCCTGGCCGAGCAGACCGTCGGTCAGGTTCAGCAGCCGGGACAGGGCCTGCCCGGTGTGCATCTTGGCCTCGCCGCGGATCAGCTCGTCACAGTCCTCGAGCAGGAGCAGGCGCCACTTCTGGTGCCGCTTGTCCGGGCAGGTGCAGTCGCCTGCGGTGTTCAGCGCGACTTCCATCAGGTACGCCGGGCTGCTGAACAGCGCCTCCGGGTCGAGCACGCAGTCGAACTGGCACCAC
>DASRII010000055.1:0-3362 GCA_035650075.1 Micromonosporaceae bacterium | reverse complement strand
CGGCTACGCCGATGGCCTGCCCCGGCTGGCCTCGGGCCGCGCCGAGGTCTGGGTCGCCGGCGCCCGCCGGCCGGTGGCCGGCCGGATCTGCATGGACATGACCGTCATCGACCTGGGCCCCGACACCCCGGCATCGGTGGGCGACCCGGTGACCGTCTTCGGCCCGGGCGAGCACGGCGAACCGACCACGGCGCAATGGGCCGGCTGGGCCGAAACCCTCGAACACGAGATCGTTACGGGCCTTGGCGTACGGCTACACCGAAGGAGCGCTACATGACCCCCACCCGCGTCGCCGTGATCGGCGGCGGCCGCAACTGCGAACACGACGTGTCCCTCGCCTCGGCCGCCGCGGTCGCCGACGCCCTGCAACAGGCGGGCTACCACGCCGTACGCCTCACCATCGATCCCGCCGGAGTCTGGCGCGACCGGGAGCACCGCCCGATCGGTCTGGCCGGGGCGGTTCACGTCCTGCGTTCCTGCGCGGTGGCGTTCCCGGTACTGCACGGTCCGCACGGCGAGGACGGCACCCTGGCGGCGCTGTGCGACCTGGCCGACGTGCCGTGGGTGGGATCACCTCTGGGCGCCGGCGCGCTGGCGATGGACAAATGGGCCACCAAGCTCGTCGCCGACGGGCTCGGCATCGCCACGGCACCCGCGCGGTTGCTCACCCGCGCCAGCGCTCACTCGTACGCCTTCACCCATCCGGTCGTCGTCAAACCCGTCGGCGCCGGGTCCAGCCACGGGGTCACCCTGGTACGCGAAGCGGCCGGGTTCGGCCCGGCCCTGGACGCCGCGTTCGCCCACGACGACCGGATCCTCGTGGAGGATCTCGTGATCGGCCGTGAGATCGACGTGGCGGTGCTGGGTCGTCCCGACGGATCGCGTGTCGTGGCCCCGGCGCTGGAGATCGTCGTACCCGACGGGGAGATCTTCGACCATGCCGCCAAGTACGGCGGCTCGCCGGACTTCCGCATCCCGGCCCCACTGGACGAGGTGGCCCGCAAGGACCTCGAGCAGGCGGCGGTGAGCATGTATGACGCGCTGGGCTGTGCCGGGGTCGCCCGGGTCGACTTCTTCCTCACCGCGCAGGGGCCGGTCCTCAACGAGGTGAACACGACACCCGGCTTCACAGCGCACTCGCAGGTACCCAGAATGTTCGCCGCGACCGGATTGTCCTTCGACGCCCTGCTCGATCTGCTGGTGCGCGATGCGCTGCCGGCCTGAACCCGCGTGGCGATCATCACCTGCTTTGCAGGTCGAGCCCGACGGATGGTTCCCTTGCGATGACATGCCCCCACCCAGCTGGATGACCGGATGAGCGAAACGGGCTGGCGCCCATGGTTGCCCGAGGCAATCGCGGCGCTCATGGTGCTCGCGATCGGCTTGACCGAGACCGTCCTGACATGGGCGATGACGTTCGGCCGCATGGAAGGCTTCGTGCAGACGCTGGCCGTCGCGTTCGCGGTCGGGATGTGCCGAAAGGCGCCCGGTGCGGCGCTGGCACTGGTTTGGGGGCTGGGCCTGTTCCACGTGCTGACCGGTGCGCCGATCATGCTGATCGAGTTCGCGTTGACCGCCGTGTTCTTCGGCGGCGCGCGGTGGGGCCGCCCGCCGACCGTGGTGATGAGCGCGCTATCGGTGCCGCTGGCCGTGGTCGTGGCGTTCGTCCTGCACGAGGGCCGGCTTGTCAGCCTCCAAGTCCTGCTGGGCGGATCGAACCTGGGCGGCATCATCCGCCAGGAGCCGACTGTGCTGCTGACCCTGTCGCTGATCGGGTTGCTGGTCGTCGCGGCTCCCTGGCCGGCCGGGCTGGTCATGCGTTCTCTCGACCGGGCCAGCACGTCGCGGGCCTCGATGCTCGCGGCGGAGGAGGCCGCCGCCGGGGCCTGGCGCGAGACGGAGCACGCCCGTGAAGTCGCGCATCTGCGCGATCAGCAGACCCACCTGGCCCGTGACGTCCACGATGTCGTCGGCCACTCGCTCGCGGTGATCCTGGCGCAGGCCGAGTCGGGGCAGTACCTGGACGACACCGCGAAGCTGAAGAAGACCCTGCAGACGATCGCCACCTCGGCGCGCTCGTCCCTGCAGGATGTACGCCAGGTGCTCTCCTCGACCCAGGACACGACCATGGGGCCCGGTGACGCGGACCGGTTCGACAGCCTCATCGCCGGCGTGCGCGACAGCGGACACGAGATCATCGCGACCGAGCTGGGCACGCCGCGTCAGCTGCCACGCGATACCGGTGCGGTTGCCTACCGGGTCTTCCAGGAAATGCTCACCAACGCTATCAAGCACGGCCGGCGGGATCAGCCCATCACGACCGAGCGGCACTGGCCGGCGACACAGTCCGCCGGCGGCTTCGCCGACACTTTGCGCATCGAGGTGACCAACGTGACCGACGCCTCCGGTCACGACGGCGCCGGCCCCGGGCGCGGTTTGGACGGCATGCGGCGCCGGCTCGAAACGATCGACGGCCACCTCGACGTGCGCCGCCGCGAGCAACCCGCCGGCACCACCTTCACCGTCACCGCATACCTGCCGGTGCGGGACGGCTCGTGATGAGCAACGAGATCACCGTACTGCTGGTCGACGATCAAGAGCTTTTCCGCGAAGGGGTACGGGTCATCATCGACGCGCAGGAAGGTATGCGGGTGATCGGCGCCGCCGGCAACGGGATGGAGGCGATCAGCCTGGTCGACGAGTTGCGACCCGACGTCGTCCTGATGGACATCCGGATGCCGGAGATGGACGGCGTCGAGGCGTCCCGGCAGATCTTCACACCCGAGCGGGCCGCCCGTCGGACCAAGCCCGTCCGTGTGATCGTGCTGACCACGTTCAACCTCGACGACCGGGCCGCGACCGCGATCCGCTACGGTGCCAGCGGCTTCCTGCTCAAGGACACCACTCCGCTGATGTTGTGCGACGCGATCCGTACCGTGCACGGTGGCAACGCCGTACTCGCCCCGCAAGACCTGGCCACCTTGCTGGACAGGCATTTCCAGGCCGAGGTAGCGCCTCCGGCGGCGTTCCTCGGGCTCACCGACAAGGAACGCGAGGTGTTCACCGCGGTAGCCCGCGGCCTGTCCAACGCGGAGATCGCCGGCACCGTGTTCGCCAGCGAGTCCACGGTCAAAACCCATGTGGGCGCCATCCTGCGCAAGCTGGCGCTGCGCGACCGGGTACAGATCGTCGTGTTCGCCCACGAACACGGTTTGGTCTAAGCGACCGGGCTGGCGTCGCGTCCGTCCAACGGTTAGCCGGAGGGTCCAAGCACCGGACAAGAGCGAGCGACACGAGGAGGATCAATGTCGCGCAGCGACATCGCAGTGTCGTCCGTGGATCGAGGTTTGGTTCGGCATTCA
>DASRII010000054.1:0-8324 GCA_035650075.1 Micromonosporaceae bacterium | reverse complement strand
GCGTAGTCCTCGACCCGGCGGGTGTGGGCGTACGACCGCTCGACGTCGAGGCGGAACCGCCGGAACGTGGCATGTTCGGCGCTCGTCGGGTGACCGTCGGCGGGCAGCAGGGCGACCCGCAGCACGAGCACGGCGAGCTGGTGGCGGACCAGCTCGGCGGGGAGGTCGCCGCTGCGGTGCCGCTCGGCGTCCACGACGAGCTGGCTGACCTCGTTGATGACGGCGTCCTCGTCCTCACCGGCGAGCTGCCAGTGGGTCGGGCCGAACGGGTCGGTGAGTCCGCTGGCCGTGATGCGCAGCGCGGCGAACAGGTCGGCGCTCCAGGCCACCAGCACGGCGTCGAGGCCGGCGTTGCGGCCGTACCGGACGACCTGCCCCGGACGCGCCCAGACGAGCGTGCCGGGCCGGCACGAGTGGGCGACGAAATCCACGTGGTGGGCGCCGTGCCCGGCGGTCACGAGCGTCAGGAGATGGTGGTCGAGCCGCAGCGGGCCGGCCGGTCCGCCGGCGGGCAGCTCCCGCAGGGTCATGGTGCGCACGCCGGGCCACCCGGGCGGCAGAAGCTGCCCGGACGCGGCTGCGAGCGGCTGACCGAAACCGACCATCGAACCGACGGTAGCGGTCGTGATCCGATAACGCACCCGCTCTGGCACGCTCGATAGGGCGAAAGACGGGGTACGCCGGCACGACGTACCCCGTCCGCAGTCGATCAGTTACTCCCGGTTCTGAACGGCCTTAGTCAGCTCGTCCTTGCTCATCTGCGAGCGGCCGGGGATGTCGGCCTGCTTGGCCTTCTCGTAGAGCTCGTCCCGGGTCATCTCCTCGACGTCGGCGCGGCCGGCCTGCCGGGCCTGCGCCATCCGCACCGCGGCGCCGCCGCTGCCGATCGCCTTGTCATCGATGCCGTGCGAGCGCAGCACCTCCAGCCGGCGCTCCTCGAACGCCTGGCCGAGCCGCTCCAGCTTCGCCCGGTCGAACATGGCGGCCAGGTCGGGCAGGATCTCGGACTCCTCCTCCTCGACGTGGTGCTGGACCGCGGCGACGAAGTCCGCCAGCGCCGTGTCGAACTCGCCGCTGTCGGGATCGATGGTCAGCAGCCGGTGCAGCAGTTCCGTGGCCTCGTGGTGCTCCTCGACGCCGTGGTAGACCTCCTGCTCCTCACCCGCCTTGACGAGGGCCGGGTAGACCTTCTCCTCCTCAGCCCAGGAGTGGGCGCTCAGCCGGGCCGCGACCTCTGACAGGAGCGCGGGCCGGTCGCTGCCGGCCGACTTGAGCATCCCGAACAGCGTTTCCATGACACGGTGATCGTTCTTTATCAGCGTGACGACATCGGATGTCATCGTTCCTCCTCGACCCTGGGGGCTGTCTGGCGGCTTCAGTACCCGCCCCAGCTACCGTGAAACCAGGATCTTCCGGACACAGCCCCGCCCCGCGTGCCCCTGCCCCGCATGATTCCCGCCCGCGTGATCAAGGTGGCGGTCGCCGGATCGGCCGGTTGGCCGCCGGGAACGCCTTGATCACGCGGGCGGGCCGCTACGCCGTGACCAGCCCGATGCCGAGCGACAGCGCACCCGCGGCCAGGCAGGCGGCGCCGATCCACACCAGCCAGATGGCCCGGTTCGGCGCGGTCACGTCGCGCCCGGCCGAGGAGGCGAAGAAGCCGCCGGACATCAGGATCGCGGCGATGGGGATGCCGAGCCGCCCCACCCAGGCGAACGCGCCGGACAGGCCCGCCGCGTCGACGAAGAGGAGCCCGACGAGACCGAGCGTGACCAGCATGCCGGCGTGCCCGTGGCCGGCCCGGGCGAACGCCTTCTGGAACTCGGTCATCGGCACCTGACCACGGGTGATCTTGGTCAGGAACCAGCCGCCGATCTCGATGGTGGGGATGGTGATCAGGATGATTCCCGCGATGACACGGGTCGAGTCGGTGAGTACGAGGTCGCGCACGGTCCCTCCGGAGGCTCGCAGGTGGGATCATCGTCGACCTGGCACATTGGAATGTCAAACGGAAAAGGGTCCGCCCTCCCGCGACCGGGAGGGCGGACGGGTCGACTCAGCGCAGCGGGACGTCCAGCCAGCTCGGGCCGGTCATCGTGATCGACGAGCCGAACGAGTTGGTGTCCATGTAGAGCGGATCCTCGGTGTCGACGACGAGGGCCAGGCGGTGGCCCGCCGGCACGTTCCAGGCCGTCGCGGGCAGCGCCACGTCGATGGCGTACGGGGCGTTGCGCGCCGCGCCGACCCAGGTGAACGGCGTGTGGGTGATCAACTTGCCCGTGCCGTTGGAGTAGACGTCGTACAGGTAGGCGACCACCGTCCCCGTTGACGCGCTCGGCTTGACCGTCAGGTGCAGCCGTGCGATGCCACGCACCTGCGCTCCGCTGCCGAGGGGCTCGCTGCTCCAGACCGCCCCGGTCAGCCGGTTCACGGCGGGCAGCCAGGCGCTCGCCGGCTCGCCGGTCAGCGCCTCCAGCCCGCCTGAGAGCAACACCACCCCGGCACCGGCGACGGTGTCGCCGACGGCCGAGATCGTCTCCGACCACCCGGTGGGCGGGGTGCCCTCCGCGAGCGGCCCGGTCCCCTCCCACCAGGGCGCGCCACCCAGGCCGTACCGCTTGGTCGTGCCCGCGACATCGGGCCAGTCGACGTACGACTCGGTCGCGCCGCCGTTGCGCACCCGCAGGACGACCTCGGCGGCGGGCGGCGTCGGGCCGACGCCCCGCACGTACGTGTCGAGCCACCGCCGGGCGCTCGCCCACACGTCGTTGGGCAGCCCGGCCAGGCCGGTCAGCTCCGGGATCGCGTGGTCACCGGGGGAGAATTCCAGCCGCTTCGGTCCGCTGTACGCGCCGAAGAAGTCGACGAGCTGGTTCGGTCCGAAGATGCTGTCGCCGTACGCGTTGGCGAGCAGGATCGCCGGCCGGTTCGCGTTCAGCCGGGCGAGATACGTCTTCGCCGACCGGACCTGGCCCCAGGCGACGAGCCGTGGCACGTTCCGGTTGGCGAAGTAGTCGTCCACGATCTGGTTGAACTCGGCACTGGGCTTGCCGAACCACTGCGCCGCGAGGTCGAGCAGCCAGACCGCCTGCGGATGGCGGGTCTCGTAGGCGTACAGGGACTCGACCAGATCGGTCCAGCCCGACATCGCCGCCACGGCGCGGATCCTCGCGTCGTGCGCGGCGCCGATCAGGGCCACCCCCGCGCCGTACGAGACACCGCCCGCGCCGATCCGGCGGGGATCCGCCGCGGTGTTGGCGACGAGCCAGTCGATCACCTTCGAGAGGTCGGCGATGTCCGGCGGGCCGGCCGTCTCGATCCGCCCGCCAGATCCCCAGAACCCACGGGTGGTGTACGACAACACGACGTACCCGGTGCCGGCCAGGCTCTTGGCCTGGGCGAGATACTCCGCGTCGTTGAGCCCCCAACTGCTGATGAAGACCAGGGCCGGATGCGGGCCGGGCGACGTCGGGGCGATGAGGTTGGCTTTGAGCACCACCCCGTCGCCGACCGCGATGTCGAGGAAACTGAAGCCGGTGGTAGAAGTGGAGGTGCCCGCCGCCGTGACGGCGATCGCCGAGGCGGGCGCGGTGGTTATGTTCGCCGAGGAGGTCGCGGCGGTGGTCGCCGAGGAGGTCGCGGCCGGTGCCGCGACGGCGAGGAGCAGACTGACGAGAGCGGCTGAGGGCAGGGTTCTTCGAAGCGCCATGGGAGTCCTCATTTGAGACGGCCACACCCGATTGCCGTCGGGTCTGGCGAGGTTGCCCGGTGGCGCCACCACGGCTAAGTTACTGAACGGTAGCTGAGTCGTGATGATCATCACAAGAGTGATGAGTACCTATTTCTAAAGGGCGTTGTGAAAGGGAGGCAAGCGTGGGCGAGACCCGGGGCCTGTTCGATGTGGACGGCAAGACGGTCCTCGTGACCGGTGGCTCGCGGGGGATCGGGCTCATGATCGCCCGCGGCTTCACCGAGGCCGGGGCACACGTGATCATCTCGTCCCGCAAGGCCGAGGTGTGCCAGGCCGTCGCCGCGGAACTCTCCACGGTGGGCCGCTGCGAGGCCATCCCGGTCGACCTGTCGTCCACCGCCGGCGCCGACGAGCTCGCCGCCGCCGTACGGGAGCGGTTCCCCTCGCTCGACATCCTGGTGAACAACGCCGGCGCGGTGTGGGGCGCGCCGCTCGAGGACTACCCGGAGGACGGCTTCGACAAGCTGTGGGCGATCAACGTCAAGGCGATCTTCCGGCTCACCACCGCGCTGCTACCCGCCCTGCGGGCCGCGGCCACCGCCGACGATCCGGCCCGGGTCATCAACATCGGCTCGGTCGACGGCATCCGGGTGCCGTCGATGGAGGTGTACGCCTACTCCGTCACCAAGGCGGGCGTGCACATGCTCACCCGTACCCTGGCGCACCGCCTGGCCGGCGACCACATCACCGTGAACGCGATCGCCCCCGGGCCGTTCGAGAGCAAGATGATGGCCTTTGCCCTCGACGACCCGGCCACGCGCGCCTCGATCGAACACGACATTCCGCTGCGGCGGATCGGGCGCCCCGACGACATGGCAGGCACGGCCATCTACCTGGCGTCACGGGCCGGCTCGTACCTCACCGGCGCCGTCATCCCGGTCGACGGCGGCCTGACCACGCACGGATGATCCTGCCGGGGCCACAGTCGGTCCCGAGCGTCCTGCGGCCGGCTTGATCGTCTTGATCGGCGCTGCGAGGCTTGCCTGTCACCGGCCGACTGTCACCGGCCGACTGTCACCGGCCGGCGAGCAGGCGGTTGACCGCCGCGTCGACGTCCAGGTGTTCGGTCTCCCGGCCACGGGGCACCACCACGTAGGTGCGCCGCAGAAATCTGACAAGAACGCTACGCGGCACCTCGAACAGCGCGTTGCCGTCCGGCGACGACAGCGCGAGTGCGACGAAGTCGCCGCGGGGAGTGGCCCAGGGCCATACCCGCACGTCGCCGATCCCGGCTGGCTCGTCCAGCCCTGTTACCAGCAGTTCCCGCGCGAAGGACCAGCTAACTGCCTCGCCGCCGGCAGACTCGGCGTGGAACAGCACGTGGACCGCGTACGGGTCGGCTGGGTCGTACCTCAGGCTGGCGCGCACCGGCAGAGCCGTGGCGTCTGGTGCGACAAGTCGCAGCGACGTCTCGACCTCGACGGTCGTCGGTCGAATGGCACTCATGGACGTACTCCCCCCGGCACCGCGGCGGGGCAGGTCAACCCCGCTTTTCCCATAGTCAGGTGATACTCCTTGTTACGCTCCGCCATCCGCTGATCTCACCCAGTAGTGGGAAGACGGACCCGAAGTCGCTCTTGAGCGGCCTTGGTCGGATATCCTGTCCGGTTCCGCAGGTACTCGGTCCCGTCCGGTGTCGGGTGTAATTTCGGCGTCGACTCACTCCGGTAACGTCCAGGGATCCCTTGAAGTGACGGGCCGACTGAGACTGGGAGGTGGAATGGTGACGAAACCACCCGCAACGCGCCGGCCGCCCGCGCCGGTGGCCACCCGCGCTGCGGCGAGCACGGGCACCGTGGCCGACGACGCGGCCGAGCCGGAGTCCGCTGAGGTGCCGACCGCCGGGCCGCGCGAGCGAGTATCGGCCTGGCGGGAACGCGGCCGGATAACCCTGCGGGTGATCCGGGCCAACCCGACCGGCCGGATCGCGCTGAAGGTGAGCGTGGCGATCGCGGGCGCCATCGTGGTGGCGATCGGGCTCGTCCTCATCCCGCTGCCGGGTCCGGGCTGGGCCCTCGTGATCCTCGGCCTGGCGATCTGGGCGATCGAGTTCGTCTGGGCCAAGCACCTGCTCCGGTTCACCCGAAGCCAGGTCCAGCGGTGGACGCGATGGGTAACGCGGCAGTCCTGGCCGATGCGAATCCTGCTCGGCTTAGTCGGCCTCGTCTTCGTCAGCACGGTCGTGGTGCTGTCGCTGAAATACAGCTTCGGGATCGATGTGATCGCCGACGTCTGGACGTACGTGACGACTCACTGAGGGCAAGATGCGCGTCGGGGCGCCGATCGGGTACAGTCGGACCCCGTTGCGGGCGATTAGCTCAGCGGGAGAGCGCTTCGTTCACACCGAAGAGGTCACTGGTTCGATCCCAGTATCGCCCACCAGATCAGAGGGCATATTCCATCGATGGGTGTGCCCTCGACTTGTGTCTGAGTACCTAACTGAGTGACTACGACGACGGGTGCTCGACATTGAAGATCCGGTCCATGGCGATGGCGCCGGTGAGCAGGACCGGGCGGAGCTGGTGGCGATAGACGGTCTCCGTGACCGTGGTCCCGGAGTGTCCGCACAAGTCGGCGATGTCCTGGGTGCTGACGCCGCTGTCGGACAGTAGGGACACGAAGCTGTGCCGTAGCTCGCGAGGTGTCCACTCGTGCGGGTCCAGTCCCGCCTTGTCGGCGATGCGGCGAAAGGCGCGCCGGATGTTGCCGGCGGCGAGTTCGGTCCCGACCGTACTGGCGAAGACGAGGTCGGTACGGTGCCATCGGCTGCCGACGTTGGCTTGCTCACGGGCCTGCCGCTGCCGATGCTGTCTGATCGCGTCGACGCATCGGGCGGGTAACGCGAGGGTTCGTCGGGACTTCCTAGTCTTGGTGTCGCCGCTCTCGCGGACCGAGTGCCAGACCTGGATCGATGGCGGTGCGGGCGGAATGTGGTCAGGTCGACCATCGAGATCGACGTGACTCCAGGTGAGCGCCCGAAGTTCTTCGGTTCGTGCTCCGGTAAGAAGAGAGACCACGATGTATGCGTGCAGCCGGCTACCCTCCGCGGCTTGGAGGATCGCCTTGGCCTGATCCAGCGTGAGGGACTTCGACGGTCGACCCAGTTGCCCGGTGGGGACGCTACACAGTTGCACGACGTTGCGTTTGACCTTGTCTCGGGCCATGGATCGGCTGACGGCGCGGTTGAGACAGCCGTAAAGCTCGCGGAGCGTGCGGGTGCTCAGCGCCGTCGCCTTGTTAGCGAGCCAACGGTCGACATCGTCAGCGCTGAGATCGCGAAGCTTCCGCGCGCCAAGGTTCGTGATGATGTGCGTGCGACAGAGGATGGTGCATTTGGTGACGGTGTTGGCTGATCGACCGTTGAGACCGTAGGCGAGCCAATCATTCACCGCGTCGGCGACGGTGTAGTCCTGTGGCGCGATGGTGAGACCGTCGTCGTGGTCGCGGAGAACTTGCTTGAGCTTGTTCCGGGCCTCCGTCTTGGTCTTGCCACTGCCGCGTCGGACGATGCGTTTGCCGGCTGGGGTATAGCCGATGGTGACTGCGGCGATGTAGCGCTCTCGTTTCTTGTCCCAGTAGAGGCCGCCTTCGCCGCGGCCGCGTCGTTTGGTCATGCGGCGCTCCCCCGGGCCGCCTCGTGTTCGAGCAGCGCGATGTATTCGGCGATGGCGGTTGCTGGGACAAGGCGCGTTCTTCCCTCTTTGACGGAGCGGAGCCGGCCCGAGCGGAGCTGTTCGTAGATAGTGGTGCGGCTCATGCTCAGCAGGGTCATCACTTCGCTGACTCGATAGAGCGCTTTGGGGATTACCTCCTTCGGGTTGACCCGAGGCAGGTTCGAGACGACTGTCCGCTGCGGGTCAACAGATCTGGGGCCAGGATTGGTCATTGGGGTGGTCCTCCTCCTTTCCGGACTGGGGTGATGGTGAGGTAGGCACGGGCGTGTCCGACCCGCCGGGCGGGTCGGGTATGCACCCGGTAACTGGCGTTCTCGCCGAGAAGTGCTCGGGCGCAGGCGGCGATGTCGGCGATCAGGACCTGGGCCTGGTAGGCGGCGGCGATGACGCGAATCTGCGCGATCGGCGCCCGGGCGGGTGTGGGCATGGCTGCTCCTTGCATGGTGGGGACACGCCGGCGGGAAGTCCGCCGGCATGCTTGTGCTGGTCGTACGTGTGTTCGATGATCGGGTGGTGAAGTTGATCGGCCGGTGGTGGAATGGCAAGTACGGCCGCACGGCGCGGCGGGATGTGTGGCTGTACCAGGCCAGCCGGGACGGGTTCGCGGTGCATGCCCGGCACGGCGGTAGTGAGGGCGAGCTGAAGCGGTGGCCGGCGATGCGGGGGTACGAGGCCCACAATCTGGTGGACCGGTTGAAGGAGTCGGCGGGCGGGCAGTGGCGGGACCTGTCGCGGTTGTATCCGCCGGGGCGGCAGGTCCCGCCGTTGTAAGCGCGGCCGTCTCGTTTGTCCACTGTGGAGTTCTCAAGGTACGGGCCCGTGCTGGTGTTGACACGTACGTGTCACGCGGCCAGGGGCTGGGGCATAGCGAGGTCGTCGTGCAGGGCGTCGCGGCCGGC
>DASRII010000053.1:0-16555 GCA_035650075.1 Micromonosporaceae bacterium | reverse complement strand
AAGCGGATCCCGCTCGAACTCTGCCCGTCGTCGAACGTGCAGACCGGGGCCGCGCCGTCGATCGCCGAGCACCCGATCGGGCTACTGCGGGATCTGCGGTTCCGGGTCACGGTCAACACCGACAACCGCTTGATGAGCGGTACGTCGATGTCTCGCGAGATGGCTCTGTTGGTCGACGCGTTCGGCTACGGCTGGAGCGAGCTGCAGTGGTTCACGATCAACGCGATGAAGAGCGCGTTCATCCCGTTCGACGAACGACTTGCGATCATCAACGACACGATCAAGCCGGCGTACGTCAAGCTGCTCTCGCCGGCCTAAAAACCGCAATCCGGGCGCTTGCCCAACCCGGGCTTTCTTCTTGACACGCGGCGTGATGGAATCTCGGGGGTCCGGCCCGCCGGTCGGCTGGCGTTTGTCGCCAGTCGAAAGGTTCCGACCGGCATAGGAGTAAGTGCCTGCCTGTATCGGGCACTGTACGGAGGGCGGTGACGTGAGCAAGCGGCCATCGACGGCGACAGCGATGCTGTCGCGCCTCCGCCGGCCGGTTGGCCGGCTCGGTGACCTGCCTGTTTGGGCCAAACTGGGGCTCATCATGATCGTGCCAACGATGGCAACGATCGTGGTTGGCACCTTCGGTCTGGTGGACCACGTCGCCACGGCCAACAACGCGGATCGCGCGCGCACCCTGTCCAGCCTGTCGGCCGACGTGGGCCTGCTGGTACACCGGCTGCAGGACGAACGGGCGGCGGCCACGATGCTGCTCAGCGTCGGCGGCCCGGCGAACGTCATGCAGGCCAACACGACGGCGTACCAGAAACGGTTCTCGGAGACGGACCAGGCCAAGAGTGCGTACGCGTTGCGGCGTACCGGTCTGGCCGATCTGCCGCCGGCGTTGAAGGACCTGCTCGGCCGGCTCGATACACAGTTATCCGAGCTGCCCGCCCTGCGCCAGGACGTGGCGGGCCGCAAGGGCGTGTCGCTGACCTACGCCACGTTCATCTACCAGCGACTCATCGGTGACCTGCTGGCGATCCGGGACTTCTCTGCCCAGATAGCCGGCGAGACCACCCTGAGCGACCGGATGCGCGCGGCCGCCGCCGTGTCCAACATGAAGGAGTACCTGTCCCAGGAACGCGTGGTGGTGCTGCGCGCCATGGGGGAGGGTCAGCTGCTGCCTACCCGGCGGCGCGACTTCATTGCCACGCTGACCGGCCAGCAGCAGGCGCGGGTCGCCTACAACGTGGTGGCGACACCGGCCGAACGGAACTTCTTCGAGCAGGAGCACGCCGGCGACGACCTCCGCCTCGCGGAGAAGTACGAAGGCCAGGTCGAGAGCCTCGGCTCGGGTGACCTGCGGTTGGTCGGGTTCAACGCCGCGCAGTGGGACGCCGCCCTGCACGACCGCTCGGAGCTGCTCCGCAAGATCGAGTCGAGCCTGGACCGGGCGATGGAGACGCAGGCGACCGCCTTGCGCGACACCGTCCAGCGCCAGGTACTCATCGAGTCCGGTCTGCTGCTCGGTATGTTGCTGCTGGCGGTGCTGTTCGCGTGGTTGATCGCCCGCTCGATGGCCCGGTCCCTGCGGGAGCTGCGCAACGGCGCGCTGGCCGTGGCGACGTACGGCCTGCCGCAGGCGGTCGCCCGGCTGCGTGACCCGACGCTGGCCACGCAGATGTCGCCCCAGCAGATCGCGCAGCAGATCGCCGAGCCGCTGCCGGTACACACCAAGGACGAGTTCGGCCAGGTGACCGACGCGTTCAACGCGGTCCACATGGAGGCCGTCCGTACGGCCGCCGAGCAGGCCGCTCTGCGCTCCTCCGTCGCGACGATGTTCGTCAACCTGGCCCGCCGCTCCCAGCTCCTCGTCGACCGGCTCATCGGTCACCTGGACCGGCTGGAGCGCGGTGAGGAGGACCCGGACCGGCTGGCCGAGCTGTTCCAACTGGACCACCTCGCCACCCGGATGCGCCGTAACGACGAGAACCTGCTGGTGCTCGCCGGTGCCGACTCGACCCGTGTCCAGCGCGAACCGGCACCACTCATCGACGTACTCCGCGCCGCGCAGTCCGAGGTAGAGCACTACACCCGGATCGAGTTCGGTGTCGTCGACCGCGACATCGAGGTCGCCGCGCACGCGGTCAACGATGTCGTACACCTCGTCGCCGAGCTGCTCGACAACGCGACCGCGTTCTCCCCGCCCGACTCCGCCGTCATCGTCGAGGCACGCCGCACGGGCGACCGCACGGTCCTGCTGGTCGAGGACCGCGGTATCGGTATCACCCCGGACCAGATCCACGAGCTCAACGAGCGGCTCGCCACGCCGCCGATGGTGGACGTGGCCGTGTCCCGGATGATGGGCCTGGTCGTGGTCGCCCGGCTGGCGGCCCGGCACGGAGCAAAGGTCGAGCTGCGGCCCGCCGCCGAGCGCGGCACGATCGCCGACCTCACGCTGCCGCCCTCGGTACTCGTACCGAGAGCCCTCGTCGGCCGTATGCACGAGCCGGCGGAGATGTCCGGCCGTATGCAGCAGCCGGCACCTCCACGGCAGTTTGGCGCGCCGCTGGCCCTGGAGAGCGGCCCGTCGGCCGGCCCGGTCCCGGTACCGAACTTCGGCTGGACCGGCGAGTCCCACGTCCGACCGTTCGACCCGACGCACAGCCGTCCGTTCGACTCGCCCGCGCCGACCGGCCCACGCCTGTTCGACGCGCCCGACCACGCTCAGCGCGGCCCGGCCCGCGGGTTGCCGGCGTGGTCCGACCTCACCGGCGCGTCCGGCTCCAACGGCGCCGACGTCTACCCCGCCCGCAGCCCGGGTGTACCCGGCCCGGCCGGGCCGGGTACACCCGGCCCGGACCACCCGTTGCCGCAGCGACGCCCGGACAACCGGACGGTCGACGGCGAGGTCACCGGCGGTACGCCGCTGATCCCCCGCCAGCTCGTGCCGGACTCGCGGGGCAACGGCGGCTCCCGGTCGGACATCGACGACTTCATGCGACCCGTGTCGGGTCCGCCGTCGATGGCCGTACCGCCGCCGTACCCGGTCGCACCGCTGATCCCGCCCGCCGCGGCGCCACCGGTGCCGCCCGTGTCCGCGCCGCCCGGGGTACCGACGGGGCCGACCGGGTTCCGGCCGGAGGCGAGCCCACCGCCGGTGTGGCCGCCGGTCGCGCCCGCGCCCGAGCACGAGAGTCCACCCGCGGTACCGGAGGAGTTCGTCGCCGCGCTCGACATGACCGCGGAGATCCCGCGCGTCCCCGTCGATGAAGCCGCTGCCGGGTACGCTCAGCGCGAATACCCCCCACCGGGTTACACGCCGGCCAGGGGCGGAGAGAACCGGCCGCGCTTCGTAGACGAGACGATGGAGTTGCCGATCTTCCGCGAGCTGGAGTCCGCCTGGTTCCGGACCAGGCGCTCGGTGCCCGACGAGGTGCTGACCTCCCAAGGCGCCAGCACACTCGCGCCCGACTACGACCGGCCCGCTCCGGTACCGCCGCCGGCGCCCAGCCCGGGCACCCTGCGCGTACCTCCGCTGGTGGACACTCCACCGGCCGCGGCCGAACCAGCGGCCGGAATGCGTGACCGGACGCCCATACCGGTACAGGAAGTCTGGGAGAGCGCGGCCGATGACGGGTGGCGCGCGGCGACGGCGGCGTCGGAGCCGGCAGTAGCCGAGACCACCGATTCGGGTCTGCCGAAGCGGGTACCCATGGCACAGCTGGTGCCCGGGGGTGTAGACAAGAACGCAAGCACTGCACACCGGCGTACGCCGGAGGCCGTGCGCGGTCTGCTGTCCGCGTATCACCGGGGTGTGCAGCGTGGCCGTACGCAGCAGCCAAAGTCGGCGCCGGACGGCGCGGACACCTCGAAGACACCCGAGCCGGCTGGCAAGGAGCAGGAAGCATGACAACGGTGCACGACCTCGGTTGGTTGTTGGCCAACTTCGCCGACCGGGTACCCGGCGTTGCCCACGCCGTGGCAGTGTCGGCGGACGGCTTGCTCCTCGCCTCATCCCGTGACCTGCCGCGCGACCGGGCAGATCAGCTCAGCGCGATCGCGTCCGGCCTGGTGAGCCTGACCCAGGGCGCCGCCCGCTGCTTCGAAGGTGGTGCGGTGCTGCAGACCGTCGTCGAGATGGACAACGGGTTCCTGTTCCTGATGTCCATATCGGACGGTTCCTCGTTCGCCGTGCTCGCCGCGCGTAGCTGCGACGTAGGCCAAGTCGGCTACGAGATGGCGCTGCTGGTGGACCGAGTAGGCGACGCGTTGACGCCGCCGCCGCGGGCGGCGGCGCCGATGCTGGGCTGAAGCAACACATTCGAGGGGGTGACAGGCGATGGCGGAGCGCGATGAGCCGACCGGTGCGCTCGTCCGTCCGTACGCCGTCACCCGTGGACGGACCAGGCCCCGGCTCGATATCGCGCTGGAGGCCCTGGTCGAGACGACGGTGCGTGGCCGCGCAGCGGGAGCCCGCGATATCGGTGGCCACCCACGGGAGCAGCAGTACATCGCCACGCTGTGCGATGGCCGGCTGCAGTCGCTCGCAGAGATCGCCGCGCGGATGAAACTGCCGCTCGGTGTCGCGCGGGTGCTCATCGCCGACATGGCCGCAGAGGGCCTGGTCGCGGTATACGAACCGACCTCGTTCGAGGAGAACGATGCGGTGGGCACGGAACTGCTGGAGAGGGTGCTGAGTGGACTTCGGAGGCTCTGAGATGTCGGGTCGCCCGATGATCGGGCGGGTGACATCGGCGAAGATCGTTATTGCCGGGGGCTTCGGCGTCGGGAAGACGACGCTGGTCGGCTCGGTCTCGGAGATCACGCCGCTGACCACCGAGGCCATCATGACCTCGGCCGGCGAGGGCGTGGACGACAACGCGCCACCCGGCAAGACGACCACGACCGTCGCCATGGACTTCGGTCGCATCACGATCGACCGTGACCTGATTCTGTACCTGTTCGGGACGCCTGGGCAGACGCGGTTCTGGTTCATGTGGGACGAGCTCGTGCGCGGAGCGATCGGCGCTGTCGTTCTCGTGGACACCCGGCGGCTTCAGGATTGCTTCGCGGCCATCGACTTCTTCGAGCACCGGCGGTTGCCGTACCTCGTCGCGATCAACTGCTTCGACGGCGTGCAGTACCACAGCGCCGACGACGTCCGCGACGCGCTCGCGGTGTCGCCCGACATCCCGGTCGTCACCACCGACGCTCGCAATCGCGAGTCGACCAAGCACGTGCTGATCTCGCTGGTGGAGTACGTCCTGTCCATGCGACGCCAGCGCACCGGCGCGCCGGCTTGAGAGCCGGCGCGACGAAGCGCGGCTAGCTCCGGTACGCCGCCTCGCGCTGGTACTGGTACTGCTGCTCGCCGGAGTAGTCGTAGTCGTAGTCCCGCTCGTCGCGGGAGAAGTCCCAGCCGTGTTCGCTGTCGCGGCCCGGCCGGCCACCGACGGCGTACCCGCCGATCTCACGTCCGCGCCGCCAACCGCTGAAGTAGCCGTTCGTGTTCTCGGCGATGCTGCCCGGATCGCGCACGATCCGTAGCGGGCGTTCCGGGGCGCGCAGCGGCGTGCTCGGTACGAGGTTCGCCGCCGGGACCCGCTTGGGCAGGCCCGCGGTGGTGGCCGCACCCACCTTCGGCCGGGCGGCGCTCTCCGCGGCCCGCCACCCGTCGTCCATCGGGCTGTCCCAGGCCGGCATGTCGTCTTCGTCGTGGCCGGTGAACCACGCCGACTTGCACGCGGCGAAGATCAGCAGGTCGCCATCGTCGCCATCGGCCGGGAGCGGCGAGTCGCCGATGCCCTCGACCAGGCGCAGCGGCGGTGGATCGAGCCGTACGTCGATCGAGATGTCCAGGTCGTCGGAGCGGTACGGATCGGACCACGGCGCGGTCGTGTCGAGCGGGTCGTCGTGCGGCGTCGAGTCTGCGCGCAATGCCGGGTCGACGACCGGCGGTGGCTCGACGAGGCGCAGCATCGGGGGCTCCGGCGGCATGTCGTCGGCCTGCCAAGGTGGCGTGACCCGGCCGGTGTTGTAGGACAGCGACGAGTACGGGTCCGGTGACGTCAGCGGATCCGGGCCACCGGACTGCGCGACGAGGTTCGCCGCCAGGTCGGCCGGGACGAGATCGTCCGACGCGCCGACCAGGGGCCAGCGAGCCCGGGAGCCGGGCGGTGCCAGGTCCTGCGGAGACTGCCGCGGTGGCGGGACCGTGCCGTAGTCGGTGATGCCGAAGCCGGCGGCCGCCGGGATGGGGGGAGCCGAGGTCGGGTAGATCGGGGCCATGCCGGGCGGCGGGGGCGGTGGCGCCAGCGGGTGCAAGGCGGCCGCCGCCGGAACGACCGGCCGGGTGGCCGGGGCCGGCACGACCGGAGGCGGGACCGCGGCGGGCGACACCGGAGCGGCGCTGCTCGGACGGGTGCGGCGGGGGATCGGCACCCGTACCTGGGTCGGCTGCTCGGGTACCCGAGGGCGCAGGGGCGTCGGCGGTGCCGGTACGGCCGACAGCGGGTGCACCCGGGGCAGCGTGGCGGCGGCCGGGCTGGCCCGCTCGGCCAGTGCGCTGATCAGCGCGGCGCCGGCCGCATCGCAGGCTCGGACGGCGGCGACCGCCTGGCGTACCGTCTCCGCCACCGCCTTGGTCAGCGTCTTGCTGACTCCGTTGCGGCGGGGGGTCTCGGCGATGGCCACGCGCAGCGCGGTGATCGCCTGGCTGACCGTACCGGCGTCGGCGACACCAGTCGAGGTGAGCGCGGCGGCGACGCTGTCGAGCGCGTGGGCGTTCTCGCGGTTGCGCCCGTTGCCCGCCGGGGTCAGCATGCCCGGGTCCGGCAACGCGTCCAGCACGGCCATGGCCACCGGCTCGGCCGGATCCGGGTACGCCCGCAGCGCCGCGGGGTTGAGCTCGCGCAGGACCTCGCGGAGGGCTACCGCGGCTGCCTGGCGTCCCACGACCATGGCGGCGTGCGCGGAGAGGATCGGCTTGAGCGGGGCGAGATCGCGCGGCGCGGGCAGAGCCACGGCGGAGAGGACGCCGGCCTGCAGTGCGCGGGCGAGACCGACGGCCCGCCGCTCGGCGGCCGGCGACTCGATCTCCTCGATCGACTCGTCGTCGGCGAAACGCTCGGCGTAGTCGTCGACGGAGTCGTCGTCGGCAAAGGCGAGCGGGCGGCCTGCAGCGGTGAGCAGCATCGTCACGAGATGGTCGTCGCTGTCCGCGGCGATCGCGACACCGGTGGGCCCGCTCGACCGTTCGGTCAGAAGGGCACCGAGGTGGGCGTAGCCCGAGGCGTCGTCGCTGATCTCACAGACGTCGAGGAGCCGGCCGGCGTCGTCGACGATCGCCACCGTCAACCACGCGCCGGCCATGTCCGGCGAGGCCGTCAGCTCCGCTGACGCGAGACCGCAGTACACCCGCACGAGCGCCACGGCATTGTCCTCCTCTCGGGACAGGAACGCTGTCCTCCGCCGGCAGAACATGTGCGCACATGATCACCGAACGGTCGAGCGCCGAACAACGCTCCACAGTCGTGTGCCAAGGTCTGATGCTCCCTGGTCCCGCTCACTCGCGCCAGACCACAGCGCCGGATATCTTGCCAATGATTGTTCGCCAGCCCAGAGTTGCCTGTTGTGCCCCGATTTTCTTGACGCGCCGGCGACCGAGGAATCCACCGATACCGCCCGCGGCACTGGCCCGCAGCGCCTCGTCGAGGTCGTCGAGCGGCGAACCCGGGGACAGCGCTGTCAGGAGGGCGTCCAGGCGCAACGCGTACCCGAGATCCCGGGCGATCTCTCCGGCCTTGATGATCAGATCCGCGTCCCACGCGTCGTGGCCGCCGCGCAGGTTGTCCACCACCAGATCCAGCTCGTAGGTGTCCGCCGAGGCCGCGTCCACGTCTTCGGTGCGGATCCGCTGCTTCAGGTCGGCCCAGCTCGACAGCTGAGCCATGTCGTGCTCCTCGCCGGAGCGAACGAACTCCACCAGCGACTCGGGGCTGCGGAACACCAGCAGCTTGCCGCGGTGGCTGAGGAAGACCGGTACCTCCTCGGCCTCTGCTTCCTCTTCTTCCTCTTCGGTCTCTTCCTCCGCGGCGTCCGCGTCGTCGTCCACCACGTCGTCCGCTTCTTCCTCACCGGAGTCACCGTCGAGGTCGTCGTCGCGCTCGCGCCGGCCGGACGCGCGTTCGGCGAAGTCGTCGTCGAAGACGACCGTGTCGTCGTCCTCGTCGACCGCCCGGCGCCGGCTCAGCGTCTCGAACGGGTCGTCCTCTTCCTCTTCCCCGGCCTCGGTCGGGGTCAGCTCGTCCGCCGAGCGGTACGCCCGCAGCGTGTAGCCCGAACCGGTCGGCAGCGCGATCTCCACCGGGTCGATCCCGACATCCGCCCAGAGTTCTTCGATGGCCGGATCGCGCGCGTCCTCGTCCTCCTCGTCCTCGACGTCGTCGTCGGCCTCGTCGTCATCCTCGGCCGCCGGGTCGTCCGGGTCGTCGGACCCGTCGTCGTCGAGAATGTCGAGGTCGCCGACCTCGTCGGCATCGGGGTCGTCGGCGTTGCGCCGGCCGGGTGACTGGCGGGCCACGGCAAACCTCCGCTGGAGAGTGTCGGCTCGGTGGGGTGCGGAACTCACCCTAATCGTCCGGCTCAGGCCACGATGCCCGCACCCCGGCGTCAGTCGCGCGTCACCCCACCAGACAGGTAGAGTTCCTACCTATGAAGGCGCACGCCCTGCACGGCCACCTCGATGCCCTCCTGTTGGCCGTCCTCGAGGACGGGCCGCTGCACGGGTACGCCATCATCGAGGCGCTGCAGTCCCGCAGCCAGGGCGCGTTGAACCCGCCGACGGGCACCATCTACCCGGCGTTGCGCCGCCTGGAACGGGCGGGCTACGTGGACAGCGACTGGAGTACGGTCAACGGCCGCGAGCGGCGCACGTACCAGTTGACGAGCGGCGGCCGCCGGGCGTTGGCCGGCGAGCGGGCGGCCTGGCACGAGTTCAGTTCGACGGTCGCGCGGTTCCTCGGCTCTCCGGCCTAGGTCTCGGTCCGCAGCGCGCGCAGGGCGGCCAGGCAACGCGCCGCCGTCCAGACGAGATATCCCAGCGCCGAGGCCAACAGCACGCCGCCGACCACCATCGGCGGCCACATCAGCGCCTGGGGGAAGACCGCGATGGTGTACGCGTACACGGCCGTGCCCAGCACGACGACCGAGCCGAGTACCGCGGTCGTGGCGTACCCGACGGCACCCGCGAGCCAGCCGGAGTCACCGCGTCGTGCCCACCACCGCAGCAGGACGAACCCGACGATCGCGGTGATCATGCCGAGCGGGCCGACCCAGTCCAGGGCCCGGGCGACCGTCCCGTACCGGTCCGGCGGGTCGACGCCGGCCCACGGCGCACCTTGCCACATCCGGTCTCCGACGAGCGCGGTACCAATCAGCACCAGCGCCATCAGCCCGGCCAGGCGCTGGCTGTAGGTGGCCGCGAGCTCGCGTTGGTACGCCGGCGCGATCCGGGCCAGCGACCCGAACTCGGCTATGGCCCGCCGCTCGGCTTCCGCCGGGTCGAGCCCTCTCTCCTCGAACGCGTCGGCCGCGTCGACGAGGCTGTCCCGGGCCTCGGCGAGCACGTCCCGCTTCAGCCGCCCGGGTCCGACCAGCCGCCGGCCGAGCGCGGCCACGTACTCGTCGATCGCAGACACGCCCTTCAGCGTGCCACCGGCCGTGGCAACGCGCCTCGGGGACCACCCGTAAGTTCAGACTCCCTTGGGGTGCCAGACGGTCTTCGTCTCGAGTAGTGCGGTCATCCGCTCGATGCCCGGCTCGGCGGTCCAGTCGACAGGCCCCGGAGCGGGCCGGAGGACGCGCTTGAGGTTCTCGGCCGCGGCCGCCTCCAGCTCCGTCGCCAACTGTGGATCGTCCACTCCGGACAGATCGATCGCGTTGACGTCCATGTGCGACGCGAGCCACGGTCCGGTCTCGGCGACCCGGCCGGTGAGAACGTTCACCACGCCACCCGGCAGATCCGAAGTGGCCAGCACCTCGGCCAGCGAGATGGCCGGCAGCGGACGCTCCTCGGCGGCCAGCACCACAACCGTGTTGCCGCCGACGATCGCGGGGGCCAGAACGCTGACGAGTCCCAGCAGGGCCGAATCCGGTGGGGCGACGATGCCGACCACGCCCGTCTGCTCGGGCGACGACAGGTTGAAGTACGGGCCGGCTACCGGGTTCGCGCCGCCGTACACCTGAGCGATCTTGTCGGCCCAGCCGGCGTACCAGACCCAACGGTCGATCGCGGCGTCCACAGTGGACGCATTCTCACCGCCGGCTGAAACCTCGTCGACGAACTGCGCCCGGCGCCCCTCCAGCATCTCGGCGATCCGGTAGAGGATCTGGCCGCGGTTGTACGCCGTCGCGCCGGCCCATTTCGGTACCGCCGCCCGCGCGGCGACCACCGCGTCCCGTACGTCCTTGCGGGAGGCCAGTGGCACGTTGGTGTCCTGCACGACGTAGGTCCGGCCGGACTCGCTGCGCGGGAACGTGCCACCGATGAACAGCTTGTACGTCTTCCGTACAGCCAGCCGCTTAATGGGCAAGGTAGGCCTCCAGCCCGTGCCGGCCGCCTTCGCGACCGTAGCCCGACTCCTTGTACCCGCCGAACGGCGAGGACGGGTCGAACCGGTTGAAGGTGTTGGCCCACACCACCCCGGCGCGTAGCTTGTCGGCGATCGCCAGGATCCGGGAGCCCTTCTCGGTCCAGACCCCGGCGGACAACCCGTACGGCGTGTTGTTGGCCTTCTCGACGGCCTCGGCGGGCGTGCGGAAGGTGAGTACCGACAGCACCGGCCCGAAGATCTCCTCGCGCGCGATGCGGTGCGCCTGCGTCACGCCCGTGAAGATGGTCGGCGCGAACCAGAATCCCCGGTCCGGTAGCTCGCACGGCGGCGACCAGCGCTCGGCGCCCTCTTCCTCACCGATCTCGGAGAGGGTACGGATACGCGCCAGCTGCTCGGCCGAGTTGATGGCTCCGATGTCCGTGTTCTTGTCCAGCGGATCCCCGACGCGCAACCGCGTCATGCGCCGTTTGAGCGAGTCGAGCAACTCCTCCGACACCGACTCCTGAACGAGCAACCGGGAGCCCGCACAGCAGACGTGGCCCTGGTTGAAGAAGATGCCGTTCACGATGCCCTCGACCGCCTGGTCGATGGGCGCGTCGTCGAATACGATGTTCGCCGCCTTGCCGCCCAGCTCGAGCGTGACCCGCTTGCGGGTACCGGCGACCGCGCGAGCGATGCGCCGCCCCACCTCGGTCGAACCGGTAAACGCGATCTTGTCGACGTCCGGATGGTCCACGACCGCCGCCCCGGTCTCCCCGGCGCCGGTCACGATGTTGACGACTCCCGGTGGCAGCTCGGCCTGCTGGCAGATCTCGGCGAAGACCAGCGCGGTCAGCGGCGTCGTCTCGGCGGGCTTCAGCACGACCGTGTTGCCGCAGGCGAGGGCCGGCGCGATCTTCCAGGCGAGCATGAGCAGCGGGAAGTTCCACGGGATGATCTGACCGGCGACGCCGATCGGCCGCGGGTCGGGGCCGAACCCCGCGTACCCGAGCTTGTCCGCCCATCCCGCGTAGTAGAAGAAGTGCGCGGCCACCAGTGGCAGGTCGACGTCGCGCGACTCGCGGATCGGCTTGCCGTTGTCGAGCGACTCGAGTACCGCCAGCTCCCGCGACCGCTCCTGGATGATGCGCGCGATGCGGTACAGGTACTTGGCCCGGTCCCGGCCCGGCATCCGGCCCCAGACCTTGTCGAACGCCGTCCGCGCGGCGGCCACCGCACGGTCCACATCGGAGGATCCGGCGGACGCGACCTCGGCCAGTACCTCCTCGGAGGCGGGCGAGATGGACTTGAAGAACGTGCCGTCCGCGGGCTCGGTGAACTCGCCGCCGATGAACAGTCCGTACGACGGCTTTATGTCCACAATGGAGCGTGACTCGGGCGCGGGAGCGTAGGTAAAGGCAGCCATGGTCAGTCCAGCGTGAAGTAGTCGGGGCCGCTGTAGTGGCCCGTACGCAGCTTGGTCCGCTGCATCAGTAGGTCATTGAGCATGGTGGAGGCGCCGAAGCGGAACCAGTCGGGGTCGAGCCAGTCGTCGCCGGCGGTCTCGTTGACCAGCACCAGGTACCGGATCGCGTCCTTGCTCGTGCGGATCCCACCCGCCGGCTTGACGCCGACCTGGCGTCCGGTCCGGTCCCGGAAGTCCCGCACCGCCTCGAGCATCACGAGCGTCACCGGCAGCGTGGCGGCGGGCTGCACCTTGCCGGTGGAGGTCTTGATGAAGTCGCCGCCGGCGAGCATCCCGAGCCACGAGGCACGCCGGACGTTGTCGTAGGTCGACAGCTCGCCGGTCTCGAGGATCACCTTGAGGTGCGCCGAGCCGCAGGCCTCTTTGACGGCGACGATCTCCTCGTACACCTCGAGGTAGCGTCCGGCCAGGAACGCGCCTCGGTTGATCACCATGTCGATCTCGTCGGCCCCGGCTTCAACCGCCGCCCCGGTGTCCTCGAGCTTGACCGCCAGCGGCGCCTGCCCGGACGGGAACGCGGTCGCCACGCTGGCCACATGGACGCCCGAGCCTTTCAGTTCACCCACCGCCACCGGGACCATCGATGGGTACACGCACACGGCCGCCACGGCCGGACATGTCGCGTCCGCGGGATCGGGTCGCCGCGCCTTCGCGCACAGCGCCCGTACCTTGCCCGGCGTGTCCGCACCCTCGAGCGTCGTCAGGTCGACCATGCGGACGGCCAGGTCGATGGCCCACGCCTTGGCGGTCGTCTTGATCGACCGGGTGGCCAGCATGGCGGCCCGCTGATCCGCGCCGACCTGGTCGACCCCGGGCAGTCCGTGCAGGAACGCCCGCAGGGTCGCATCGGAGCGCGTGACGTCGAGCAGGTCTGTCGCCATACCAGCCGTCATACCCCCCACTCTACGGCGGGCAGGTACCTTGACGGCGTGGACGTACTCGTGGTCGACCATCCGCTCGCCCAGTCGCGCCTGACCGCGATGCGCGACGCCCGCACCGATTCCGCCACGTTCCGCGCGGCGCTGCACGAGCTGACCACCATGCTCGTGTACGAGGCGGCGCGGCCGTTCGCCGTCGAGCGGTACTCGGTGCAGACGCCGGTCGCGCCCGCCGAGGGCATCCGGCTGGCCAACCCGCCGCTGCTCGTACCCGTGCTGCGCGCCGGCCTCGGCATGGCCGACTCGGCGCTGGCGCTGTTGCCGGAGTCCTCGATGGGCTTCGTCGGCCTCGCCCGGGACGAGGAGACCTTCGAGCCGCGGGCCTACATGGAGTCGTTGCCGGCGGACCTGAGCGGGTTGCCGGTGCTGGTCCTGGACCCGATGCTCGCCACCGGCGGGTCACTGGAACATTGCTGCCGGCTGCTGGCCGACCGGGGCTGTACCGACATCACCGTGTTGTGCGTGCTCGCCGCGCCGCCCGGCATCGAGCGCCTGGACCGGTCGGGCCTGCCGCTGCGCCTGGTCACCGCGGCGATCGACGAGAAGCTCAACGACCGGGCGTTCATCGTGCCCGGCCTGGGTGACGCCGGCGACCGCCAGTTCGGCGGCATGCCCCGCTTCTGACGCGATGCTGGCCTGGGACGACTTCCTCGACGCGTTCTTCCGCCGCCGCGACCCGGATGGTCCGCGTCCGCAGGTGCTCGACCGGCTCGATCCGGTCGAGCGGGAGCAGGCGTTCCAGATCCTGCTGGCGGCGGCCGCGGAACGCCCGGAGGAGACCTACCCCATCGCCGGGCTGGGGTACCTGCAGGACCGCCGGGCCGTCCCGGTGCTCTACGGGATCATGCACCACCAGCGCGGTTCACCCCGGATCTGGGCGGCCTACGCGCTCTGGCAGATCGACGAGGACCCGGTCGCGCTGGACGCGCTCTGCGACACGCTGACCCAGCGGCGGCGCGGTGCGGCGTACGACCGGGTGGAGGCGGCCACCTTCGTGCGGCAGATCGACGACCCGCAGGCCCGACGGGCGCTGGCGGTGGCCATCCACGATCCGGACCCGACCGTGCGGGTCCACGCGTACGAGGGACTGGTACCGGTGCTCGGCCGCAGCCGGGAGATCTGGAACTACGTCTGCAAGCCGGACATCCACCACCATGTGCGCAGCCGGGTGGACGCCGCACTGCGCCGGGCCGGGCTTGCGTGACGAGGGTTGTCCGGGGCGCGTACTGTCTGAAAGCCATGACGCACGTTGCGCTCGCCGACGAGCTGTTGCTGCTCGGGTACGACGACGAGACTGGGCGGACGACCACTTCCCGGATCGCGCTCGACCTCGGGATGGTCGCCGCGATCATGGTGGAGCTGGCGCTGCGCGGGCGGCTGGCGATCGCCGACAACGCGGTGGTCGTGCGGGATCCCACCCCGACCGGTGACCCGGTGGCCGACGATGTGCTCACCCGGATCGCCGGCGACACCCCGCACTCGGCCGCGTCCTGGATGCAGCGGCTCCGGCACAATCTGCGCGACCGGATCCTGGCCAGCCTGATCGAGCGCGGGGTAATCCGCGAGCAGGACGAGAACGCGCTCGAGGTGATCACGCTGCACCGGTACCCCACCGTCGACCCGGCGCCGGAGCGGGACACCCGCGACCGGCTGGCCGCCGCGCTGGTCGGCGACACCATGCCCGACGAGCGCACGGCCGCGCTTGCCGCGCTGGTCGCCGCGGTGCGCATGGAGCCGACCCTCGGCCTTTCCGGGGCCGAGCTGGAGACCGCACACCGCAAGCTCGAGGAGATCGCGCTGGGCGCCGGCTTCGGCCCGGGCACGCTTCTGGAGCAGTCGACGGTCCGGCCGTCCGTCGCGTTCGTCATCGCTGAGCTGTGCAAGGCGATGGACGCCGCTTGCGGCGTCCGCCCGTCGGCCTCGACCTGACCGGCGGTCACCAGATCCCGAGAGCCGCGGCGGTCTCGGTGCGCAGCGCCCGGATCGCGGCCGCCGCGCGTTCGCGGGCCGTCGGCACGTCGCCGTCGATCACCGGTTCCACCACTTCGAGGTACCCCTTGAGCTTCGGCTCGGTACCCGATGGCCGGACCACCACCCGGGCACTCGCGGTCCGCAGGGTCAGCACGTCGGCCTCGGGGAGCCGGTCCTCGACCTCGGTCACCGGCTCGTCCAGCAGGGCGGTGGGCGGCTTGCTGCGGATGTGCTCCATCGCGTGGCCGATCTCGGCGAGGTCGTCGACCCGGACCGACAACTGGTCGGTGTGGTAGACGCCGAACTCGGCGGCCAGCTCGTCCAGCCGGTCGGTCAGCCCGCGCAGCTCGGCCTTCAGCCCGGCGGCCAGCTCGCTGACCAGCAGCGCGGCGGTAATGCCGTCTTTGTCCCGCACGTGCTGCGGCGCCACGCAGTAACCGAGTGCCTCCTCGTACCCGAAGACCAGGTCCTCCCCGGCCCGGACGATCCACTTGAAACCGGTCAGCGTCTCGCCGTACGGCAGCCCGCGCCGTTCGCACATCGCCCGCAGCATCGACGACGACACGATCGTCGTGGCGTACCGGCCCCGCACCCCGCGCCGCATCAGGTGGTCGGCCAGCAGGACGCCCACCTCGTCCCCGCGCAGCATCCGCCACCCGCCCGGGGCCCGGCTGTCGGGTACCGCGACCGCGCACCGGTCGGCGTCCGGGTCGTTGGCCAGCGCGATGTCCGCCCCACTGGCGGTGGCCAGGGCCAGCACCCGGTCCATCGCGCCGGGCTCCTCGGGGTTGGGGAAGGTGACGGTGGGGAATTCCGGGTCCGGATCGGCCTGCTCGGGCACGGCCACCGGGGCCGGGAAGCCGGCCCGGGTGAACGCCTCGGTGAGCACCGCACCGCCGACCCCGTGCAGCGGGGTGTAGGCCACGGACAGCTCGTGCGGCCCGTCGCGGTCCACCACGGACAGCGCTCCGTCCACATAGGACTTGACGATTCGGCCGTCGAGCACCTCACCCGGCCCGCCCAGCGGCATGTCGCGCAGCGAGGGTATGGCGCGGATGGCCGCCTCGATCTCGGCGTCCACCGGCGGCACGATCTGCGCTCCGCCGCTCAGGTACACCTTGTACCCGTTGTCCTGCGGCGGGTTGTGGCTGGCCGTCACCATCACGCCGGCGGCCGCGTCCAAGGCGCGCACGGCATGGGCCAGCACCGGGGTGGGCAGCGGGCCGGGCATCACCAGCGCCTCGCGACCGGCGCCGGTGCAGACCCGGGCGGTCTCCTCGGCGAAGCGGCGGGAACCGTGCCGCGCGTCGTACCCGATCACGACCGGCCCGGTCGCGTCGCGCGCGGCGAGCCAGGTGACCAGCCCGGCCGCCGCGCCCCGGACGACGGCGAGGTTCATCCCGTTGGGCCCGGCCCGCAGCGGCCCGCGCAGCCCGGCGGTGCCGAAGGTCAGCAACCCCACGAAGCGGTCGGTCAGGTCGGCTCGGGCCGCCTCGTCCGGCAACTGGACCAGCAGTGCACGGAGTTCTTCCTGGGTCGCCTCGTCGGGGTCGTCGGCGATCCACGCCGTCGCC
>DASRII010000052.1:0-21569 GCA_035650075.1 Micromonosporaceae bacterium | reverse complement strand
CTGCACGACGCGCTGGCGGATCCGGGCATCACGGCGATCCTGGCCACGATCGGCGGCGACGACCAGATCACCGTGCTCAAGCACCTCGATCCGGAGCTGGTACGGGCGAACCCCAAGCCGTTCTTCGGCTACTCCGACAGCACCAAGTGTCACATGTAGTAGAATCGATCCGTGACGGTAGCGATCTACGTCCGGATCAGCAGCGACCGGGATGATGACGAGCGAGGGGTCAAGCGGCAGACCAAGCTGTGCCGCGAGCTGGTCGCGGCGCGCGGCTGGGACCACGTGCTGTTCGAGGACAACGACGTCTCGGCTCGCGGGTACGGCAAGCGGCCCGACTACCGGCGGCTGCTGGAGGCGGTCCGGGCCGGCGACGTCGACCGGGTCGTCGTGTACCACACGTCGCGCCTGTGGCGGAACCGCCGTGAGCGGGCCGAGGGCATCGAGGCCCTGCAGGCCGCACGTGTGAGCGTCGTGGCGGTGAGGGGTCCGGAGCTGGACATGACGACGGCCTACGGGCGGGGGATGGCCGGAATGGTGGGAGAGTTCGACACCATGGAGTCCGAGGTGAGGGCCGAGCGTGTGAAGGCGGCGGCGGACGAGCGGGCTGAGAGGGGTCGGTGGCACGGCGGGACGTTGGCCTTCGGACTGCGACGTGACGGCGACCGCATCGTGCACCACCCGGTCAACGCGCAGCTGCTGCGCGACGCCGCCCGGCGGGTGCTAGCCGGCGAGTCGCTGTACGCGATCTGCAGGGACTGGACGAGGCGCGGCGTCCGCACCCAGCGCGGCGGGCAGTGGCGCTCGTCCGTGCTCAGGTCCGCGCTGCTGACGCCGTCCGTGGTCGGCCTGCGCGTTCACGAGGGCCGCGAGTACCCCGTGCCGTGGAAGCCCATCATTGAGCGCCAGACCTGGGACCGCCTGCGGCCGCTGCTGCTGGACCCGGCCCGCAGCTTCCAGCAGCCGATCGCCGGCGGCTGGGAGGGCAAGCGTCCGCTCAACGGCCTGGCACGGTGCGCGGTCTGCGGCGGCAAGCTGGTCGCCCAGCGGGACCGCAACTCGCCGCGCTTCACCTGCCGCGGCCTTCAGGACGGCTGCAGCTCGATCCGGTACCGGGCGCTGGAGCGCTTCGTGCTGGACATGGTGCTGGCCCGCCTGGACGGCCCCGAGTTCAGGTCTGCGCTGGCGCGTAGGGAAACCAGCACGACGGACCAGGAGCGCGTCCTGGAGGACGAGCTGGCGGCCCTGGAGCTGCGGCGTCGCCGGATCGGCGAGGCGGTCGAGGTCGGCGCGTACACCAGGGACGAGGCGGCGGCCAAGGTGCGCGAGGTTAAGAAGGCCGAGCGCGGCGTCCGCGACCGGCAGGCGGCGCTGGCCCGGACGCACGTGCTGGACGGCGTCGAGTCCGCGGCGGACGCGCGCGAGCTGTGGGACGCGGCGGACGTGACCAGGCGACGCCGGTTCCTGGCCAGCTTCATCACGGAGGTCGTGGTCTCGCCGTTCCCGGCCGGTCGCTGCCGGACGCCGCCGCGCCGGAGGGGCGAGACGGACGCGGACCTGGCCGCACGCCGCGAGGAGCACGAGCGCGAGACCCTGCGGCTGCGCGTCGACGTCAGGTGGCGACGGTAAGGGCTGACCTGACCTGATACAATTTTTGACTAGTAAGGCGAGCAGCGAGGTCGGCTGCGCGAACCCGGGTGGTCCGGGGGGAGCGATCGTAGAAGCCCCAGCGGGGCAGCCCGGAAGGGGCACGATCGCATGTCGACCACCAGGTTTGGTCGTCAACCCGCCCGTGACGTCATCTTTCTCAAGCGCTGGAGCGTCGTCGGCCTAGCAGCCGAACTCGGCGTCAAGCACGCTCACCTCAATCAAGCCATCCGTGGACGTGTACGTCCCGCGCCGCGTCTGCGCGAGCGCCTGCCGGAGCTGCTGGGCGTTCCGCTGGAGGAGCTGTTCACCGCCGAGGCCCTGGAGCGGCCCTACGGCTCGCTGCCGGACCGGTCGCTGGTGGTGGACGAGTGAGCGCCCAACTGTCCACACAGGATCGTGACTACCTGCGTCGCTCGTGCGACGCGTCCAACGTGCCCGTCAAGGTGACGGACCCCGTCGTCGTCGCGCGGGCCGCGCGGCTGCTGCGAGGTGCGTCGTGATCATCAAGACGACCACCGGTCACCGTGACCCGGCGCTGTGCTGCGGAAACTGCGGCAACGACAACGTCTGGCAGCCGGCGGACATGGATCCCTGCACGGACGACTGGTGGTGCGGCCAGTGCTCCACGTGGAGTGAGCCGGACGCCTGCCACGAGTTCGCGCTGATGATTCTCAAGGGCGGACGCCTGGTTCCGGTGTGCCACAACGAGACACCGCCCTCCTACCAGAGGAGGGCGGCGTGACAGTTCAACCTGACGTAGTTCCTGCGGCCCAGCAGGTAGATCTACCTAGGCGACCTATCCCCAGTGAGAGGAACCTCGGTGCCTGAGCCAATTCTACCACCGACGGTCCACGGTGGACAGCATAAGCTGGACCAGCTTCTCGGCTACTGCGCTCGCGGCTGGCGGCTACTGCCGCTGTGGGAGAAGGATGAGCACGGCATCTGCGTCTGCCGCGAGCGCGAGAGGTGCACGAGCAAGCACCCACGCATTAGGTGGCAGGACCCACCACCAGGACAGTGCGGTGCGACCAGTGATCTGTCCCAGGTCCGGAAGTGGCATGATGCGTGGCCACAAGCGGATTGGGCGACGGTCCTAGATGAACTCTTCGTCGTCGACGTCGACCGTAAGCACGGCGGCATGGAGACCCTCGCGGACGTTGAGGAGAACTTCCCGGACCTGCTGGGGATCACGCTGGAGGCGACGTCGCCGGGCGGTGGACGTCAGTACTTCTACCGGCAGCCACCCGAGCGTGATGTCGTCACAATAGAGCAGGGCCGGCTGGCCGGGTTGACCGGCTTCGAGATCAAGGGTCTTAGGAGGAGTGACGGCTCGCCTGGACACTACGTCGGCGTCCCTCCGTCGCGTGGCCGGCGCTGGCTCAACGGCCAGGAGCCGGACCAGCCGTCCCCGTACCTCCTCCAGCGCATCCGGCAGGCGACCGGTAGGTCTACTACCGGCCACGAACCTGGGGAGGCGTTCGACTGGTTTCGCGCGCTAACTCCGGGTGCCGTTGGTCCGGGTGAACGAGACCGCACTCTACTGCGTGGGGCGTGCTCGCTGCGCGCGCTTTCCGTTCCGGACTCGTTGGCCATCCCACTGCTGCGGCACGTCGTCTCACTGTTCGTCAACACCGACGGCGAGTTCAAGCTCGAGGACGCGAACAGCAAGTGGGACTACGTCAAGCGTCGGTGGGCGGCGGGGTCGACGGTCGAGGTCACCGACGTCCAGCGGGCGTTCGTGGAGGACATGCTGCGGAGGTGGGCGAGGTGATCCAGGACACGCCGCTGGGCCCGATCACCGTCGACCCCGACAACGTCCTCAAGCGTGCCACGTTCAGGGCTGAGGAGGAGTACGGCAACCGGCTGTGGGCGGAGGTCAACCCGGCCAACCGGTGGGCCGCACCGAGCGACGAGGACAACACGGGTTCGCTGGCGGACCAGCTCGCGCAGGAGCGCACCCGGCCTCCGCAGCTCGTGGACGGCCTGCTCGGCGCGCACCACAACCTCTCAGTCACGGCGCAGTACAAGACGGGTAAGACCACGTTCGGGATGAACGTCATGCGCGCGCTCGTGGACGGGGTGGACCTCCTCGGTCGTAAGACCCACCTAACGAGAGACCGGGCTGTCATGTGGTGGAACACCGAAATGGACCGTGATGACTGGGAGGGTTACATCCGGGGCATGGGCATTGGCGCGGCGGACCGGATCATGCCTCGGCACCTGCGTGGTCGGACCGTTCCGCTTCTCACGGAGCGCGGTCGAGAGTGGACGATCGAGAACCTCAGGGTCAACAACGTTGACGTGTGGTTCATCGACTCGTGGCGCGTGCTGTGCGCCTGGAACGGCGTTCACGAGAACGACAACTCCGGTGGGGGCCAACTCACCGCCGCGATTGACGAGATCAAGCAGGAGGCCGGCGTGGCCGCGTGCGTGATCCTGGTGCACACCGGGCGGGCGCAGTTCCAGGAGGGCGAGGAGCGCAGCCGCGGCATGACGGCGCTGGATGACTGGGTGGACGCGCGCTGGATCCTGACGCGTCAGGGACGTCGTAGGTTCTTCGCGGCGGCGGGTCGTGGCATCAGCTGGGAGGGCACCGGAACGGCGCTCATCTTTGATGAGGCCACCGGCGTCATCACACTCGGCGAGGGCGACCGGCGCACCCAGCGGGACACCGCCTCGCTGCTATTCATCCACACCACGTTGACCCAGCGAGGTCCGCTAACCACGGGCGACCTCAGGGACGCGCTGCACTCCAGCGGCATCGACGGAATGACCAACACGGACAACAAGTCAGCCGCGATCGCGGCGGCGCTGTCCAGCGGCGTCGTAACCAGGACTCAGCGCGGCTCGGCCAACGTCTACGCGGCGGCTCGTCACCCGGACGAGTCGAGCGCCGGCCTGGAGTGGGCCAGGACCTTGAGGCAGTAGAACCAGGTTATACCAGCACATACCAGAACTGTACCAACCAGGCCACTCCTCTGTACCAACTGTATTGGTACGGAGGAGTTGGTACGGAGGAGAGAGGACTAGGAACGATGTCCACAGTGGAGCGTCCGGTGACGCTGGTCGGGGTTGCGGTAGGAGGGCCCTCGCGCACGTGAAACCGGTGCCAAACCAGTTTGAAACCGGTTCAAACCTGTTTGTAAACCGGTCCGGCCGGGGCTTTGTTAGCCCCGGACCGGTTTCAGTTTCGGAATAGGCCAACTTAAGGAGGACAAGATGATGCTGGACGGCATCGCGGTAGGAGGTCCGCGGGCGGGAGTCAAGCTAACGGCGCCGCCCGGCTGGCCGGGTCGCATCAAGGGGTACGACGGGCACTACTTCTGGGATGAGGCGGCGCACGCCTGGTGCTGGGACTCGCGGGTCTGGGACCGGTACAGGGGCGTGTACCGGCCGTGAGTAAAGAAGTTTACTGCCTCGGTCTACAGTAGACATATGGGCGATGACTGGGTGGATGCGGTGGAACGTCGAATTGACGCTGAGCTAGGTCGCCTAGGTGACCAGGATGACCCCACCCTGCGTCGTCGACTGGAGGCGTGGAAGCTGCGAGTGCTAGGTCACTCCATCGAGCAGGTTGCGGACCTCCTGGGCATCTCGATCGCCACCGCGTGGCGGGACCTACGCTGGTGCCTGGACAACGTCCCCGCGGCTTACGAGAACGCGGAGGACTACCGCCGCGTGTCGCTGCGTCGCCTGGACGAGATGATCCGGCGTCACCAGCTGAGTACGAGCGACGCCGGGGACCGGACGATCCTAGCCGTGGCGGACATGCAGGCCAAGCTGCTGGGTGCCTACGCGCCGTCCAAGGTGGACGCGTCCGTCACGGTCCGCACGGAGCTGGCCGGTGTCGACGTAGGTGAGCTGTAGTGCCCACGGTTGTGACGCACCGGTACGCGCCGCGAGGCGCGTGCCGGGAGGTCTTTCACACCCGTGCTGACGAGGTGCTGCTGTCCGGACCGGCCGGCACCGGCAAGTCCCGGGCGTGCCTGGAGAAGCTGCACGCGGTCGCGCTCAAGTACCCGGGCTCGCGGGGACTCATCGTGCGGAAGACCGCGACGTCGCTCACCAACACGGCGCTGGTCACCTGGCGCGAGAAGGTCGTCCCGGAGGCGCTGGCGCACGGCGTCCTGGAGTGGTACGGCGGCAGCGCGCAGGAGGCGGCGGGCTACCGGTATGGCAACGGGAGCGTCATCAACGTCGGCGGCATGGACCGGGCCGAGCGCATCATGTCCTCGGACTACGACGTCGCCTACGCGCAGGAGGCCACGGAGCTGACCGTCCGGGACTGGGAGGTCATCACCACCCGCCTGCGCAACGGGCGTCTGCCCTACCAGCAGCTCACCGCGGACTGCAACCCGCAGCAGCCCAGCCACTGGCTCAAGGTGCGCTGTGACGAGGGCCGGACGCGGATGCTGCACAGCCGGCACGAGGACAACCCGCTTCTGTTCGACGATGACGGCCGGGTCACGGAGTTCGGGCGGACGTACATCGCCAAGCTGGACGCGCTCACGGGCGTGCGCAAGCCGCGCCTGCGTCACGGCCTCTGGGTCGCCGCCGAGGGCGTCGTCTACGAGGACTGGAACCCGGCCGTCCACGTCATTGACTCGTTCGAGATCCCGGTGGACTGGCCGCGCTACTGGGCCGTCGACTTCGGCTTCACCAACCCGTTCGTCTGCCAGTGGTGGGCGGAGGACCCGGACGGCCGGCTGTACCTGTACCGGGAGCTGTACCGGACGCAGCGCCTGGTCGAGGACCACGCCCGGGACATGCTGAGCTACGTCACGGACGCCGACGGCGTCTGGACGGAGCCGCGGCCGCGGGCCGTCATCTGTGACCACGACGCGGAGGGGCGCGCCACCCTGGAACGTCACCTCGGCATCCGGACGACGGCGGCCAGCAAAACCGTCACGACGGGCCTGCAGGCGGTCCAGGGGAGGCTACGGGCCGCCGGCGACGGCAAGCCGCGCCTGCTGGTGCTGGCCGGTGCGCCGACCTACCGTGATCCGGCCCTGGTGGAGGCCCTTAAGCCGTGCTCGACCGTCGAGGAGTTCCCGGGCTACGTGTGGGCGCCGGGTCCGGACGGCCGCCCGGCCAAGGAGGAACCGCTTAAGGAGGACGACCACGGACTGGACGCAACTCGCTACCTGGTAATGGCGCGAGACGGCCGAACGCGCGGAACGGTGCGCTGGCTCTAAGGTCTAGCCGAGTGGTTTCTCTCCAGCCTGGTACATTCAAACGGAGAGGCGGCGACATTGACAACGCTCACTGAGGCCTGGAACGCCGGTCGCGCGGAACGACGCGAGCGACCCGGACGTACTCGGCGCCCCATTCTCGTTGTCATTCTGGCCCTGGTAACCGCTCTGGCCAGGCGACTTCCGTCCTGGCGCCGGGTCCGGACCACCGTTATGGCGCTCACCGGATTTACTCTTCTGGACATCGCGGCATTTCAGTGGAACAGCATCGCCGGGTTCGCGGTGGCCGGCATCTGCGTGCTTATCCTCGAGGCCCTAGGTGGTGACTAGGTGCGGTCACCTATTCGTGTCCTCGGTAGCCTCGTAAACAAGGCGCCCGTCTCGTACGCAGCTCGCTCCGGTGTAGGCGCGGGCCTGTTCACGGGCACTCGCGGCCGGGATCGCACGTCGCAGCTGCAGACGATGGGATCCGTGGGCACGGTCTTCTCGATCGTGCACCGCACGTCCACCAAGACCGCCGCGGTCAACTGGCACATGCACCGCCTCACGCGTCCCAACTCCGGGGTCACGTGTCCGCTCTGCGACGAGCCGAACGTGCAGCCGGTCGAGGACCACCTAGCCCTGCGCATCTGGAACAGGCCCAACGACTTCTACACCCGCAGCGAGCTGGTTGAGGCGGGCCAGCAGCACCAGGATCTGACCGGTGAGACCTGGCTGATCGTCGAGCGCAACCCGGCGCTCCGCAGCATCCCGCTGGGTCTGTGGTGCGTTCGCCCGGACCGCATGGAGGTCGTACCCAGCAAGGAGGACTTCCTCGCTGGGTACGTCTACCGGGGCCCGGACGGCGAGCGCGTGCCGCTGGCCCGTGATGAGGTCATCCAGCTTCGCCTGCCCGACCCCGAGGACCCCTACCGGGGACTTGGACCGGTGCAGGCCGTGATGCGTGACATCGACTCGGCGCGGTTCTCGGCCGAGTGGAACCGCAACTTCTTCCTCAACAGCGCGGAGCCGGGCGGCATCATCGAGACCGACGGTCGCCTGAGTGATGACGAGTTCGAGGAGCTGCGCAGCCGCTGGGCGGAGCAGCACCGGGGAGTCGCGGCCGCGCACCGGGTGGCGATCCTCGAGGGCCACAAGTGGGTCGACCGGACCTACACGAACCGCGACATGCAGTTCACCCAGCTGCGGCACCTGTCACGGGACATGATCCGCGAGGCGTTCGGCATCGCGAAGTTCGCCCTGGGCGACGTTGACGACGTCAACCGCGCCACGGCGGAGGCGTCCAAGGCCTGGTTCGCGGAGTCCATCACCGTCCCCCGCCTGGACCGCTGGAAGAGCGCGCTCAACAACGACTTCCTACCGCTGTTCGGCACGACCGGCCAGGGCGTCGAGTTCGCCTACGCGAACCCCGTGCCGCAGGACCGTGAGAGCGAGAACGCGGAGCGCGGCAGTAAGACAAGCGCCTGGGCCACCCTCGTCAGTGCGGGCGCTGACCCGGACGACGCGGCGGATGTATGTGGGCTTCCGCGGATGCGGATGCAGGAGGTGGAGGCGGCACGTGAACCAGCAGTGGCTTAAGCTGGCCCGCCCGGTGGCGGAGCTGCGGCGTGGGCGGACCGACTGGTACCGCATCGAGAACGCCACCTCCAACGGCCGCGCCGAGGTCTACATCTACGACGAGATCGGGTACTTCGGCGTCACGGCGGCCGACTTCGCTCGCGAGGTCAACGCCCTCAACGTCGAGGCCATCGACCTGCACCTGTCCAGCCCGGGGGGCTCCGCCTTCGAGGGCGTGGCCATCTACAACTCCCTGCTGCACCACCGAGCGACGGTGACGTCCTACGTGGACAGCCTCGCGGCGAGCGCGGCGTCCGTCATCGCGATGGCCGGCGACCGGATCATCATGCGCACCGGCTCGCAGCTGATGATTCACGAGGCGTCCGGGATGGGTATCGGCAAGGCCGACGACATGCGTGAGCTGGCGGACCTGCTGGATAAGACCAGCGGCAGCATCGCCGACATCTACGCGGAGCGGCGCGGCGGCACGGCCGCTAAGTGGCGCAAGGCCATGAAGAACGAGACCTGGTACGACGCCCAGGAGGCGGTCAGGGCCGGGTTGGCCGACGAGGTCAGCGGCGCGAGCGACGAGTCCCAGAACAGCTGGGACCTGAGCATCTTCAACTACGCCGGACGCAACCACGCGCCGGCTCCCATCGACGACGTTGACCCGTTCCGGGTCGACGCCGAGGAACTAAGGCGAGCACTACAGGAGGCCTTCCAGTGACCGCACCTACCATTCCCGCGAGCGCGGCCGAACTGGAGGCCATGCTCCTCGACACCACCAAGCTGAGCGAGATCGCCAAGACGCCGAAGTCGCTGGGTGAGTTCATCAAGAACTACGCCCAGGCGCAGCTGGCCAAGCAGGGCGAGCACCTGCAGGCGCAGATCAAGGAGCAGACGCAGATCGTCCTGGCGGAGATGCTCAAGGAGAACAAGGGCGTCCTCACCAACCGCGGCAAGCTCGACCTGGGCACCGGCACCAAGACGCACAAGGGCACGGCCTACAACAAGCACGCCCGTGGCGTCGCGCTGGACAACGAGTTCGACAGCCTGGCGGACTACTTCGCGTCGGTGTCGCCCAAGGCGAACGCCGCCCACCGTGAGAAGTGGGACCGGATCCGCAACGACTACTCGACGTCGGACCCGTCCAAGGGCGGCTTCCTCGTTCCCGAGGTGCTCCGCTCGACGCTTCTGCAGAACTCCCTGGAGTCGGCGATCGTCCGGCCCAAGGCGATGGTCGTCACGATGGACGCGCCGCGCGTGCCGTTCCCCGCGATCGACGAGACCACGCACTCCGGCTCCGTCTACGGCGGCATCACGGGCACCTGGGTGGCCGAGGGCGAGGCGCTTCCCGAGTCCGAGGCTCGCTTCGGACGCACGGTCCTGGACGCCAACAAGCTCGTGTCCTACTGCGAGGTGCCCAGCGAGCTGCCGCAGGACGCCCCAGTCGCGTTCGGCGACTTCATCGACAACGCGTTCCCCAAGGCGATCGCCTTCTTCGAGGACCTGGCGTTCCTGACCGGCAACGGCGTCGGTCGCCCCCTGGGTGCCCTCCACGGCGACAACACGGCGCTCATCGCCGTGACCAAGGAGTCCGGCCAGCTGGCGGACACGATCGTCTGGGAGAACATCGTCAAGATGTTCTCGCGGATGCTGCCCAGCTCGCTGGGTAGCGCGGTCTGGGTCGCGGCGATCGACACGTTCCCGGAGCTGGCCACGATGGCCCTGACCGTCGGCACCGGCGGCGGCCCGGTCTGGCTGCGCGACGGCGCATCCGGTCCGCCGATGAGCATCCTGGGTCGCCCGGTTCTGTTCACCGAGAAGACCTACAAGCTCGGCGACCAGGGTGACCTCGCGTTCATCGACTTCGGTCAGTACCTCGTCGGCGACCGCCAGGAGATGCGGGTCGAGTCGTCAACGCACTACAAGTTCGGCAACGACATGGTGGTCTACCGGGTCATCGAGCGGGCGGACGGTCGCCCCTGGATGAAGTCCGCGCTGACACCGGCCAACGGCAGCACCGCAACGCTGTCTCCGTACGTGACGCTCGCCGAGCGCGCGTAGCAAACCAACTCCGGGAGGCAGGAGATCGCATCAAGCCCCTCCCGGGGCCAATTCAGAAGGGTGGCATTAAAACCCCACCCGGAGAGGTGACCAAGTGTACGGACTCGGAAGGGTCTTCAACGTGATCCCGGCGGCGTCCGGTGTTCACATTCCACTCACCAACGCGAGCGCGGTCTCGTTCGTTACCTACGAGGACGACGGGTCAACGATCGCGACCATCAAGGAGTCCATCGACGGCGCCAGCGAGCAGGCCCTGGACGTCACCAACTACCCGTTCAAGGCGCCGGGTATCGGCGGCACCTGGACGGCGATGGCGGAGCAGGACGACACGCTGGACCTGGGCGACGACACCACGAACGACTGCATGGTCTTCACCGTGCACGCCAGCCAGCTGACCGACGGCTTCAACTGCGTCGAGGTCACGGTGGACGGTGGCATTCTCATCGCGATCCTCCACGACCTGACCGTGCAGCGCTACCCGGCGAACCTCGCCAGCAACCTGGTGGTGTGACATGAGCGTTCTCAACCCAGGCGGCGCGTTCCTGAAGGCCCAGTTCGGGTTCAAGGTCACCAAGGCCACCGGTGTGGTGATCAACGGCGAGGACCCGCTGTTCACCATCGCGGGCGGCAAGGTGCTCGTGACCGGCATTCTCGGCTTCGTAACGGTGGTCATCGGCTCCACGGTCTCCAACCTGAAGCTCGTCTTCGACCCGACGGCGACGGGTGCCGACTTCGACCTGTGCACCGCTACGGCCATCACCTCGGATGCCGTGGAGCAGCAGTACACGATCGCCGGAACCGTGGAGTCCGTTGGCGCTCTGCTGGTCGCGGGAGCAGTTGGACAGTGCAACCCGTTCTTCACGGATCCGCTGTCGTTGACCCCGGGTCAGATTCACCAGAACCTCTCCGCCGATCCCGTCGGTGGGGAGATCACCTGGAACCTGTGGTACCTACCGCTGGACGACGGCGCCAGCGTGTCTGCGGCGGCGTAGGGAGCGCAACGTGGGCTTCGAAGGTTGGCTCGCCGTCATCCGGTCCTCGGCCGAGGAGTACGAGTACTTCAAGAACGAGGAGCGGAGCAACCCCGTCGCCTGCCCAAACGACGGCGAGCCACTGCGAAGCGGTCCCGACGGGCAGCCGTACTGCCCATTCGACGGCTGGAGGCCGAACGATGTCCGTTGACCTGAGCAAGGTGAACCACCTGAGTGACCTCGTCAAGGTGGTCGCCGACCTGGAACGGCGCGTGACCGCGCTGGAGCAGCCGGCGCCCGTCAAGGCGACGACAGCGAAGACCGCCAAGTAGTTTCGGCGGCCTGGTTGGTCCCAGAACCTTTTGTACCGGCTCTGAGACCTCCCTGGAACACCGAAACACGCTGGCTTGGTAGTCGACCAGCGGGACAACTTCATACTCGCTCTCCCGCCTCGCCACGGCGAGCCGGTCAAGAAAGCAAGGACACAGGATGGGCGTCTGGTACGCAACCAGGGAGGACGTCAAGTCCGCCCTGGACAGCAGGGAAACCGCGCGCAACGACGCGCAGGTTGACCGGGCGATCGAGGGATCCTCTCGCTCGGTCGAGGGCCAGCTTCGCCGTCGCTTCTACCCGGAGCTGGACACACGGTACTTCGACTGGCCCAACTTCCAGTACTCACGTCCGTGGCGGCTGTGGCTGGGTGCCAATGAGCTCATCTCGGTCAGCGCACTGGTGGCCGGGGGAACGACGATCGCCGCCAGCGACTACTTCCTGCGCCGGTCCGACGGCAAGGAGGAGCCGCCGTACACGCACATCGAGGTCGACCTGGAGTCGTCCGCCGTGTTCCAGGCGGGCGCCACACACCAGCGGGCGATCGCGGTTACGGGCCTCTTTGGACACTCGGCCGACGAGACCGCCGCGGGAACCCTGGCGGAGGCGCTGGACTCCGCAGAGACCGGCGTCGACGTCTCCGACGGCAGCCTGATCGGCGTCGGCAGCATCATCAAGGTCGACAGCGAGCGGATGATCGTCACCGGCCGGTCGGCGCTGGACACCACGGTCGACATCCACGGCAGCGACAGCCTGACCGCGCTGGCCAGCGACGTGTCCATCACGCTGACCACGGCCACGAACGCACCGGTCGCCGGTGAGGTCATCCTCATCGACTCGGAGCGCATGCTCGTGGTCGACGTCGCCGGTACGACGCTGACGGTCAAGCGCGCCTGGGACGGCTCCGTCCTGGCGACGCACGCGGCCGGCGCCGGCATCTACGCGTACCGGACGCTGACCGTCCAGCGCGGCGCGCTGGGTACGACGGCCGCCGCGCACGACACCGCCGCGCCGGTCACGCGTCACGTCGTACCCGGACTGGTGAACCAGCTCTGCGTGGCGGAGTCACTCGTCAGCATCCAGGGGGAGCTGGGGGCGTACGCCCAGCGGGTTGGCTCCGGCGACAACCAGCGGGACGCGGCGGGTGGCGGCATCGACGGAATCCGCGCACAGGCCGTGCGCGCCTACGGCCGCAAGATGCGAAAGGCGGCGGTGTAGTGCCCACGAGAGTGAACGTAACCGGACCGCTGCTGAACGGCGACGCACCCGGCGTCATCGGCGACCTGCTGGACGACGCCGAGCACGAGGTCGCGCAGGCCGGGGTCAACGCCGTCAGGACCGAGCTGGGCCGCGTACTTCGCCGGCCGACGGGACGCTACCGGTCGGCCGTTCAGACGGACCGCCGCGGCGACTCGATCGTCGTGACGGACGGCGGCGTCATCTATGGGCCGTGGCTGGAGGGCACCGGCAGTCGCAACCGGACCACGCGGTTCCGCGGCTACAGCACCTTCAGACGGGTGACGCAGCGGCTGCAGGCCGACGCCGTCCAGTTGACCGAGCCGGTCGTAGAGACGCACCTGAGGAGGCTCCGGTGAGCCACGAAGCGCGTTACCTGCTGGTGCTTGGTGTTAGTGCAGTCGCAGCGGCGGCCCTTGGCGTCTGGTTGTGGGGTCTGCTTCTTGGCTGGTGGTCGGTGTGAGCCTCGACCTGACGACCCTCATCGACCGCGTCGCGTCGCACGCGGCGGCCACCGGTCACTTCGAGCGCGTCAACCAGCACGAGCCGAAGAGCGCGCCCGGAAACGGGTTGAGCGCCGCCGTCTGGGTTCAGCGCGTCCAGCCTCACCGGTCGTCCGGGCTGGCGGCCACCAGCGCGCTGGTCACGCTGATGCTGCGCATGTACTCCAACATGCTGCAGGAGCCGCAGGACGAGATCGACCCGCGCATTGGCGGCGCCGTCGACGCGGTCATCACGGCGCTGTCCGGCGACTTCGAGCTGGGCGGCAACGCCCGGTGCGTCGACCTACTGGGACAGGGCAACCCGGGGGTAGCCGCGCAGGCCGGCTACCTGACCATCGGCACAACGATGTACCGGGTCATGGACATCAGTGTTCCGATCATCGTGAACGACGTCTGGAGCCAGGCGGTATGACTGACATGGATGACAAGGTCACTCAGAGGCCTCCGGGAGCCGGCAACGGTGGGGTTCTCATTACCTTCCAGCACATGTACGACCAACTTCAACTGCTGGTTGGTGAGCTGCGCGACGTGAACTCGGCTATGAAGACTCACAACGCATCAATGATCGACCACGAGGTTCGTCTTCGTGCGCTGGAGAAGTGGCGGTACAGCCTGCCGGCAGCACTTGTCATTTCAATTGGGTCGGCGGTCGCGGCCGTCATCGCGGCGACCAACGGCGGGTAGGGGGTCTCGATGACGAAGCAGACCGGCCTAGGTATGAACTGCTACGTCGGTGGCTACGACCTGTCCGGCGACGTCGGCAGCATCAAGAGCATCAGCGGCGGGAACAAGCCGCTGGAGGTCACCGGCATCGACAAGTCGGCGCCCGAGCGACTGGGTGGGTTGCGGGACGGCGCCGTCAACTTCTCGTCGTGGTTCAACCCATCGGCCGGTCAGGCGCACCCGGTCCTGTCCGCACTTCCGACCGCGGATGTGCTCGCCACCGTCACGGCGGCGACGGCGCTGGGTAGCGCGGCGGTGTCCCTCACCGGTAAGCAGATCAACTACGACGGCGACCGCAAGGACGACGGCTCGCTGGCGTTCGACGTCAACGCCCTCGCGAACGGGTTTGGCCTGGAGTGGGGCGTCCTGCTGACGGCCGGCAAGCGCACCGACACGGGAGCCACCAACGGCACCGCAGTCGACCTCACCACGGTGTCGACCGAGTTTGGCTGGCAGGCGTACCTGCACGTGTTCGCATTCACTGGTACATCCGTAACGGTGACCCTGGAGGACTCGGCGAACAACACCGACTTCCTGCCGCTGACCGGCGGTGCGTTCACGGCTGCGACGGGAGTAACCAGCGAGCGGCTGCAGGGCGGTCGCACAGCGACGGTCCGGCGGTACGTCCGTGCGGTCACGTCGGGAGTGTTCAACCCCGCGACGTTCGCGGTGATGTTCGTACGAAATGAAGTGGCGGTGGCGTTCTGATGCAGCCGTTCCGGATCACACCCAAGCTTCCCGTCCAGGCCATGAAGACGTACCAGATTCACGCGCCGGCATCCACGCACTTCCGGGCCGCAACGTGCGCCGAGGTCGAGTGCGGTGCGTACACGAGCGGTTGGCGGACCACTGTGGACGAGTCGACGGAGCTGGGCCAGGGCCAGGCGTACTACATCCGGAAGCAGTCGGGTCGCCTGTTCACGGAGCACCGCAACGAGGCCAACCTGACGGTGTTCACGTTCGAGGCTGGCCAGCGCTGCTTCCAGGCCGACGCCCACCGAACGCGGGTTGAACGTCCGGAGATCTACGTCGTTCGTAACGGCGACTGGCGCGGGTACGGCGAGGCACGGCGCTACAGCCGTGCGGAGGACTGGGTGGACGACTTCGCCAACAACCAGGACCAACTAGCAAGGAGACTTGAAAGTGGCTAAGCAGACTGGTCTCGCGTGGACCACACTCACCGTTGAGGATGCGGACGGCTCCACGGCGCGAGACATCAGGAACGACGTGACGAACGTCGGCTGGGGTATGCCGCGCGGCGCGCAGGAAGTGACCGGCATCGACAAGTCAGCCTACGAGCGGCTGCTGCTTCTGGCGGACTTCAGCATCGAGATCAACGGCGTCTGCAACTTCGGCGCCGTGCCCAGCGCGACGTCGCACGGCGTGTTCGCCACGGTGCCCAGCACCTCGGTTCAGCGGACCACCGTTCTCGGCATCGGCGGCAAGTCGCTGACGAACCAGGTGCTGTACACGGACTACGCGATCAACCGTACCGAGAACGGCGAGCTGACATTCAAGGCACCCGGCGTGCTGGCCGACGGCACCGTTCCGACGTGGGCGTGAGCCATGGGTTTCGTCAACGACAGGACGTACAAGCTGGTCTTCGCGGACCCCGAGTTCGCGGGACTGGAGGTGCGTGCGCGCTCCATCTCGATCCGGAAGATGCTGGAGATCGCCAAGTTCGACCGGAACGACCTGGATGAGGGACAGGTCGAGCTTCTCCTGGCCACGTTCGCCAAGGCACTCGTTAGCTGGAACCTGGAGGAACCGGAGGGTGAGCCGGTACCGGCCACGCTGGACGGCCTGTACGCGCAGGACATCGGGTTCGTGATGCAGATCATCTTCGCCTGGATGGAGGCCGTGGCCGCTGTGCCGACCCCTTTAAGGGAGAAGTTGAGCGGTGGCAAGCAGTTCCCGGAGGTGTCACTGCCGATGGAGACGTTGTCACCAAGCCCGCCGAGCTAGCGGAGGCGGAGATGATCGTCCGCCTGTGCGAGCGGTTTGGCTGCCTCCCCAGCGCGCTGCTGGAGGAGGACGCGGAGCTGCTGCGCTGGGTTCGACTTGAGGCCCTGACCAGACCCGCCGAGGAGGTGGCGCATGAATGAGGTCGAGATCGTCATCACGAGCAAGGACCAGACCTCCGCGGGTTTCAAGTCCGCGCAGTCCGGTGTGAAGGACACCGGGAAGGCGTTTGACCAGTTCGGCGAGAAGATCGGTGACCAGGAACGCCGCTGGCAGGGCCTGCGGTCGAGCATCACCGGCACCACCGACGTCGCCGGTGGTGCTGCCGCCATCATGAAGGGCGACCTACTGGGCGGCTCGGTGCTCGTAGCCGGCGGCCTCGCGGACCTGGCGCAGGGCTTCGCCGACACGCTGATCCCGATGGTGAAGGTGGCCTTCCAGTTCGTCGCGCACAAGGCCGCGATGGTGGCGCACGCCGCCTGGTCGGGGATCGTCGCGGCGAAGACGGCGATTTGGACCGGCGTGCAGTGGGCGCTGAACGCGGCCCTGTTGGCGAACCCGATCGTGTTTGTGATCGTTGCCGTGGCCGCTCTCGTCGCGGCGATCGTGCTCATCGCGACGAAGACGGACTGGTTCCAGCGGCTGTGGAAGGTGGCCTGGGGCGGCATCAAGGACGCGGCCCAGGCCGTCGGAGGCTGGTTCGCCAACACGCTGTGGCCACTCATCAAGCGACCGTTCGACCTGTGGATCGCCTACCTGCGACTAGTTCTCACCACCGTCGTCAACACGTTCAACGCCGTCGTGGGCTTCGTTCGTAGTCTGCCCGGCAAGATAGCCTCCGCCGCGTCAGGTATGTGGGACGGCATCAAGAACGCCTTCCGCTCCGCCCTCAACTGGATCGTGGACAAGTGGAACAACTTCCGCATCCCAGCGATCCGCGTCGCGGGCGTCCAGGTCTCACCTGAGATTAACTTCCCCAACCTGCCGCACTTCGCCAGCGGCGGTTTCGGTCGTGGTCTGGCGATCGTCGGTGAGCACGGCCGCGAGCTGGTTGACCTCGGCGCCGGTGCGCGCGTGCACTCAAACGCCGCAACGGAGCGGATCCTGGCCGGCACGGCGCAGTCCAGCGCCTCGCAGGTCCTGCTCCTGGACCCCAACGGCGGGCGCCTGGTGGAGGCGCTCATCTTCACCATCGCGGAGGCCGTCCGTAAGCAGGGCGGCCGGCCGGACGTCCTCGGAATCAAGCTCACGTAGGAGAACGACATGCACCGCTACAAGACCTGGAACGGCCCGATGCCGACCACGGCCGCGCAGGCGGCGGTGTCCACCGGCACGGCCATCAAGACGATGCTGCAGCTGGCCACACCGGCCACGCGGCAGATCCAGCTCATCTCGTGGGGCTTCACCCTGGACGACCCGCCGGGCGCCGACGCGGTCATCGAGCTGCTGCAGACCGACGTCGCCGCGACCGTCACCGCGCACATTGCCGCGGGGGTGCAGCCGCTGGACCCGAACGCGCCGCCCTCCCTGCTGACCCTGGGCACGTCCGCGACCGGCTACACGGGCTCGGCGGAGGGCTCGATCACCGCCACCCGGGTCTTCGACGCGGTCGCGCTGTCGTCGGTGTCCGGGGAGTCGCCGCTGCACTACGCCTACCAGTGGATGCCCGACGAGCGCCCGATCATCGCGATCTCGAAGTTCCTGCGCGTCCGGGCGACGACGCCGACGACCGCCGTGGACATGCGCTGCTGGATCTGCTGGGACGAGTGAGTAGATGCGGGGGTCGGTCGCGCCGCGCGTAGCGGGTTGGTGGAGGCGAGCTGGGGCTAACGTCCCCGGTCCGCTGGCGGTCAGCTCTGCCCCCGTCGTGTTCGACGCCAACGGCCACATCAACTACAAGGCGGAGCTGTACGTCAACGGCGCCTGGCTGGACATCACCACGCGTGTGCGGGCGCCCGGCGGCACGACGGGCTTCGACATCAGCCGCGGCCGGCCCGACGGTCAGACGCGAGTCTCGTACGGTCGCTGCTCATTCATGATCAACAACCGGGACGGGCTGTTCTCCAACCGGAACCCCAGCAGCGTCTACTTTGGACTGCTGGGCCGCAACACGCCGTTCCGCCTGTCCGTCGCGGACAACTTCCGCTTCCACGGTGAGATCGCCGAGTTCCCCCAGCGCTGGGACACCACCGGTCGCGACGTCTGGGTGACCATCGAGGCCGCAGGTGTGCTGCGCCGGCTGGGCCAGGGCGCGAGGCCACTCAAGTCACCTCTGCGTCGCGCGATCCTGGCCAGCAGCCCGGTGGTTTACTGGTCGTTGGAGGATGCGGCCGGGTCGACGCAGGGCGCGTCGTCAGTCAGTGGGATAGCCCCGTTGATCGTGTCAGGAACTGTCACGTTCGCATCGTCCGATGTGGACATCCCCGGTTCCGCTGGGGCTTTGGACGCTAGTGGGGGCGGCAGGTTGGACGCTGCCCTACCCACGTTCGCGTTCACCATCGACTTCGGGTGGGGTCTGGACTTTATCGCGTCGTACAAGACCGCCACCCCGGGTGGCGAGGGTGTGCTGGTCAGCCTTGAAACAACCGGTGCGACGTACACGTTCACGTTGAGCACGACTGACTTGACCGTGGGGGAGCCGCACCACGTTGCGTACTGGTTCTACCAGAGCGGCGCCGGTGGGGTAGATCTCAGCATCGACACCTACTACGACGGAACATTCTTCGACACCGAAACTTTCGCGAGTACCGCACTGCCGTCACCGACGGCGGTCCACATCAACCCGAACAGCTTGACCGATGACACGTTGCCGGTGATTGCCCACCTGTCCATGCATGATGTGTCCGCGGACTTGGCCCTGGACGCTGCGGCGGCTCTGTCCGGTTACGCTGGAGAAACTGCGGCTGACCGTCTTGCCAGGCTGTGCGCTGAGGAAGGTCTCTCGTTCGTCCTAGTTGGTGATGCAGCTGACACTGCTGCGATGGGTCCGCAGCAGATTGACACGTTGGTGAATCTTATCCAGCACGCCGTAGACGCTGATCAAGGAATGCTGTACGAGCCGCGTCAGATCCTCGGTCTGGCATACCGCACGCGCACCAGCCTATACAATCAGGTCGCAGCGATACTGGACTACTCTGCCGCGCACCTGTCCGGTGAGCTGGCACCCATTGACGATGACCAGCTCCTGCTGAACGACGTCGAGGCCCGGCGCATCGACGGGTCGTCCGCCCGGTACACCGTCGACACCGGCCCACTGTCCACGCAGGACCCGCCGGACGGGGTAGGCACCTACGACGAGTCGCTGGAGTACGACGTCTACGCCGACAACCAGCTGCTGGACATCGCCAGCGAGCGTGCGCACATCGGCACCTGGGACGAGGCTCGCTACCCCACCGTGAGCGTCAACCTGGCGCGTGCGCCGTTCCGTGCGGATGCCAGCCTCCTCAACGGCGTCGTCGGTCTGGACATCGGTGACTACCTGGCCGTCGACAACCCGCCGGCCTGGCTGCCACCGAACCTCATCGAGTTGCTGTTGCAGGGCTACACGGAGCATTTGACGGCGTTTGAGTGGCGGTTGACGTCCAACAACACCCCGTACGGCCCGTACCGGGTGTTCCGGATCGAAGGTGGAACGTTGGGTGTTTTGGGGCTTGCCGGGCAAACCCTCGACGGTGAGCACGCCGCGAACGATGGGACGTTGAGTGTGGCCACGGCAGCCGGGTATCCGCTGCTCGCCACAAGCCTGACCGTGTTCGCCGACATCATGATCGCCGGTGAGCGGATGACTGTGCAGGGTGTGGTCGGCGCGTCGTCCCCGCAAATTGTGACGGTCACCCGGGCGGTTAACGGGGTCAGCAAGGTGTTGCCGGCCGGTTCTGAGGTCAAACTGTTTCCACGAACGGGGATAGCGCGATGACTTCACCTTTTAACGCACTTCAGGAGCCGACTGCGGCGCAGTTGAACCAGGCAGTTCAGAAGATTATCAGGCGTGGTCGGCGGGTAACTTCGTCCTCCGCCTCCACGTCCACAACGGACATCGGCGTACTGCGTGTGTCGTCGATTCCGGTCCTGTCTGGGGATCTTGTCGCCGTCCAGTCGAGCCCCCTGGGCCTGGACAGCTCCGTGACCAACGACGAGGTCAGGGCCCGGGTCCGGTACCGGCTCGACGGCGTGGACGCCGGGGTCACCGACACGATCCTGCCCGGGTCGAAGATCCAGACGCGACAGACCGACGCCAACGTCCCCGAACATAAGACCATCTTCGCCACGTTGCCGATCGCGGCTGACGGCACCCTGTCGGTGCTGCTGTGCGTCGCGCGGCTCGCCGGCACCGGGAACGCGACCATCTTCGCCGACGGCACCGAGGACATCATCGAGCTGTGCGTGTGGAACATGGGCCCCGACCCCGGCGACACGGGCGTGGACATCTAAAAGATCGCCCCAGCGGGTTAGGTACCCACTGGAGCGATCCCGTAGTCGTTGCCTAGACTGGGTCTCGGTGAGCGGGCGCGGTAGGGACGCGCCCGCTCCTCGCGGCCAGCAACTCGCCGTACGACACGTTGAGCGTGTCGGCCAGCCAGGCGCACCAGAAGGCGTCGGGCGTCCGCCCGCCGCACTCCCAGCGCGACACCTCGTTCCGGGTAACGGTCGGGCAGAGGGCTGCGACGCTGAGCCGCTCCGCGAGCTGCCGCTGGGACCAGCCGCGCTGCCGGCGCAGCCGGGCCAGCCACTGGCCGAAGGTCTCGCTCACTCGCTCTCCCCCGTCCCGGCGGCCGCGGCCTCCGCCTGCTCCAGCAGCGCCCGGACCTCCCTCAGGGTCCGGGCCGCGGCCGCCTCCGCCAGCAGCGTGCGCACGACCTGCAGCCGGTTGACCAGAACGGCGCGGCTGACCCGGCCAGCTCCCTCGCCGGCGCCGCGGGTCCGCGCCTGCAGGTGCTCGGGCAGCCCGTTGGTCGCGACGCTCTCCAGCGCGGCGGCCAGGACCTGCGCCTCCTCCTGGCTGGCCCGGCCCTGCTCCGCCCGCCAGATCTTGGCCGGCGTCAGGCCGGTTAGCTCCGTCAGGACGGCCCGGGACAGGCCCAGGGCGTCGCGCTGCTCGCGGACGCCGGTCGTCTCCTGCTTCTTGGCCACTCGATCTCTCCCATCACTTGGTCCGCTCGTCCCACAGTTTGGGACGATCGATGCCAATATATTAGGACATCACAGACGTGTAAACAGGCGATGAACTACTCCCGACAGTCCGACAGTACGAACCTGCTGCACTACCTGTGGCGGCTCGGCATCGTCGGGTACCACGGCGGCTCGGTCATGGTCCACCTTGGACGGCCGGTGGCCGCGCACCCGCTGTCGACCGCGTCGCTGCGGGCCGCCCTGTTCAC
>DASRII010000051.1:0-2874 GCA_035650075.1 Micromonosporaceae bacterium | reverse complement strand
CACCTTCGACACCCGGATCGACAAGGTCCGCCATCTGCCCGGGTCGGCCGCCCGCGGCGCAGCGAAGCTGCTCCGCCGGCGCGGCCACGCCGTGCTGGTGCCACCACAGAGCTTCTACGTGAGCGACACCGCGGGACCGCTCTCGGACGGCGAGATCGACCACGCCCGTCGCTGGGGCGAGGAGGTCGGGCGGGCCCACCGCGACCTGCGCACGCGCACCGGAGCCTGAACGGCGCTATCCGCTGGAACTCCGCTGGCGGCGGCTGTGCCGGCCTCAGCGCGGCTCCACGTCCCGGTTCTCACGCAGTAGCCCTACCAGGTTGCCGTCCGGGTCGGTGAACATCGCGAAGCTTCCGATGCCCGGGATGTCCATCGGCTCGACCGCGGTCGTGGCACCGAGCTCGGCGGCCCGGTCGAGCGTCTCACGCAGGTCGTCGACCGCGACGTACACGGTGAGATAGGCGGGCATGTCCCGCGCGCGCGTGCATCAGCCCGCCGCCGATCCCGCCGGCCTCGGGCGGCACCAGCCACTAGTCCGGCCCGGCCGGCTGCAGCTGCCAGTCGAACAGCTCACGGTAGAACGACGTCAGGCGCTCCGCGTCCCGACCGCCGATCTCGAAGTGGATCACCGGATTGCTCATGACAACTCCTCTCGGGAGGGTCAGGTCAGGCTGAACGGCCAACCGCTCACCGCGGCCGCCAGTACCGCCAGGTCGAGCAGCACGCCGATGGTCAGCCACGGGTGGAAGAACAGCAGCTTCAGCACCAGGCCGAGCACGGCGGCGCAGGCAGCCGCCACAGGAGTCCAGGCCGCGCCGAAGGCCGTTGCGATGCCGGCCAGCGCGAACGCGAGTGTCACCACCAGCGCCAGGCGTAAGGCGACGGAGTGGATCTCGGTCTGCGGCAGACGACTCGCCGTGAGAACGGGCGACCGGTCCGGGACGAACGGCACCGGCCGTTCCGGCGCCGGAGGCGGCGGAGCCCAGATCGCGAGATGGATCAGCCCGTGGGCGACCAGCAAGATGGCGATCGCGGCGGTGATCATCGGTGGCTCACCTCCCGAGGCAGGCGCTGGCGCTCCGACACGGTCACGTGGTGCCGCACCATCGCGACCGGGCAAGTGGCAGCGGCAACCGCCCGGCGAGCCACCGGGTCGCCGATGGTGCGGTTATGGTCGATGTGCACGCCGAGCACCAGCAGGCCGGCGAGTGCCGACCGGCGCGGCAAAGCTTCGAGCACCGGCTCGGACGTGACCAGCCGGACGACCGGCACGTCGGGGTGGCGTTCCTGCCAGCCGGCCAGCGTCTCTGCGACCGTCAGGTCGTTCGCGGCGATCCAGGCCTGCTCGGCGTCCTGGCCCACCGGCCGGCATGGCGGGGTGTCCGCGTGCACGACGATGAGCTTGCCGGCCCGCTGCTCGGCCGCGCTGAACGCATACTCGACCGCCTCCCACGACAGTGCGGTCCCGTCCACCCCGACGGCGACTATCCGGTCCGCGCGGGACGGCTTCCACTCCCGCGGTACGACGATGACGGGACACCGGCTGCGGGCCGCGAGCGCGACATCGTGCGCTGCCGCGACCAGCCGTTGCGGGCCGCGGGCACGTTGCCGCGGCACCACCAGCAGGCGTGCGGTCCAGCCGAGCTGCGCCAGCACGTCGAGCCGGTGCCCGTCCCGGGCGACGGTGCGTACCGGGATCTGGTGACCGATCTGGCGGTGGACGTGGGCAACCGCCTCACGTAGCCGGCGCTCGGCCTCGTCCCGGGACCACGGCGGCCGCTGCGGCGGCGCGCCGGCGAAACTCCGGTACGGCGCGGCGAGTAGCAGGTCCGCCCCAGTCCTCAATGCGTCCGCCGACGCGAAGTCGACGACCCGCAAACCATCGGCACTGCCGTCGACCTCGACGACTACCGCTCCTGTGGCGACTGTATGCATCAGCTCTCCAACCGTTGCGCCCCGCGCCTCTCGTGAACCACGGCGACCGGCCAGGTCGCGTGGTGCAGGACTCCCCTGGCGACCGAGCCCAGCAGCAGCCCGGTCATCCGGTTCTGCCGGCGACCACCGACGATGAGCAGCTGCGCGTCGGTCGCGGTGGCGGCGTCCAGGAGTCCGAGTACAGGGTGCGACTGGCGCGCCTTCTGCCGGAGGTCGACGTCGGGGTACTTGCGATGCCACTGCTCCGCGACCTGGTCGAGCGTCCGCTCGGCAATGGCCTTCCAACGGTCGTGGACGTCGGAGATCGCGGCGGTGTCCCACGCGGCGGCCGGAGGGACGTCCCACACGTGCACCATCCACAGTGGTACGTCGTGCGCGGTCGCCGCCTCGAAGGCGAACTCGAGCGCAGCTTCGCTGGGCGACGTACCGTCGACGCCGACCACGATCGGCTCACCGCGGTGTCGCTGCGGCTGCCAGTCGTCCGGTACGACGACCACCGGGCCCTGCGCATGGTTCGCGGCCGCCTCGGACGTCGATCCGATCAGCAGCCTGGTGAACGTCCCCAACCCCCGCCGGCCGACGACCAGCATCCTCGCATCCGCGCCGATCTCGGCGAGCTTCCGCCCTGGGGGCCCGGCCACAATGTCCGCATCGAGATCGAGGGCCGGGTCGACCGCCCGGACGTGCCTCGCCACCTCGTCCATCAGCATCGTGGCCTCGTCGTCGACCGGGACCGGCCTGTACCGCTGGCCGTCGATGTCGACCGGTCCGTAGGACTGCGCGTGTTGATCGACCACATGCACAGCACGCAACGGCGTACGGCGCAGCAACGCCTCGTGCAGCGCCCACTCGAGTGCGCCGGTGCGGCGCCAGGAGCCGTCGACGCCGACGACGATGAGGGGTTGGACAGTCATCTCGTAGCCTCCTGATCCGTGGTCG
>DASRII010000050.1:0-4150 GCA_035650075.1 Micromonosporaceae bacterium | reverse complement strand
GTCAGTAAGGTGCTCTACGACCTCGGCAGCGAGTACGTCGAGGGCGTCAACGCCATCTCCGGCGAGCGCTGCTCACCGCACCCGCACGTGTACAGTGACCGGCTCATCCGGCCCGGCGACCCGGCGTTCTTCGACATCCTGCACAGCCACCTCGGCTACCGCACGTGCTACTACCGGTGCTTCGCGGTTGGCAGCGCGTCCCGGGCACAGCGCGACGCGTACGTGCGCTGCCGCGAGTACATGGACCGAGCCATCGCGCTCGTCAAGCCCGGCGCCACCACCGCGGACATCGTCTCGATCTGGCCGCGCGCCGAGGAGTTCGGCTTCGCCGACGAGATGGCCGCGTTCGCGCTGCAGTACGGCCACGGGGTCGGCCTGTCCATCTGGGAGAAGCCCATCTTCAGCCGGCTCGTCTCGCTCGACCATCCCGAGCCGTTGGAAGAGGGGATGGTGTTCGCGCTCGAGACGTACTGGCCCGCCGCGGATGGCTGGTCGGCCGCGCGGATCGAGGAGGAGGTCGTCGTCACGGCCACCGGCTGCGAGGTCATCACGAAGTTCCCGGCCGAGGAGCTGCTCGTGGCCGGCAAGCGTTACTACACAGTGGACGGTCCGCTGAACACGTTGCGGGAAGCGCAGTCCAACCTGAACACGGAGGCCGGTCGTGGATAGCGACCAACTATTGGTCCTCTATGGACAGATGGCCGTCATCCGGCGTACCGAGAAGGCCGCGTACGACATGTTCATGGCCGGTCTCGTCAAGGGCACCACGCACCTCGCCTCGGGGCAGGAGGCGGTGGCGGTGGGCGCGAGCGCGGCGCTGCACCCGGACGACTACGTCTTCGCGACGTACCGCGGTCACCACCACGCGATGGCCCGCGGCGCCACCCCGGAGGAGTGCCTCGCCGAGCTGATGAGCCGGGCTACCGGCTTGTGCAAGGCAAAGGGTGGCTCGATGCACCTGACGAAGGCGGTCAGCGGGATGCTCGGCTCGTACGCCATCGTCGGTTCCCACCTGCCGATGGCGGCCGGTGCCGCGTGGTCGGCGAAGCTGCGCGGTACCGACCAGGTGGCCGTCGCGTTCTTCGGTGACGGCGCCACGAACATCGGCGCGTTCCACGAGGCGCTCAACCTCGCCGCGGTGTGGAAGCTGCCCGTGCTGTTCGTCTGCGAGAACAACCTCTACATGGAGTACACGCCGATCTCGGCCGTGACCCCGGTCCCCAACCCGGCCGCCGACCGGGCCGGCGCATACGGGATTCCGGCGGAGGTCATCGACGGCAACGACGTCGTCGTGGTCTACGAGGCCGTGTCCAAGGCAGCCGAACGGGCGCGGGCCGGAGAAGGGCCGACGATCGTGGAGGCGCAGACCTACCGACACTACGGGCACAGCCGCGCGGATCCGGCGAAATACCGGCCCGCGGAAGAGGTCGAGCGGTGGATGAAGCACGACCCGCTCGACATCGCCCGGGCGCGTCTGGAGGCGTTGGGCGTCGACCAGGAGGCCATCGCCGGCGCGGACGCCGAGGCGAAGCGGATCGTCGACGAGGCCGTCGACGCGGCGAAGAACGCACCCGCCCCCGACCTCGCGGAGGCGTTCACCGATGTGTGGGCGGACGGGGGTGCGGCGTGGCGGACCTGACGTACCGGGAGGCAGTGGCCGAGGGGATCGCGCGGGAGATGCGCCGCGACCCGACGGTCGTCTGTCTCGGCGAGGACATCGGACCGGCCGAGGGCGTCTTCAAGACCACCGTGGGACTCTTCAACGAGTTCGGTCCGGAGCGGATCTGGGACACCCCGATCTCCGAGCAGGCCATCGTCGGTGCCGCGATGGGCGCCGCGATGACCGGCCTGCGCCCGGTCGCCGAAATCATGTTCAGCGACTTCCTCGCCTGCTGCTGGGACTACCTGGCCAACGAGATCCCGAAGGTGCGGTACATGACCGGCGGTCAGGTGACCGTGCCGCTCGTCGTGCGTACCGCGAACGGCGGCGGGCTCGGGTTCGGCGCCCAGCACTCCCAGGCGGTCGAGAACTGGGCGTTCACCGTACCCGGACTGAAGATCGTGGCGCCCTCGACGCCGGCGGACGTGATCGGCCTGATGGCGGCGGCGATCCGCAGTGACGATCCGGTGGTCTTCTTCGAGCACAAGGGTTTGTTCGCCAGCTCCGGCCCGCGGCCGCCGGAGGGGCACGTCGTCGAGCTGGGCCAGGCGGCCGTGGTCCGCGAGGGCAGCGACGTGACGGTCGTGGCGCTCGCGTCGACGGTACCCATGGCGCTGGCCGCCGCCGATCAACTGTCCACAGAGGACATCTCGGTCGAGGTGGTGGACCTGCGCTGCCTCATACCGCTGGACATGCGTACCGTGCTCGCGTCCCTCGAGCGCACCTCCAAGCTGGTAGTCGTGGAAGAGAACCCGTACCAGGGCGGCTGGGGAGCCACCGTCGTATCCATCGTCGCGGATGAAGGCTTCCAGTTGCTCGATGCCCCGATCAAACGTGTCGCCGGAGCGAACGTACCGTTGCCGTTCGCCGACGACCTCGAAAAGCAGGTGATCCCGACCGTCGACAAGCTGACCGACGCCGTACGGGCCCTGGCTGCCTACTGACCTACCCAAGGGAGAGAGACCAATGGCCAGAACCGTTCTACGCGGAGGCATCGTCGTCACGATGGACCCGTCGATCGGCAACTTCACGCAGGCCGACGTCCTGATCGACGGCACGAAGATCGCCGCGGTAGGCCCGAACCTGGAGGCGGGCGACGCCGAGGTGGTCGACGCCTCGAACACGGTGGTCATGCCCGGCTTCGTCGACACCCACCGGCATATGTGGGAAGGCATCCTGCGCAACATCGGCACCGACGTACCGCTCGAGGGTGAGATCAGCTACCTCGCGTTCGTCCTCGGTACGCTGTCGCCCGCCTATCGGGGCGAGGACGTCTACGCGGGCAACCTCATCAGCGCGTACGGGGCGTTGAACGCCGGCGTCACCACCATCACCGACTGGTCGCACATCCAGTACTCGCCGGAGCACACCGAAGGGGCCATCGCCGCGTTGAAGGAGAGCGGCATCCGGTCGCTGTTCGCGTACGGCTTCCCGTGGGCCGGGGACTGGAACGAGAAGCAGCCCGAGTGGTTCCTGCGCGCGGCCAACGAGCACTTCACGACAAAGGACCAGCTGCTGACGTACGGGCTGGCGGTGTACGGGCCGGAGTTCGCGCCGATGGAGAACTGCCAGGCACACGCCGAGCTGGCCCGCTCGGTCGACGCCCAGATCACGATGCACGTGGGCGTCGGCTCGTTCGGCAAGCACGGCAAGGTCGCCGAGTACGGCAAGGCCGGCCTGATGGGACCGGACACGACGTACATCCACTGCACGACGCTCAACGACGAAGAGATCCAGATGATCGTCGACAGTGGAGGCGGCGTCACGCTGTCCGTACCGGTCGAGATGATGATGGGCCACGGCGCGGTACCGACCCAGCGCTTCCTCGACCGCGGGCTCAAGCCGAGCCTGTCCGTCGACGTCGAGACGAACGTACCGGCCGACATGTTCACCCAGATGCAGGGAATCCTGTCGGCCCAGCACGCCGCCATCTTCGACCGCAAGCTGTCCGGGGAGGAGAACGTGCCCGAGCCGGCCACCACGCGCGACGTGCTGGCGTGGGCCACGATCGAGGGCGCCCGCACCAACCGCCTCGACCACAAGACCGGCAGCCTGACGCCCGGCAAGGAGGCAGACGTCATCATGCTGCGTACCGACTTGGTCAACGTGCTGCCGGTGAACGACCCGATCGGCGCGGTGGTGTTCGCCATGGACACCAGCAACGTCGACTCGGTCTGGGTGGCGGGCACGGCCAAGAAGCGGCACGGCAAGCTCCTCGACGTCGACCTGAACCGGCTGGCGAACCTCGCGTACCAGTCGCGGGACTACGTCGTGTCCACGTCCGGCTTCCAGCTTCCGAAGATCTGATGTCCAGGCACGTGGTCCGCCGGGCCTCGGAGGCCTCTTTCGTCGAGGCGGCGCCGGGGTTCCGCCGCTGGGCGATCGTCGACGAGTCCGTGCCGGGTGCCGTGCACACCGGCTTCGGCATCTGCGAACTCGACCCGGGCGGGACGCTGGCGGGCCACGTGCACTCGTTCGAACAGAGCATGT
>DASRII010000049.1:0-35522 GCA_035650075.1 Micromonosporaceae bacterium | reverse complement strand
GGGTGTGCTGTTCGGTGCGGCGGCGGCCCTTCTCGGTGCCGTGGTCGGCGCGATGGTGAGCCGCCGCCGCAGAACGGACTGACTAGCTAGTTATCGAGCATGGGGTCGTGTTCAGCGATATCGCCGTGGGCCGGCCGTTCGTTACGCCGTTCCAGGTGGCGTTGAAGCCCATCCCGTCGCGGCTCTGCCCCGGTGCGATCGAGGCGTTGGTGGAGACGTTCTCGACAGGAACACGCGCCCCGTCCTGGACAATCGTGCTGTCCCAGTTGTCGTAGATCACCTGCCCGTTCGGGAAGACGAACCGCAAGGTCCAGCCACCCGGGAGCGGCGTGCTACCGGTGTTGGTGATGGTCAGCGTGGTGTTGAAGCCGGGGCTCGCGCCGCCCCACTGGCTGTTGATGCGGTAGCGAACGCTGCAGCTCGTCGGCGGTACGTCGCCGTGCGGGAAGAACACGTTGACCGGCAGCTCGGCGCGCGGGATGTCGGTGTTCCGCGCGATGACGTCGCCCAGCCTGGTCTGGAAGTCGATCCCGTACGTGCTGCGGATGAAGTTCAGCGCCGCGGACTGGTTGGCGTAGAAGAACCGGTCACCGTCGCGCAGGTTGCGGAACTCGCGGGTCCAGATGGCCCGCTGCAGCTCGCCGAACTCGCTACCGGCGATGTGCGGCTCGGAAACCATGCCGGCGAACGCGTCGACGTTGTTGACGTTGCCGCCGTAGAGCGCCGACAGCCGGGCCGCGGTCGTCGAGTGGCGTACCGCCCGCACCGGGTCCCGCGCCTCGTCGACCGGGAACGAGACGCCGAAGACGTCGACCAGCTGGTCGAAGTCCAGGCTGTTCGGGTTGTCGACACCGGAACCGGCCGGGAACGTCGCGGTCGACTCACCGGTGATCTGGGTGAACGACGTCCGGGCAGGCAGCCCGTACGCCACGCGGAGCTGGTTGTAGGTCGGGATGCCGTGGTCACGGTCGCGCTCGATGTCGATGGCACCGAGGTCGACCACACCCTGGAAGCACTCCGGCAGAGTGGGTCCGTCGAGGCACTCCGGGTTGCCGGAGACCGGTACCTGGAAGAGCACACTGCGGAGCTGGTTGTCGATCTGCTCGTCGTTCTTGTACTGCGGCTCGAGGCTCAGGGCCTGCATCAGCGGGCCGAGGCCGATCGCCGGTACCAGCGTCGGGTTGAAGAACGCCACGTTCAGCGGGATGGCCAGCGCGACCTCGTCGCCGTCCACGGCCACCTCGACGCCCCCGGCCTCGAACGCGTCGAGTTGCGCCTGGGTGTACCGGTCGGCGTCGGTCTCGACCTCGAACTCGCCGTGGATCATGCTGTGCGCCCGGTAACCCGTCGTCGCGAACTCGTTGGTCAGCGTGGCGTTGACGCCCGGGTTGTACCCGGTGTACGCGGGCAGGTTGATGCCCATCGCCGGCAGCCACTCGTTGTAGGTGATGTACTGCTGCTCGGCGATGACGATACGCCGGGCGATCTGGAACCTGTCCTCCTGGCTGAGCGAGGTTGGCAGCAGCGACACGATCCGGTTGTGCTCGCGGGCGAACAGCGTGTGCGTCGCGTTCAGCTCGATGTTCTCGCTGGCCCGCACGTCGCCGGCGACCGACGCCGAGTTGGGGTTGGCCAACAGCCGGCCGTCGATGGCCATCGTCGGCGCGGCGGCCGGGTTGCCCCGCGCGTCCCGCCGCGGCAGGTAGTTGTTCGGCATCAGCAGCCGAGCGTCGTTGTTGGCCGGGTTGCCGTCGTTGGAGCCTTCCCGCAGCCAGTCCAGCCGGGCGTTCGTACCGCCGTAGACGGGGAACGCGTCGATGTACGAGCTGACCGTGTTGGTCTGCTGCCGCGGGTTGGCCGTGCTCGTGCCGGTACCCGGAGCGGCCGCCGACCGGGTGAACGGGATGGTCCCGAGCGTGTTGGTGAAGTCCTCGAGCGGGTCACCGGCGTTGAACGGGATGTTCGCGGCCGTACCGGCCTCGTCCCGAAGGCCGAACGTGTGGTCGATGAACTGGCCCCAGACGAAGCCCCACTGGCCGACCTGGCGCTCGGAGAAGACGTTCTGGTTCACGTCGTTGTGCAGCCGGTTGCTGGCCCGGCGGGTGTTGGGCCCGGCGGGGGGAACGCTGATGCCGTCGGCGTAGCGGGCCGGGGCCACGCGGGCGTACGGCCGCCCGGACTGACCCCAGGTGGGGTTGGCCACGTTGTTGCCGCTGCCGTCGAGGGTCTGAATCTCGAAGGGGACCGCCTGGATGCCGCTGCCGGCACCCGCTACCGCGTTGCCGGCGAGCACCGTTGTGCCCACCACAACGAGCGCGAAGAAGCTGACGAGGATCGGGTTTCTACGCAAGAAGCGACGGCCACGGCCACGTGGGCGCGCCTGTCTCTGGTCTCCGTACACTGAAGGTTCTCCTCCCGAACAGGCTCACGGAGCGCCAGACGCCCTCGCACCTGATGGATGCAGAGAGACGTCGATGAATAGGGGGCGCCCGGACGCCCGAGGGCTGAATCGACCCCGATCGGCCGCCTTAGTCGATCGAGGCCACGGCGAGGGTGTCGCTCTTCTGGAGCGATTCAATGCTGTCGGGCTCATCCTGTGGGTGGGGGATCGACCGGTCAATATGCGCCCGGTTACGCTTTCCCCCTAGTACCCCCTCCCGCGCAGGCTGTCGGAGCGGGGGGATGATGGGCTTATGCGTACGTTCGTCGCAGCCGCTGTTCAGCTCGCGCCAGCACCCGGACCGCTGCGTTCCGAAACGGTCAAGGCCAACCTGGAGTCCTGTGTGGACCACGTCGAGCGGTGCGTGGCGGCTACCTCGGCGGAGCTTGTCGTGCTGCCCGAGGCGGCGACGACCGGGTTCGACCCGGGCGTCGCGCCCGAGGAGCTGTGGGACCTCGTGGCGGAGGTACCGGGACCGCTGACCGCGCCGCTGCAGGAGGTAGCTGGTCGGCTCGGGGTACACGTGGTGCTGGGCACCTACGAGCGCGGGCCGGAGCGCGGGACCGTGTACAACTCGGCTGTCCTCATTGGACGGACAGGTGACGTGCTGGGGGCGTACCGGAAAACCCACCTGTTCTGCGGCGAGGACCGCGCCGGCGGCGGTTGGGTGACCCCCGGCGACGAGGCCGTGGTGGTGGAGACGGACCTGGCCCGCATCGGCTTGATGATCTGCTTCGACGGCGACTATCCCGAGCTGGCGCGGATCGAGGCGGTCCGGGGCGCCGAGGTCATCTGCCGGCCGTCGGCGCTGCTGCGCTCGGCCGACATCTGGGAGCTGACGAACCGGGCCCGGGCCTACGACAACCACGTGTACGTCGTCGGCGCCAACGCCACCGGCAGCGACCCGGGCGGCTTCCTGTACTTCGGCAACTCGATGATCGTCACACCGGTCGCCGAGGTGGTCGCGAGGGCCGCCTCCCACCAGGGCTGGGTCAGTGCCCGCCTGGATCCGCAGACCGCCCTCGCTTCCCTCACGCCGGGCTCGAACGTGCCGCAGCGCTTCGACCACCTCGCCGACCGCAACCTCGCGCTCGTCGAGCGCCATCTGGACGACCTTCGCCGCCCCGCGCAATCACGCTTCCCGCACGGCCGCTAGCCCTCGTGGTACTGGACGCCGACCTTCACCGTGTCGCTGTCGCGGTTGCCGTCGAGGTCGTACACGTACAGTGTGACCGTCCACTGTGTATAGCCGATGTCACCGTTGGCGATGCCGATTTGGGAACCCTTGACGGTGAACGACGCGCAGTTGCGCGGTAGCAGGATGCCGCCCGGAGCCGGGGCTCTGCTCAGCGAGCTGCCCTCGCAGAGCACCTTCGACACGGCGCCGCTGGTGGCGACCCAGCGGTAGCGGGTGCCGGGGAGCGCTCCGTCGGTTGGGTCGGTACCGGTGCCGGAGAACGTGATGCTCTCCCCGTTGCCGATGGAGACGGCCTTGGTCGGCTTGGTGATGACGGCCACCGGCTTGTCCTGCCCCGGCGGTAGCGCCTTCACCGTGAACGACGCCTGAGCGCTCACACCGTCCACAGTGAACCGTGCGGTGTACGAGCCCGGCGTCACCTTCGACCCGGTTAGCGTCGCGGTGTGGCCGTCCGCGGTGTGCACGACCGTGGTACCTCGCCGCACCTCCCACTGACCCTTGCCGGTGGGCAGTTGCTGCCAGGTGTCCGGATCGATCGAGTCCGCGACGAGCGCGACATCGTCGCCTTCGGTGACCTCGAGGCCGGGCGCGGGCGACACCACTTTGACCTGTGGTGGCGTGTCGACCACCTCGACGGTCACCGTCGCCGAACTGGTACGTCCGGTGCTGTCGGTGGCGGACGCGGTGATGACGTGCTTGCCCTCACTGAGTGGCGGCACGCTGGTCTTCGAACCGTCGGTCAGGTCCCCGTCGCGGTCACTCGCCCAGTGGATCTTCACGGGCCGGCCCATGAAGTCGGTCGCCGAGCCGCGCAGGTCGACCCAGTTCTCTACCTTCAGTTGCTTGCCCGGCGCCGGGGCGTCGATCTTCACGACCGGCGGTACCACCTCGACTCCGAGCGCCCGCGCCACCGCCTTCAGCGCGTTGACCCGCCGCTGGCTGCCGGTCACCTTGCTGCCCAGCCCGCCCACGTTCGCGGTGTCGTTCAGGATCTTCCGTACGTCCTCCGGACCGAGGTTGGGATCGGCGGCCATGACGAGCGCGGCGACGCCGCCGACGAACGGCGAGGCGAAACTGGTACCACAGGTGTCGCGGGTGGTGAAGTCCAGCGCCGACTTGTTCGGGTCGTTGATCGTACGCACGCACATCGGGCCGTAGATCTCCACCGACGTGGGGCTGTCGCCGGTACCGAAGTTGGAGTCCGCGCTCACCGCGGTCGAGTCGCGGCTCAGGCCGCCGACACACATCACATACTGGCTCTCGCACGGTACGTAGAGCCGGTCCACGTCCACGTTCTCGCCGTTGTTGCCGGCGGCCGCGACGATCAGCGCACCGTGGTCGCGCACGTGCCGCATGCGCCGGTCGGTCCACCTCTCCGCGTACGCCCCACCCGCGTCCACCCGGTGGGTGAAGCTCAAGTTGACGACATCCGGGTGCTCCTCGGCGACCATGTCCTCGAGGCGCCGCAGCCGGGTCCAGTAGTCGTAGTCGTTGCCCACGGCGATGAGCTGGGACACCACCGGACCGGCGGGACCGGCCGTACCGTACTCGTTGTTCACCGTGGCCATCGCGGCGAGCACCACGTCGGTCCCGTGGTACGGGCAGGACTTGCCGTTCGAGCAGTTGTGCGGGTTCTTCTTGCCCCACTCGCCCTTGCGGATCTTCGGGTTCTTCGGGAAGTCGAAGTTCACGCTGAAGCCGCCGTCCAGGACCATGTACCGCACCTGCGGCTTCAACTTGCCGTGCGCCTCGAGCAACTGCCAGGCCGCGGCCACGCCGATGTCCAGGTTTCCGCCGGTACGCATGTACGACCAGTCGAAGACGTTCTTCCGCACCTCCTTCCCGTCCACCTCCGTCGTGATGTCTTCGGACTCGTACACCTGGCCGTCGGTGATGCCGACCGGCTCGACCAGCCAGTCGACCACCAGCTCCGTGCCGGCCTTCCACTCCGCCGCCGCGAGGGCGAGCAGCCGCAGTACCCGCTCGTCGCTGGCCCGGTGCTCGCCCGCCTGCCCGGGTTCGGTGGCGAGCAGGTCGGCCGGCAGCCGCGTGATATCGGCGCGGCTCGTGTCGACCCGGATCAGGTGGTCCTGTCCCAGGGAATCCGGTGGGAACGAGTCCAGTACCTGGCCGTTCCAGCGGTCCAGAAAGGAACGTAGCTGGGCCGCTTCGGCGACGTGGACGATCACCTCGTCCAACACCAGCTCGGCCACCGCGCCGTCGGGGGCGGCCAGGGCGCCGACCTTTCGTTGCTCGGTACGGCCCTCGATGGGCTCGACGCCCTCGACCGACGGGTCGACCGTCGGGTCGACGATGAAGATCAGCGGGCTGGGCGGGGTCTCGCTGGGCGAGCGGTGGATTAGGAAGCTCAGGGCGATGGTGGCGGTGCCGGCTACCAGCGCGACGACCAGAGCCACCGTCAGCAACAGGCGCCGACGTGTCATGACTGTCCTCCCAGACATCGGTGGGGGTGTGCTCGATGTCTGGGAGTGCGCCGGCCAGCGGCGACCAACAGTTTGAGGGGCACCCCGGGGTGTCCGGTCCACGACCGAACCGAACACCCCGGGGTGAGAGGGGGAGTTAGGGCGTCTCGGGTGTTTGATCGATGAACAGGAGCAGGTTGGGCGAGCCGCCGCCCCGGTTACCGACGCCGCGGGTGGCGTCGGCGACGATCTGGTTCCGAACCTGCGATGGTGTCCACGTCGGGTGAACTGAGAGCAGGATGGCCGCCGCGCCTGTCACGTGAGGCGCTGCCATCGACGTGCCGCTGATCGTGTTGGTTCCGTCGTCGAGCCACGCTCCGGTGATGGCCACGCCAGGTGCGAAGAGGTCCAGGCACCGGCCCTTGTTGGAGAACGAGGCACGGTTGTCGTTGATGTCTGTCGCGCCGACGGTGATGGCCGCTGGCACCCTGGCCGGCGACTGTTGGCAGGCGTTGGCGTTGGAGTTGCCGGCCGAGACCGAGTAGACGACGCCGGAGTTGATCGAGTTGGTGACCGCGGTGTCGAGGGCGGCGGTGGCCCCACCACCGAGGCTCATGTTCGCCACGGCGGGCTTGATCGCGTGCCCAGTCACCCAGTCGACGCCGGCGATGACCTGAGCGAAGGTGCCGGATCCGTTGCAGTCGAGCACCCGGACCGGAACGATCGTGACACCCTTGGCCACGCCGAAGGTGGTGCCGCCGGCGGTGCTGGAGGTGTGCGTGCCATGGCCATTGCAGTCGGCGGCGGGAAGAGCGCCGTCGATCGCGTCGAAGCCGTCAGTGGTGCTCAAGCGGCCGCCGAAGTCCGTGTGGCTGGCGACTCCGGTGTCGACGCTGTAAACGTGCACATTCGCCGCGGTGTTCGGGTATGTGTATGAGTTGTCTAGTCCGCTGCGGGCGTCTATGCGGTCCAGACCCCACGACGGCACGGGGGACTGCGTGGCGTCGCCCCAGACGATGCTGTTCTGCTCTACGTACTTCACGGCCGGGTCGGCGGCGAGCCGCTTGGCGCCAGCCTCACTCACACGGGCCTCGAAGCCGCGCAGCGCGTGGCTGTACGTGTGCCCGACGCTTGCGCCGTACTTCGCTGCCAGGCCGGCGGCGCTCGCGGTCACCCCGTCCTTCATGACGACGAGGTAGCTGCCCGCCACGGCATGCGGACCACCCGCGCCCAGGATCTGCCCGGTCGCCGCCGAGGTGGGGGTCGCCAGGGCCAACGCGGCTACGGTGGCACCCGCGCTGACCAGGCCCAAAATCCGGAGTCTCATCAAGTCGCTCCCTCCTTTGATTGGCGGAGAGTAACGACGATGGATGTACAAGGATAGATATCCGAAAGGATGAAAGCAGCCCTACCTATGTCGATCGAGGAGAAATCAACGTGGTTTAGAGATCCAATCACGTTGATTTGTCCTTGATCGGCGAAGAGGGGTTGAATGCTCGAGTGGGGAAGATCCGGATCGGCGTGGACACCGGTGGCACGTTCACCGACGTCGTGGCGTTCGACGAGGACAGCGGCGAGCTGGCTACCACGAAGACGCCGTCGACTCCGGCGGACCCGGCCGAGGGCTTCCTGGCCGGCATCCACAAGATCCTCGACCAGCTAGGCGCCGCTCCGGGGGACGTCACCGCGATCTGCCACGGTACGACGGTCGCGACCAACCAGCTGCTCGAGGGCGCGATCGACCGGCTCGGGTTCGTGACCACCGAGGGCTTCGAGTTCCTGCTCGAGATCGCGCGGCAGAGCGTGCCGGACGGGTACGGCAACAGCTACTTCTGGGTCAAGCCGCCCCGCATCGTTCCGGTCGACCTCGTCCGTACCGTGCCCGGCCGGCTCGACCACACCGGTGCCGAACTGCGGCCGTTCGACGACGCGGCGGCCCGGGAGGTCGCTCGGTGGTACCGCGACCACGGTATCGACACGCTCGGCGTCTGCTTCCTGCACTCGTACGCCAACCCGGCACACGAGGTGCGCATGCGCCAGGTGCTCGCCGAGGAGCATCCGGCCGCGGTCGTGTCGCTGTCGCATGAGGTGCTGCGCGAGTACCGGGAGTACGAGCGGGCGATGACCACGCTCGTGGACGCGGCGGTCAAGCCACGGGTGGCCGGCTACGTGGCCACGATCGCGCGCCGCCTCGCGGACTTCGCGGAAGACCGCCGGGTACCGTTTTCGATCATGAAGTCGAACGGCGGCATACTCTCCGCCGACGAGGTCGTGCACCAGCCCATCACGACCGTCCTATCTGGACCGGCGGCGGGCGCGCTCGGCGCGGCGCTCGTGGCCCGGGCCGCCGGCTTCGACCGGGTGCTGACGCTCGACGGCGGTGGCACGTCGACCGACGTGAGCGTCGTGCTGCACGGCGAGCCGACGCTGACGACCGAGGGCAGCATCGGGGCGTACCCCTCGAAGATCCCAATGATCGACATCAACACGGTCGGCGCCGGCGGCGGCTCGATCGCCTGGCTGTCGCGCGAGGGTGCGTTGAAGGTCGGCCCGCGCTCGGCGGGCGCCGACCCGGGGCCGCTGTGTTACCGCCGTGGTGGCACCGAGCCGACCGTGACCGATGCGCACCTGACCCTGGGCCGGATCCCGCCGCATCTGCTCGGCGGTGAGGTGCCGCTGGACGTCGAGGCCGCGCGGGACGGCTTGCGGGGGCTGGGCGACAAGCTGGGCCTGAGCGCGGAGCGCGCCGCGGCCGGCGTGCTCGAGATATCCGCGTGGAACCAGGCGAACGCGCTGCGCCAGATCACCGTGAAGCGCGGGTTGGACGTGCGGGACTTCGTGCTGACCACGTTCGGCGGGTCGGGATCGCTGCTGCTGTGCCGGCTCGCCGACATCCTGGGCCTGCGGGCGGTCGTGGTCCCGCGCGATCCGGGCAACCTCTCCGCGTTCGGACTGTTGACTGTGGACGTGAAGAACGACTACGTGCAGACGTACGTCGCCCGGCACCGCTCGCTCGATCTGTCCACGGTGGACACTCACTACGCGGCACTGCGGGCGCGCGCGGTCGATGCGCTGCGCGCCGAGGGCTTTCCGGACGAGCGGCAGCGCTTCGCCCGCACGGCCGACCTGCGGTACTTCGGGCAGGCGTTCGAGGTGCGGGTGCCCGTGGACGACGGTTCGTTCGACCAGTCTCTGGCCGACGCCGCCGTGGCGGCCTTCCACGACGCGCACGAACAGCTCTACGGGTACTGCTTCCGCGACCGGCCCGAGCAGCAGGTCGAGTGGGTGAACCTGCGCGTGACCGGGATCGGCCCGATCAGCCGACCGGCACTGCGCCCGCTCGCCACCCCCGCGCCCGTCCCGCCGGGGGTGCGGCCGGTCTACTTCGACGAGGAGTTCGTCGACACACCCATCCACGCGCGGTCCGCGCTCGCCTCGGGCGACGTCGTGGTCGGCCCGGCGATCATCGAGGAGTACGGGTCGACGGTACCGCTGCATCCCGGCTTCGAGGCCACAGTGGACGGTTACGGAAACCTGGTGATTACGCGATGACCGATCCCGTCCTGGTCGAGATCGTCGAAGGTACCCTCGCGTCGATCGAGCGGGAGGTCGAGACCGCGATCGGCCGCACCGCCCGGTCTCCGATGATCCGCGACGCGCACGACTTCCGCGCCGGCATCCACGACCGCCGGCTACGCAAGCTGACCGGGCGCTCGTACTCGGCGCTCGTGCACCCGGTGGTCCGCGACTATCCACTGGAGACGATGCGGCCCGGCGACGTCTACTTCCACAACGACGTCTACCTCTCCGAGGGCGGTATCGGGCACCTGCCGGACCTCTGCGTGACCGTGCCGGTGTTCCACGACGGGGACGTGGTCGCGTTCGTGCAGGCGTTCGGCCACCACGACGACATCGGCGGCGCGGTACCGGGTTCGATGCCCTCGGCCGCGACGAGCGTCTTCGAGGAGGGCCTGATGGTCCCGCCGATCCGGCTCTGGGAGGCGGGCCGACCCAACGAGGCGGCCCTGAAGATAATGACGCGCAACTCCCGGATGCCCGAGTCGCTCGCCGCGGACCTCGACGCCGAGTGCTCGGCCTGCCTGATGGGCGCGGAGCGACTCTCCGACCTGTTCGTCCGCTATGGACGGTCCACTGTGGAGGACTGCTTCGACGCCATCATCGACACCACGACGCGGACGTTCCGCGACGAGATCCTCTCGCAGATCCCGGACGGGGAGTACGTCTGGGAGGACTACGCCGAGCACGACGGAGTCGATCCGCCCCGGCTGCACGCCCAGCGCATCACGTTGACCAAGACACCGGACAAACTGGTGCTGGACTTCACCGGTACCTCCCCGCAGGCCCGCGGTCCGATCAACCACTGCGGCGACTACGCGTCCGGCAACTTCCTCGCGAAGTGGCTGGCGCCTATCCTGCGCAACCTCGCGGACAGCCCGGAACGCGCGGCCGAGCTCGACGTCAACGAGGGCGTCGTACCGCTGCTCGAGCTGCGGTTCCCGCCACCCGGTACCCTGCTCACCCCGGTCTTCCCGGCGCCGACGAACGCGCGCACGTTCGTGATCCTCCGGCTGCTCGGCGTCTTCGCCGGCGCGCTGGCCAAGGCCGTCGACGGCCGGATGCCCGCCGACCAGGAGACGATCCGCTACACCGGGGTGTACGGCACCGACGCCGACGGAGCGCCGTACCTGATGCGCGAGGTGCTCGGCGGCGGCTCCGGTGGCCGGTACTACGCCGACGGCGAGGACACCATCCATGTCGTACCGGACTCGCGCAACATCCCGGTCGAGTTCGCCGAGTCGCGCTGGCCGTTCGTCGTGGAGCGACTCGGCCTCGCCGTCGACTCCGGCGGTCCGGGCCGGTACCGCGGCGGGCTCGGTTACGACAAGCACCTGCGCATGCTGCGCGACGCCCACTTCATGTCCATTGCGGACAGATCAGTGCTGTCCTGCTGGGGCGTACGCGGTGGCCGCGCCGGGAGGCCGTTCAGCATCGTCGTCAACCCGGGTGGGCCGAACGAGCGCGTGGTAGACGCGCTGGCCGACGCGGAACCGGTAGGGTCCGGCGAGGTGATCCGGATCCGCACGACCGGGGGCGGTGGCTGGGGCGACCCGCTCGATCGGCCGTACGACGAGGTGGCCCGCGACGTCGCCTGGGGCAAAGTGTCGGTCACCGGCGCCCGGGAGGACTACGGCGTCGTGGTCGATGATCCCGTCGCTACCGACGCGCTGCGCGCGTCCCTCCGCGCCGCGCGGTCGGGCGGAGAACCGTTCTTCGACCGCGGCCCCGGGTACCCCGTGCTCTCCGGTGGCCGTCTCTACGCCGAAGTGGACATGGTATGACCCGGGTACTCGTCGCCCTCGGCGGCAACGCGATGACCACATCGGACGGTCGCGCCCGGCCCGAGGACCAGATCGCGGCCGTGGCGGGAGCGGCCGAGCGGATCGCCGACGTCGTCGCGGCCGGTACGGACGTGCTGATCACCCACGGGAACGGGCCGCAGGTCGGCAACCTGCTCGTGAAGAACGAACTGGCGGCCAGCGTCGTTCCGCCGGTACCGCTGGACTGGTGCGTGGCGCAGACCCAGGGCACGATCGGCTTCATCCTGCAGAACGCGCTGGAGCGCGTGTTCGCCGAGCGTGGCTTGGCGGTACCGGTGGTCGCCCTCGTCAGCCGCACCCTCGTGGACGCCGACGATCCCGGCTTCACGAACCCGACCAAGCCGATCGGCCGGTACCTCTCCGCGGCCGAAGCCGCGGTGATGGTGGAGCACGGCCAGATCTGGCGCGACCGGGGGGAGCGCGGTTGGCGTCGGGTGGTCGCCTCCCCGGAGCCGGTCGAGGTGCTCGACGCGGCCGCGGTACGGGGACTGCTCGGCGCGGGTTACGTCGTCATCGCCGGCGGCGGTGGCGGTATCCCGGTGGTGCGCGATCCGGACGGCGTGCTGCGCGGTGTCGAGGCGGTCATCGACAAGGACCTGTCCGCTGCGGTCCTCGGGGCGGTCGTCGGCGTGCGGCGGCTGGTCATCGCTACCGACGTCCCCGCGGCATACGTGGACTGGGGTACCGACCGGTCCCGGCCGCTGGGCGAGGTGACCGCCGCCGAACTGCGCCGGTACGCCGCGGACGGCCAGTTCGCCAGCGGCTCGATGGGACCGAAGGTCGAGGCCGCCTGCCGGTTCGTGGAGTCCGGCGGCGACCAGGCGGTAATCTCCTCGCTCGATCGGATCACCGACGCGGTAGCCGGTCGCGCCGGAACCGTCGTCAGGAAGGGTTGAACGATGCCGGAACCCATCGAAGTCCGCAAGGTGCCGATCCACCACGTCAGCGATGCCAGTGGCCTGGCCGGGCTGATCGACGCCGGCATTGTCGACGCCGACCGGGTGGTCGCGGTCATCGGCAAGACCGAGGGCAATGGCGGCGTCAACGACTACACGAGGATCATCGCCGACCGGGCGTTCCGCGAGGTGCTGGTGGCCCGCGGGACGCGCTCGCCGGAGGAGGTGGCGCAGGTGCCGATCGTCTGGTCCGGCGGTACCGATGGCGTCCTGTCCCCGCACGCCACCGTGTTCGCCACGATTCCGGCCGACCGCGCGGAGCGCACCGACGAGCCGCGGGTCTCCGTGGGCTTCGCGATGAGCGAACCCCTGCTGCCGGAGGAGATCGGTCGCGGTCCGATGATCGAAAAGGTTGCGGCCGGGGTACGGGAGGCGATGGCCCGGGCCGGCATCGACGATCCGGCGGATGTCCACTATGTACAGACGAAGACCCCGCTGCTGACCATCCACACCATCAAGGACGCGAAGAGCCGCGGCCGTACGGTGTGGACCGAGCAGACGCACGAGTCGATGGACCTGTCGAACGGTACGACCGCGCTCGGTATCGCGGTCGCGCTCGGCGAGATCGAGCCGCCGGAGGACACCGCCGTCCTGCACGACCGGTCGATGTACTCGGCCGTGGCCTCCTGCTCGTCCGGTGTCGAGCTGGACCGGGCGCAGATCGTCGTCGTCGGCAACGTGCGCGGGATCGGTGGGCGGTACCGCATCGGCCACGCGGTGATGCGCGATGCCCTGGACGCCGACGGCATCTGGGCGGCGATCCGCGACGCCGGACTCGACCTGCCCGAGCGCCCGCACCACACCGACCTCGACGGCCGGCTCGTCAACGTCTTCCTCAAGTGCGAGGCTTCGTCGGACGGCGTCGTGCGCGGCCGGCGCAACGCGATGCTCGACGACTCCGACGTCCACTGGCACCGGCAGATCAAGGCGTGCGTGGGTGGCGTGGCCGCGTCGGTCACCGGCGACCCGGCCGTGTTCGTCTCGGTCTCCGCGGCGCACCAAGGCCCCGACGGCGGCGGCCCGGTAGCGGCGATCGTGGACCTCGGCCCATGAACCCTCCGGACTGGCGGGTTCACCTGGCTGACGGCGTAACGCCGGAGAGCGTGGACCTCGCGGCCGGGGGGACGCTGGTCGGGGCGTGGACGGCGGCCTGGGCGGCGGCGCCGGAGCGGACCGTTTTCTCCACATTGGACGGTCAGCGGACGACCGCCGCTGAGCTGGCGGAGCGGACCGAGGATGCGGCCGGCCGACTCGCGTCCGCCGGGCTGGCGCCGGGTGACCGGCTACTCCTGTCGGCGCAGCCGAGCATCGACGTGATCGTGGCGTACGTCGGCGCACTGCGCTACGGCCTGACGATCGTGCCCGCCAACACCGCGGCGACCGCGCGCGAGCTGTCCGACGTGGTCGCCGAGGCACGGCCGGCGCTGGCGATACTCGACGACCCGGACCGGGCGGTACCGGGCCTGCGTGCCGTCCCGCCCGATCTGGCCGGCCTGTCCCGGGCGGCGGTACCGGGACTGGACGCCGCGCGACCCACCGATACCGCGCTGGTCGTTTACACCTCCGGCACCACCGGCGCGCCGAAGGGCGTACCGCTGTCCCACGCGAACCTGCTCGCCAGCGCGCACGCCGTCCGGATCGCCTGGCGCTGGACCCCGGACGACCGGCTGGCCCTGTGCCTGCCGCTGTTCCACGTCCACGGGCTGGGCGTCGGATTGCACGGCACGCTGGTCACCGGCGCGTCCGCGGTCGTCATGCCGCGCTTCGCCCCGGAGGCCGTCGCCACCGCGGTACAGCGCGCCGGCGCCACGATGTTCTTCGGCGTACCGACGATGTACCACCGGTTGGCGGCTTCGCCGCACCTGGCCGACCTGCGCCCGCTGCGGCTGGCGGTCAGCGGTTCCGCCCCGCTGCCGGCCGACCTGCACGCCACGGTCGCCGAGGGCAGCGGTCAGCGGGTGCTCGAGCGGTACGGCATGACCGAGACCATCATGCTGGTCTCGAACCCGTACGACGGCGAGCGCCGGCCCGGTACCGTCGGCTTCCCGCTGCCCGGGGTGTCGGTTCGGCTCGTGCCGCGCGAGGGCGGCGTCACCGAGATCGAGGTGGCCGGCCCCAACGTCATCGACGGGTACCTCGACCGGCCGGACGCCAACGCGGAAGCGTTCACTGTGGACGGTTGGTTCCGCACCGGGGATCTCGGCGAGCTGGACGAGGACGGCTACCTGCGGATCAGCGGACGGGCCAAGGAGCTCATCATCACCGGCGGCTACAACGTCTACCCGCGCGAAGTGGAGGAGGTGCTGCGCGCCCACCCGGACGTGGCGGACGCCGCGGTGGTCGGCGCGCCCTCGGCCGAGTGGGGGGAGACCGTGGTCGCTTTCGTCGTACCGGCCGGCGGCACCCAGGACCGGGCGCGGCTGGAGGAGTGGTGCGCGGAGCGGCTCGCCCCGTACAAGCGGCCTCGCGAGTGGCGGTGGATCGAATCGGTACCCCGCAACGCTCTCGGCAAGGTGCTGCGGCACGAGTTACGCTGACGGCCGTGAGCGGTACCCGTCGATGGTTGTGTGGGTTGGTCCTTGCCGCCGTCGCGGGTCTCGTCACGGTCCCGATCGCACCGGCACAACCCGCGCACGCGGCGCTCGCCTGCCCGCAGCAAAAGTCGATCACCGACCCGTTGCCGGACCGGCCGTGGCCGCTGCGCCGGCTGCGCCCGGACCTGGTCTGGCCGCTCACCACCGGCGAGGGCATCGTCGTCGCGGTCATCGACTCGGGGACGTCCCACAACCATCCCGCGCTGAAGGGTCAGGTGCTCGCCGGGGCCGACTTTCTCGAGCCCGGCGGCATCGGCGACTGCGACGAGGCGGGCCACGGCACGATCATCGCGGGCATCATCGCCGGCCTGAAGACGGGCGACTCGGGGTTCCACGGCGTGGCGCCGGGGGCGAAGATCCTGCCGATCCGGGTGCTGAGGGACGACAAGCGGGAGACCACCGGGGACGCGCCGATCCGGATCGCCAACGCCATCCGGACCGCGACCGATCGGGGCGCCGACGTCATCAACCTGTCCCTGACGACCGCCCCGACCCCGGCGCTGGAGTCGGCGGTCGAGTACGCGGTGAGCCACAACGTCGTGGTGGTGGCCGCCGCGGGCAACCTGACCGCGGCCCCGCAGCCCGGCACCAAGCCCGCGCCGATGTACCCGGCCGCGTACCCGGGCGTGATCGGAGTGGCCGGCGTCGACGAGAACGGCGACCACGTCCCGTCCTCGGTGTTCGGCGACTGGGTGGACATCGCCGCCCCCGGTCTCGCGATCGCCGGCCCGGCGCCCCGGGGCGGCGGATATGCGACCTACGATGCCGGTGGCACCAGCTTCGCGGCCGCGTACGTCTCCGGGACGGTGGCACTGCTGCGCGCGTTCCGCTCGGACCTGACCGCGGCCGCCGTGGCACGGCGGATCCTCGCCACCGCGGACCGTCCCGCGGACGGGTGGGACGAGTTCGTCGGAAACGGCGTGGTGAACCCGTACTGGGCGATCAGCTCGATACCCGAGAACGAGACCGGCATCGAGACGCTCGGCAAGATCACGCTGCCCGACCCGGTAGCGGATCCCCTGTCGCGGACGCGGGTCGTGGCAACGTTCGCGACGCTCGGTTCGGTCGGACTGTCGGTACTCGTGCTGACCGGCGCGTGGGTGCTGCGCCGCGGCCGCCGGCGGGGCTGGCGGCCGGGCCGCGATGAGATCTATTCGGCGTAGTCCTCGTCCAGCTCCAGTGGCTCGAGTGAGTCGAGGAACGTCTGCCAGTCCGGTGCTCGGTACTCCAGGTTGTCCTCGCTCGGCGGCTCGTCCTCGTCGGCCTCCTCCTCGTGGTCCCAGAACCAGACCGAGCCGCGGTCCTCGTCCCGCAGCGAGACCGCGAAGAGATTGCCGAACTCGTCGGACGCGACCGGCAACAACCACTCCGGTACCCGGTCCTTGTACACATCCAGCTTCTGCCAGAGGTTCGCCCATTCGGGCGCGTCGGGACCGATCCCGAAGACGTCGTTCACGGCCTCGGAGTTGTCGTCCAGGCGCCCGCCGTCCTGCCGCCGCAGAAAGTCGCGGTAGGAGTCCGGCAGCTGGCCGGCCCGCCGTTCCAGCCGCTCGATCTGCTCGGCGGACGCGGGCGGCGCCTGCCTGACGAAACCGACGGTCATCGGTTTACCCTCCCATCAGCGCCACGCCGCCGGCGTGACGGATCGCCTCGTGCAGGTCCCGCGGAACCAGCTGCAGTGTCCGGCCGTCCTGATGATGATGCCAGGTGAACCCGTCCGGGGTTCGGGCGAGGCCAGCCTGCCGGTTCGCCGCGGCGAAGTCCGCCGGGGTGCCCCGGAAACCGTTGGGGAACCGCGCGGTGTGCGTGGCGTACGGCCCGAAGTTGGGGAACCCGTCGTTGGTGAAGCGCACCCCGTTCGGGTACCTCTGAGCGAGCTGTCGTGTCCATTGTGGACCGTCATACACCCGGCCGGCGTACCGGTAGTTGGGAGGGAGCCGACCGCTGGGCAGGCGCCGGACGCCCGGCGGTACCGGACCGCGGGGCGGCCGCGGCGTCGTAACCCGGCCCCGCCCGCCGCGTTTGAGCACCTGCCGGAGGAATCGCAATGCGATTCGAATGATTGTGCCCATGCCCCACCAACTCTCCCCTTCGACGGGACGGCGGCGCTAATCCGAGGCCGCGGATTCCGTATATATTCGCTGCCGTCTTCCCTGGTCGTGCAGAACATTGGACAGGAACAGCCCGATATCCCAGTCCTCGTCGCTTCCGAATGCGGTCAGGTCGTCCTCGTCCTTACCCTCGGATTCGTATTCGAGATTGGCCAGCTGGCGGCCGGACTCCGTGACCACCAGCAGCGATATGCCGTCCGCGTTCGACCAGGCCACCGAGGTGTCACCGGCCAGCTTCCAGGCACGGTCACCAATCCTCAGCCACAGGTCGCCGGCGTGCCGGTAGAAGACCACCCGGGTACCGGCCAGCGTCGTGTAATGGCCCTGCACCAGCCGTTCGCCGGTCGGGGCGGACTCTCGGTCATACGTATCCAAGGTGCCCGACTCGGGATCGAACTCGCCTACCTCGGAAAACCGATCGAATGATTCGACATACATGTTAGAAACCCAAATCCGTGCCGCCTGTGCGCGAAGCGCTCTCGATAATATCCTCCCAGCTCTTTCCCCTGGCCCGGAGCCATTCGACCGAGGGGCCGAGCGGATCGCCGTACTTCTCCATGTTTCGCTGGTAGATCTGCTGCCGCAGCTGTTCGGGCGTCATGTCCTTGTACCGCACTCCGAGGGCGCGCCGTTCGGCGTGCAGGGTCCGGGCGATCGTCTCCGGCGACGAACCGGCCGCGCGCATCTGCCGCGCTCGGTCCGCCAGGCGACCGACCTCCGCTACGTACTGCTGGCGCAGCCGTGGCACGACCCTCGGCCGGGGCGCCGGAGCATTCCGGCCGCCGCGGCCCGCGACCTTACGGAGGAACCGGAGCGCAATCCGGATGATCGCACCCACGCCCCACCGCCCCTACGCGCTCTGGAGCTTGGTGAGGACCTGGTTGACGATCATCTGCACGATGCGCTGGCTGATCTGTTGGTAGATGGGTATCTCGGCGAGCGAGGCACCGAACGTGGCCGGGGCCCGGGCAATGGCGCTGGCGATCTGCATGGCCAAGGTGACCATCTGCTGTATCTTCGCCATCTTCAGCGCCAGCATGATCGCCGCGAATATCGACATCCCGGTACCCATCAGCTGCAGGGCCTGCGCCGCGTCCTTGAGTACCTTCTGCGGTCCGTCGTTGCCGCCCCAGGAGTTCTGGAACGCCTGGATGTCCTGCCCGCTGTTCTGCCCCCACACCTGTGACGCCACGTTGTCGGCCTGGCCCAGGATCTGCTCGAGGGTGCGGCCGAACTGGGCGAACTCCTGGCCCATCTGGTACATCTTCGTCTCGTCGCAGTCCGGGAACTCGAAGCCGATGATGCGCAGCAGGCTCAGCAACGGACCGGGCATCTGCAATCCACCACTCATGTCCCTCACCTGCCTTGCATGAAGTCGGGCACGTTGCCGAGCATGTCGTTCAGTTGCTTGAACGCGTCGACGAACCGCTGCTCGGCCTGCTCGTACCAGTCGGCCATGCCGCCCAGGTCGGTGGCGCGCTCGCACTGGTCCTCGGCCCACTGCCGGAGCATGTCGAACATGTACGCGACGACTTCTTCGACGGCCTGACCGATGAGCTGGCCGAAGTTGTCCGTGCCCCAGCACCCGGCGTAGGACTCGAGCTTGTTGCCGAGCTTGTCGAGTTCGCTGCCCATCCGCTCGCAGATCTGGCTGAGGCCCCTCGATGCCTCCCGCAGGGAGTCGATGTGGATCTCGACTCCGGTGCCGCCGCTCATGTCAGCGCCCTCCGCCCGCGATGCGCGCCTGGGCGTCCTCGAGCGACTGGAGGAAGTTCGCCATCTCCCGCGTCGACTGCTCCTGTACCTCTTGCAGCTGTTCGGCGAGCGAGTCGAGGTCGATCGAGGCCAGACCTTCGGTCAGCTTCTCCTGCAGGTCGGCCAGCGCGGCGTTGGCCGCGGCGAGGATCTCCTCAGCCAGCGAGACGGTCGTCATCCGCATGACGCGCGGGTCGAGGTACAGCTCCTCGAGGCGGCCGCCCGGAACGGCGACCATGCGGATCATGCCGTCGGCTGCCTCTCCGATGCCCATGACGGGTTCGGCGTTCTCGTCGTTCTCGCCCTCGCTCGGGTTCATGCCACGGGCCTGGCTCAGCGACTCGATGGTCGAGCTGAGCAGTCGCTGGATGCCGGAAGGGTCCACCGGTGGTGCGGTCACTGTGCCCACGTTCCTTTCTGTTACCTGGCTTGCGGCGGCTGCCCGTACGGCGGTTCCCCGTACGGTGGCGGCGGCTGCCGGTACGGCGGCGGTTGCGGGTAGCCCTGGGGTGGCGGCTGCCCGTACGGCGGCTGTCCCGGGTACCCCTGCGGTGGCGGGGGATACCCCGGGGGCGGGCGGTAGGAGGGCGGGTAGCCCGGTGGTGGTTGCCCGGAGTACGGCACGGCGGGTGCCGGCCGCGGTCTACGGGAGCGGGTCAGTAGCACGATCAACAGGATGAGCAGGATCACGCCGAGCAGGAGCCCGCCGCCGAGGACGGCAATGAGTCCGAGTGGCGAGCTGGGTTGGTTCTGCGCCTCGCCGCCGGGGACGATGGCTGGCGCGCCGGAGCGTTCCGGGGATGCGCTGGCCGCGACCCCGAGCGGGTTCCCGGTCACCGTCGGCACGTTCGTCGTCAACGCCCGGTTCGCATCGACGACGCCGAAGCCGAACTGCGGGTCCCGCGCCGGAGCGCCCTTGTCGACCGCGCTGCGGACGAGCCGGTTCACCACGTTGGCCGCGTCGAGCCGCGGGTACCTGGCCCGGACCAGCGCGGCGACGCCGGACACGATGGCGGCGGCCTCACTCGTACCGCTGCCGGTGGCGTAGCCGGTCGTGTGGATGTTGCGGGCGCCGACGTTGACGATGTCCTGCCCGGGGGCGGAGATGTTGACGTACGTGCCCTGCACCGAACCGGTCCACAGGTTGCCGGAGCGGCCGGTCCCGGATACCGACAGCACGCCGGGCAGCTTGGCGAGCGCGTTGCCGGTCGGCAAGGTGGCGGAGTTGCCCGCGGACACCACGACGACGACGTCGCTGGCGAGCGCGTACGCGATCGCTTCGGCCTCACCGGCGGGCAGGGGAGCGCCGCTCGGCCGGCCGATGGACAGGTTCATGACCTGGGCACCGTGGTCCACCGCCCAACGCACCGGCTCGGCGATGGACTCGGCCGTGTTGCCCTCGGCCGGGATGGCGACCGGCAGGATCTTCGCTCGAGGGGCGATGCCGAGCGCGTTGTTCTGGCCGCCGCCGCGGGCCGCGATGACACCGGCCATCTTCGTACCGTGGCCGTCCGGATCGGTCTGCCCGTCCTGGCTCCGGCTGCCGAGGAAGCTCGCGCCCGGCAGTACCGAGCCGGCCAGGTCGGGATGTCCCGCGTCCACGCCGCTGTCGACGACCGCGACCACGACCCCGTCGCCGCGGGTGATCCGTTGCGCCTGGGTCGCTTCGACCGGGCCGAGGTACCACTGCATCTCGCGGATGGTCTCGGCCCACGCGGGAGCCGCCGGAAGGAACGAGGCCAATAGCAGCGTCAGGGCGCCAACCGTCGCAGCCCGACGCATCTCGTCCCCTTCCGCGGTCCGCTACCCGCCGAGGACCGGCGGCGGCGCGTCGCTGTCCGTGCCCCAGACGTCCTCGTCCTCGTTCAGCCAGGTGCTGTGGTCGCTGCCCTCGCCGCCGGCACCGTGTCCGCCACCGGCGCCCATCGGCATGCCCCCCATGCCCATGCGGCCGCCCGCACCGGCGCCCTTGCCACCGGCACCCGTACCTCCGGCCACGCCGCCCGGGACACCACCCGGCTTGCCACCAGAACCCGCACCGCGGGCACCGGCGGCACCGGCTCCGGCCGCACCGGCTCCCATGCCGCCCATGGGCATGCCACCCATGCCGCCCCGGCCGCCGCCCATGCCCCCGCCGGCTCCGCCGGCAGTGGTGGAACTGGGGACGTTCAGCTTGGGGCTACCGCCCCGGGCACCGGAACCACCGGCTCCCGCCGCACCGGCTCCACCCATGCCGCCGCCCATGGGCATGCCGCCCATTCCCATGCCGCCGACGCCACGACCGGCGTTCGCCGCGCTGGTCGAGCCGGGCATCCCTCCGGCCGGTACGCCGCCGGCACCTCCGCCGCCGCCGGGGCCGCCGCCGGCCAGGCCACCCCCCGGGTTGTAGAGCCCTTGGCCGGGATTGTTGCCCGCGATACCCGTACCGCCAGGGCCGCCGAAACCACCGGCACCCGGCCCCCCGGGACCGCCGCCGGCTCCGGCCAGCGTCGTGTCGTAGCCAGAGGGCGTGCCCGCCGAGCCCGGGGTGGTCGCGCCCGCGGGCTGACCGGGTGTCACGGTCCGGGTGTACGCCTCGCCGGAGAGCATGTGGTACCCCTGCGGCATGCTGTCCATTGTGGACACATGCTGGCCGGCGAGCTGATGGTACGCCGCCTTCGCCTTGTCGTCCTCGCTGGTGATCCAGTCCCGCAGCTTGTCGCTGACCCAGTCCGCGAAGCCGCCGGTGATGAAGTTGACGGCCTCGGACACCCAGCGGTTGCTCATGATCGGGAACATCTTGTCGAAGATGGCTCCCGGGCTCCACTCGTTGGTGTTGATCTGGCCGCTTCTCGCGTAGTCGGCCCGCGCCCGCATGACGTCGTCGACCATGTCGTCCGGGATCGGCGTGTTCTCCAACGCGTTCTGCAGGTTTTCCGCCGACGTGTTGAGCTGCTGGACCACCGGCTTGTGCTGCTGCACGAGGCTGGAGATCTTCTGCCCGATCTCGGTCAGGTGCTGGCGGTAGGTGTCACCGGCCGCGCCCTCCCACGTCTGCAGCCGCTGCACCTCCTGGTCCACCATGGACCTGGCCTCGTCGAGCCGGCTGAAGAGCACCTCCCACTGGCCGGACGCGTTGCGGATGGCGTCCGGCTGGCCGGGAATCACCACCATTGTGATGACTTCTTCCCAGGACGGGTTGGCCTCGTCGACGTAGCTCTTGCCGAAGATGGCCGTACCGACCTGGCTGGGCAGCCAGCCCGGGCGACCCGAGTCGGGCGAGGAGATGGGTGCGCGGTACTCCGAGTTGCGGTCGGTCGGGTTCGTCATCGCCGGCTCCTCACCAGGTGGATCCGGTGTCCGGGCCGCCGCCCCCGAGCGCCCGTTCGATGTTCTGGCCCATGATGACGTTGCGCTCTTCGACCGCCCGGTAGTTCTCCAGGATCGCCCGGACGGCGTCGGCGGCCTTGGCGAGGTGTTCGGCCAGATCGGTCAGGCTCTCCTGGACGGCCTTGTAGATACCGTCGTGGGTGGCCTGCATGCCGTACGCGCTGTAGAACCCGCCGAAGACGGTGGCCTGCCGGTTGAGCCGGTACTCCACATCGGACATATCGACGTTCGTCGCAGTCCCGAGCGCTTCGTTGATCGCTGGCATCGCGCCGAGACAATACATCTCGATGTACTGCTTGACCTGTTCCAGCCACCGGATCGAGTCCTCGAGCTGGCCCAGGTCGACGCTGGTCGCCGGCTGCGTCATCCCCTGCCTCCCCTGTCCGCGATACGGGCCGTCGCGGCCCCGCCGACATCATTCGTCGGGCGGGGCCACGCCTGCGTACGCTTGTCGGCCCGTCAGCTCCAGGCCGCGGTGCCCTGTGACTCGACGTCCGTGTACCCCTGGCGCGCCGTGTCCACGGCCCCACTGATCTGCATCAGGATCGTGTTCATGTCCGCCAGCGCCGAGTTCCACTTGACCATCTGACCGTCGTAGGCCTCTTTGTCGGTACCGGCCCAGTCGATCTTCTGGAGCTGCTGCTTGAGCTGATCCGAGAGGTCCTCGATCGCCTTGGAGCTGCTCTTGATCTGGCTGGCGGCTTCTTCCATCGCCACGTAGTTGACTGCAATGCGTGGTCCACCCATGATGCCGCGTCCCCTTCCTCGTCAGCCCGCCGGGTTGATCAGTGAGTTGAACTGGGCGAACATCGAGTCCTGCTCTTCCTCGTTCGTCCGGTGCGTCGTAGCCGTCTTGTCCAGCAGGTCGCCGATGGCGTTCATTGCCTCCATCAGCTTGTTGCAGTCGCCGATCCACGCGTCGATGACGCTCTGGAACGTGGTGGACGCCGCACCCTGCCAGGTGGCCGCGACGGTGTCGCGGGAGTTGCGTACCTTGGTCGCCTCACCCTGGCACTGCTCCACCGCTTGCCGGCAGTCGTTGGCCGCCGCGTGCAGGGTGGCATCGTCGATGCTGGTGCCTGCCATGCCTTTTCACCCCTCTTGATTCCCTCGTCTGGGCACGACTCGAGATCCCGCGCCAGAGCTGCCGCCGCGCGCCCGGCCGCCGCCGCACCTGGACTCTCAGCGGGACTCACCGTAACTCATCGATGCAACGCACACACTAAGAAGAATGGACATTTATTCACGCCGGGTCCATCCAGGCGATCTGGACGAGTTGCATACCGTCGCTGCGCCGGACCAGCGTGCCGCGCCCGGGCGGCTGCGGGCTCGGTTTCAGATTGCCGAACAAAGCGCCTTCCTCTTTCGGACCCGACATGAGTAGACCTGGCGAGTCCAGTTCCTTCAGCCGCTGGAGAACCGGGTCGTACAAGGCCCGGGAAGCGCCACCCACCCGGCGCGTGATGAACAGGTGGAAACCGACATCGCGCGCCTGCGGGATAAGTTCCACGAGCGCGGACAACGGGTTGTTGCCGCCGGCGGCGACCAGGTCGTAGTCGTCGACGAAGACGTAGATGTCCGGGCCTTTCCACCAGCTGCGGTTGCGCAGCTGCTCGGGAGTCACGTCCGGACCCGGAATCCGTTGCAGCAGCGCGCCCCGCAGTGCGCCGATCATTTCGGTGAAGACCTTGGCGGACGGCGCGTAGCCGAGCACCTGTGGCCCCTCGACCGCGCCGAGCAGACCGCGCCGGTAGTCGCCGAACACCAGCATCGCCTCGCCGGGCGGGTGACGCTCCACAATGGTCTTCGCGATGACCCGCAGCAGGTTGGTCTTGCCGCATTCCGCGTCGCCGAACGCCATCAGGTGCGGTTCGCTGCCCAGATCGAGCAGGACCGGAGCGAGTTGGGTCTCGTTCAATCCGATCGGGATGCCCGGCTTGGTCACGTTCTCCGCGAGCTTCCACAGCTCGGCCACTGGCAGCATCCGTGGCAGCAACCGCACCTTGGGCGCCGGCCGGTACGGCCAGCCGGCCTTCACCTGCTCCACGAGGTGGGCGGTACCGACGGACAGATCGTCCACTGTGTTCTTTCCGTCGAGGCGGGGGATGGCCGACAGGAAGTGCAGCTTCTCCCGCGTCAGGCCGCGACCCGGCGCCTTCTCCGGTACGTTGACCGCTGCCTTGCGGTCGATCTCGGACTCCGACGGGTCGCCCAGGCGCAGCTCCAGCTTGGTACCGAGCAGGTCGCGGAAGTTGGGCCGGATCTCCGCCCACCGCGTCGCGGTGACCACCACGTGCAGCCCGAACCCGAGGCCCCGGCTGGCGAGCGTGGTGATGGTGCTCTCCAGCTCCTCGAACTCCTGCCGTATCGTGGCCCAGCCGTCGACGACGAGGAACATGTCGCCGAACGGGTCGTCGGTGACCTCGCCGGTCGCGCGCTTGCGTCGGTACGCCGCGATGGACTCGATGCCCATCTCGGTGAACCGGCCCTCCCGCTCGTCGACCAACCCGGACACCTCGGCGACGGTACGGCGGACCGCCTCGATGTCCCGGCGTGCGGCCACGCCCGACACGTGCGGTATGTCGACGAGGCTGCGCAGCGTACCGCCGCCGAAGTCGAGGCAGAAGAACTGCACCTCCCACGGGGTGTGGCTGAGGAACAGCCCGCACATCAAGGCCCTCAGCAAGGTGCTCTTGCCCGACTGCGGACCGCCGACGATGACGACGTTGCCACCGGCCCCGTCCAGGTCCACGACGAACGGGTCGCGCCGTTGCTCGAACGGCCGGTCGACGATGCCCACCGGCGGCGTGAGGCGGCCCACTCCGGGCCAGTCCGCGGCGACGAGGCCGCGGCGCTCATCCACCCGGAACTCCCCGAGGAGGTCGTTCATCGGCGGCGGCTCGGCCAGCGGCGGCAACCACACCTGGTGGGCCGGGGTACCACGACCGCGGAGCTTCTCGGCGATAACGTCCAACATGGACATTGGCTTGCCGGTCTCGGCCTGCTCTTCCTCTTCCTCCGGCATCGCTATCGCTTCGGTGGGCAGCTCCTCGACCGGGACGTAGCTCGTGCCGTACTCGACGATCTGCCGTTGCAGGATGGCCTGCGACCGGCGGACCTTCGCCTTCGCCTTGCGGTACGGGCCGGACACGTACGCGGCACGGAACCGCAGCAGCGTCTGCGTACCGGCCTTGAGGTAGCCGTGTCCCGGGCCGCTCGGCAACTCGTACGCGTCCGGCACACCGAGCACCACCCGGCTCTCCACGGCGGAGAACGTGCGCAGGCCGATCCGGTACGACAGGTGTGTGTCGAGGCCCCGCAACCGGCCTTCCTCCAACCGTTGCGAGGCCAGCAACAGGTGTACGCCGAGCGACCGGCCCACCCGGCCGATCTGCACGAACAGGTCGATGAAGTCGGGCTTGGCCGTGAGCAGCTCGCTGAACTCGTCGCAGATGATGAACAGGCTCGGTAGCGGTGGAAGTTTCTCGCCGGCCTCGCGCGCCTTCTGGTACTCGTACCGGGACACGTAGTTGCCCGCGTCGCGGAGCAGCTCCTGCCGCCGGTTCAGCTCACCGGCGATCGCGGCCTGCATCCGGTCGACCAGCGGCAGCTCGTCGGACAGGTTCGTGATGACCGCGCTCGTGTGCGGCAGGATGTCCAGCGACGCGAACGTGGCGCCGCCCTTGAAGTCGACGAGGACGAAGTTCAGCTCCTCCGACGAGTTCGAGATGGCCAGCGCGGCGACGACCGTCCGCAGCAGCTCGCTCTTGCCCGAGCCGGTAGCGCCGATCAGCAGGCCGTGCGGACCCATGCCGTCCTGCGCCGACTCCTTGATGTCGAGGTCGACGACCGTACCGTCCGGACCCATGCCCATCGGCACGCGCAACCGCTCGCGGTTGGGCCGCAGCCGCCAGGTGACCCGGGTGTCCACCGCCGCCGCGTCGTCGATGCCGAGCAGGTCGGGCAGTTCCATGCTGCGCTCGAGCGGCTCCTCGGTCGTGGCGGCCTGCTGGGTCGAGAGCCGGTACGGCGCGAGCTGCCGGGCGATACCGGCCATCTGTTCCAGGGGCAGCTTGTCCGGCCGGCCCAGCCGGATGCTGCGGTTGCCCTGGTCGATGTCGAGGCTGTCCGGCCCGACACCGAGGGCCAGCAGCCAGCGGCCGGAGTCCCGGCTCACCCAGCCGGACAAGTCGATGACCGTCGTGCCGAGCAGGCCGACCCCGTGCAGTTGACCGCCTGGCGCGGGCTCGCCACCGTCGAGGATCACGAGAATGTGCGCGTTGCCGGTCACCGCCCGCGCCTCCGGGGCGTGCCGCGGTCGGTCGCTCAGCTCCTGTTCGAGTTCCTGTTCCAGGGCCGCCATCGTGTCGAAGACCAGCCGCGTCGCGCCCGCCGCGTCGGTGTGCTTGTCGTACTGGTTGTGTGGCAACCACTTGACCCAGTCCCATTCGGGCATCCGTTCGGGCGCGGCCACGACCGCGACCCGCAGATCGTCCGGCGAGTGGAACACCACCAGCTGGCCCAGGATCGCGCGCACCAGGTCGGTCACCGGGCCGCGGTCGCCCCGGAGTACGACCTTGCTGAAGGCACGCAGGTTCACCGCGATCGGCAGCCCCGGTACGTTCGAGTGCGCGCGGACGAACCGGCGCAGGGCGATCGCGGTCATCGGCTCGAGGTCCTCGACCGGCTTGGTCTCCGGGGTGACGATCGCGACCGACAACCGCTGTGCGCCGACGGCTACGCGTACCTCCGTGAAGTCGTCGTCGGACGCGCGGCGTTCCCAGAGGCGTCTCGAGCTCGCGATCGTCCACAGTGTCGCGGGCGCCGGGTGGCGCCACAGCACGGCCGCCCGCTGCTGGGACGCGGCCCGTCGGGCCTGCTTGCGTACCTGCGCCAGGTAGCGCATGTAGTCGCGCCGCTGGGCGTCCAGCTCGTGCCGCTTCTGGCCGCCGCCACTGCTGAACGACCCGATCGCCATGCCCACCATGGAGACGCCGAACATCGCGCCGGTGACCATCCGCATGATGTTGCCGCTACCGACGCCGCCGGAGTACATCATCGCCATCGCGCCGACGCCGGCCAGCATCGGCAGAATCATGATCAGTTGGCCGAGGCCCTTGGGCATGCTCTCGGGCAGCTCAGGGGGTGCCTCGAGCAGCAGCTCGCCCCGCGGCATCTGCGGTCCGGCCCGCCGAGGCGGACGACGGAACACGACGGTACTCACGCCGATCCCCTCCCCCCATCGACTGCCATGGTAGGTACCCTGCGACTAGCACGGGAGCCCCAGATCCTCAGAAGGAGACGACCGTGGCAGCCCCCACCGCCGCCGGACTCAGCCGGGTGACCATCGTCGCGCCGCTCACCCGGGTCGATCTGGCCCTGCCGTCCGACATTCCGCTCGCCGATCTGTTGCCGACGCTGTTGCGATACGCCGGTGACGGGTTGGCCGACGATCCCACCGGGCGCGACGGCTGGACCCTGTCCCGCCTGGGCGGGGTGGTGCTGGACAACTCGCGTACGCCCAGCCAGCTGGACATCCGCGACGGCGAGATGCTGTACCTGCGACCGCGCGGTGCCGAGGCTCCCGAGCTCGCCTTCGACGACGTGGTCGACGCGGTGGCGACCGCGACCACCGAGCGCGCCGGCCGCTGGCGACCCGCGACGAGCCGGATCTTCGGGCTCACGCTCGCGGTCGTGGCCCTGGTCGGCGGTGCGGTCGCGATCCTGTTCGCAGGCCCGCCACAGGTGCTGGGCGGCCTCGCCGGGCTCGCGATGACGATCATCCTGCTGCTGACCGCGACCGTGCTGTCCCGGGCGCTCGGGCAGAGCACGATCGCCGTGATCTTCGCGCTGGTCGCCCTGTTGTACGCGCTGGTCGGCGGGCTGCTCATCGCCGCCGGCGACCTGCGGGTCACCCAGCTCAGCTCGCCCCACCTGCTGATCGCGGCCGCGGCGCTGCTGACCGCCACGGTGATCGCCACGGTCGGCGTGGCCGACGCCGGGCCGATGTTCCTCGGAGCCGGGGTGTGCGCGGTGGCGCTCGTCATCGGCGCGATGATCTGCCTGGCGACCGGTGCGCCCGGACCCGCCGGAGCGGCGATCGTCGTCGCGGTCACGTTCGCCACGTTGCCCGGGTTGCCGATGATTTCGTACCGCTTGGCCCGGCTGCCGATCCCGTCCGTCCCCAGTGGACCGGAGGACCTCAAGACCGACACCGAGTCGGTAGACGGGCAGCTGGTCCTGTCCCGCAGCGAGCGCGCCGATGGGTACCTCGCCGCGCTGATCGGGGCGCTCGCGGTCATCGGTGCGGTGGCCGGCCTGACCGTCGTGACCCGGGGCGACCTGCCCGGCGTGCTGCTCGCCGCGGTACTCGGGCTGCTCATGCTCGCCCGGGCGCGGTGGTTCGTCAGCCGCCGGCAGCGCTTGCCGCTGCTGCTCGCGGGTTCGGCCACGGTCGCGGTGGCGATCGGGGCGACGTATCTGGCCGCCGGTCAACTGGTACGGCTGACGATCGTGCCGAGCGTGCTCGTCATGGTCGCCGCCATCAGCGCCGGCTTCGGCATGGCCGCCGCGGCCGAGCGCAAGGGATCCCCGGTCGGCGGCCGCATCCTCGACATCCTCGAGGTCCTGCTGATCGTCGCGATCATCCCGTTGGCCGTCTGGATCAGCGGCCTGTACTCCTGGGTCCGCTCGCTCCGCGGCTAGCCCTTCCCCCGCGGGTAGGGGCGGGGTCAGTCTCGGTGTGGGCCGCCGAGGATCTCGTACTCGACCGGAGTGGGCGCGAACCACACGTAGTTGTCGGCCCCCGGGGCGAGCACCGCGAGCATGTCGTCGTGCATCTGTTGCAGCCGGTCGGCGGTGTCGGGCGGTAGCCGCAGCAGCTGCTCGCAGAGCGACGCCTCCTCGGCGTCGAGCCGTTGCAGCAACACGACATCGGCCTCGGCCACGACCGGCCCGCCGTGCACGGTGAGCTGGGGGAGCACGGTGAGCTGGGTGTGCCACGGCGCGAGCTGAGGACGCTCGACCGGACCACCCGGTCCGACGTCGTAGACGTGCAGCACCGGCCGGGTACTGCCGGCCGGTTCGTCGGGCGGCGGCTCGTTGACCGGTGGGCTGGATGCGAACCGCCGTTCGGCCGGGCGGCCCGCGTCGAAGCCGGGGCCGACCGATGTGAGCACCAGCTGACCCGGTGCTCCGGCCCGCTCGCCGAACCCCGTCCAGTGCGACCATCCGCCGCTGACCACGTTGACCCGCGCACCCAGGCCGAGGCAGCGGAACGTGATCAGACGGGCCGCCCAGGAACCGCCTATCAGGACGACATGCGTGGGCTCCGGGCGCAGCAGCCGTACCGGGACGAACGCCCCCGAGTGATCGCGCCCGAGGATCAGTCCCGCCGGACCCGCGGTCGCGACCAGCCGTCCCAACGCCCGGCCGGGCGTGGCGTGCCACGTAACCGCCATACCCCTCATGGCGCCTCCTCCTGGTTCGCTCGCTCCGCGCCGCCTGATGGTGGTGCCTTCCTACCGCGCCACGCAGCGACCTGCGGTCGGCGCGTCGCGTCAGTCCAGGCACCGCCGGCGGCGCTCCGCTTACTCACGTCACGGCACCTCCGCCGGTCGGGGCGGTGGCGTACACCGCCTGGGCCTGGTCGCCGTCGAGCCGGCGCAGCCGTACGCCGAGCCGGCCGGCGTTCGCGTCGAGCTGCTTGACCGCGGCCCGCAGCCGCGGTGGTGGCGCCACCACACGGACGAGCCCGACGAGCGCGATGTGGCTGCCGTGCGGGCGGATCGCGATCGCGACGCTGACCGCGCTCGCCGGGATCTGGCCGAGCTCGACCAGGAGGTCGGGGCTTGGTTCGCGTGGCCAGCGGCGGACCGTGAAGCACGCGTGCGCCAACCCACCGGCCAACCAGGAGCCCCACTGCTCTCGGCTGACCGGTGCGGTACCGGTCAGCGCGCTGCGGCCCACCTCCTCGAGTCCACAGGAGAGGGTCAGCGCATCGCGTAGCCCGTCGGCGTCTAGCACCTGGTACGGCACGCCCGCGGCGGTCAACGCCTTCTCGATCCGGCCGATCGTGGCGGCGATCGCGCGGTCGACGCCGGCCACGCCGCCACCCCGGCTCGACGCGGCCTCGGCGGCATCCGCGGGACCCAGCCGGACCGCGAGCCAGACCGCGTGTTCCAGCGGGCACTTGGCGGAGGACGCCAGATCGCGGTACGACCGGACGGCCGGCGCGGTCGCGTCGAGGCGTCCCGTCGGCGCCGGCGTCTGGTGGCTGACCAGTTGCAGGGCCGAGACCGGTACCGCCGTCTCGTCCAGCACGCCGGCGAGCTGGTCCAGGCTGAGCTGGACCGCGCGGTTGCCGGACATGTCCGGCCAGGGGGCGAGCGCCACGGCGGCGAACCAGCCCGCCTCGTCCTGGCCGACCCCGATGGCCCGGCCCCGATCCTCCATCGATCGGATCGCGAGTCCGGGTGCCCACGGTGCCAGCGCGGAGAGGCTGCCCGGCCGGTCGGCGGTACCGAGCTTGGCCCGGATCCGGCGAGCGGTCACCCGGCGCCTGCGCAGCCGCAAGCGCGCACCCATCGTCTGGTAGAGCCAGCCGCCCCGGGCCCGGCCGAACACCACGAGCAGCACGACCAGCGCGCCGGCCCCCGTGGCGGCCAGGATCGCGGGGGTGGCGGCGATGTACAGCGCGGCTGCCACCGCGCCGGCGGCCAGTTCGAGCCCGATCAGCTGGACCACGAACGGCAGCCCGGCACGCCGGCGGACCCGTCGGGTGTTCAGCCTCGGCAGCGCAGCGACCATCGCTCTCCTCCCCTGACGCCACGTATGGTAGAGCCCACGTATCCGTCTATACGAGCCATCGGACGTAGTACATGCGGACACGCACCGAGCAGGTACAGGCATACCGGTTCGTCACCCGGCGCATCGTCTCCGCGTTGCTCTCCGGCGAACCCGAGACGACCGAACGGCCGATGCGCCGGTTCGGCATGGCGATCTTCGGCAGCAGCATGGTCGCCGCGATCGTGTTCGCGGGCGTGGGCGTGTACGGGTTCATCAACCCGACCGGCAGCGCGCTGGACGATCCGTCGATCGTCATCGAACGGGAAAGTGGCGCCCGGTTCGTCTACACCAAGGGCAAGCTGCACCCGGTGCTGAACTACACGTCGGCACGGCTCATCGTCAACTCGGACAACCCGGCCATCAGGACCGTCTCGGCCAAGTCGCTGCGGGCGTACCCGCGGGGTCCGTTGGTGGGCATCGTCAACGCACCCGACGCGCTGCCGGACCGGCGGCAGCTCGCGACCGGGCCGTGGAGCGTATGCAGCCAGCCGCTCTCGGACGGATCGCAGGAGTACGCGACGCAGCTGATCATCAACGACATACCCCCGGGCGGTGAGCCGCTGGGTGACAAGGCGCTGCTGGTGATCCGCCAGGTGGGAGCAAACAACGTATCGCGGTACCTGGTCTGGAACGGCCGCCGGATGTTCATCAACCAGCGGTCACTGTCGGCGATCCGGCTCGCCGACGTGCGGGAGACCGAGATCACCGGCTCCCTGGCCAACAACATCCCGGTCGGGCCGAACCTGTCCGTGCCACGGATCGACCGGGCCGGGCAGCCGGGTCGGCTGGTAGCCGACCGGTCCGCCACGATCGGGCAGGTCTTCGAGGCGTCGGGCCAGGCGTACGTCCTGTTGCAGAGCGGTCTGGCCACCATCGGCCAGGTGATGAAGGATCTCCTGCTGGCCGATGGGCGCACGATCACCACGATCTCCGCGAACGAGGCCGCCGCGGCCCGGTCGAACGACCCGGAGGAGAAGGACTTCGACCCGGCGGGCTTCCCGCCGACGATGCCCGAGGTGGTGCACACCGACTCGCCGCCGGCGATGGTCTGCGCGGTGCACCGCCTGGGTTCGAGCGAGCCGTCGGTGACCGTCATGGTCTACGACGCGCCGAGCGCGAAGTACCCGCTCGACCTGAACGAGGCGCGGGGCGAGCTGCAGCGGACGGGTCTCGACGGCACTCGCATCGCCAACCTGGTGGTCGTACCGAGCGGGCAGGGCGCGTTGGTCAAGACCTTGCCGGCGCAGGGCGACACGACCCTCAACACCACGACTTTCCTGATCACCGACCAGGGCATCAAGTACGCCTTCGTGCGCGTCAGCGCTCCCGAGGTGCAGGTCGCCCTCGGGTACGGCGGCATCGCGCCGATTCCGGTACCGAACTCGCTGCTGTCGCTGCTGCCGGTGGGCCCGACGCTCGACAAGAGGGTCGCCGAAACGTTCGTACGTGATGTCGTAACCACGCCCCGCGCACCGTCACCGACGCCGGTCGAGTCGACCACGCCGGCAGGTTGACCCCACCGTTGGGGTGCGGAACGTTCAACTAACGTCGGTCGATTCGATGGCTGGGGTGGACTATCCTGGGGATGCCCGTAGGTCTCCTGGCGGGCCGAAGCTGGAACGGACGGCGTAAACGTTGGTGCCCAACGACAAGACGATTGTTGACGTCCTCTCGCTCGACGACTTCCACGCCACGTTGGATGCTCGGCTGAGCGAGGCTCAGTCCATCCTGGCCAAGCTGGTTGAGATAAAGGGGCAGGTGCCGAAGCTCGGCGACCTGCCGGATGCCGATTACGTTGCCGAGCGGTACGAGACGTTGCTCGCCCAGCACCAGGACCGTGCGGTCCGGCTGGTGCACGCGCTGGCGACCGCCCAGGTCGCGATCGCGACGATAGCCGTGAACTACGAGACCACCGAGGAGCGCCTGACCGCGAATGTCGCGGAGATCGGCAGCTTGCTCGATGGGGTTAGTGGGGTCCTGATTGGTGAGCAGACCGATGCCGGATGAGCTCTACGCGCAGTACCGGCAGCTGAGCCACCAGGAACTCTACGACCGGTTGAAATCGGGCGACCCCGCTCAGGTCGAGGCTCTGGTCACCGCGTGGAAGTCGATCGAGACGACCGCCAGCGGGCTGGCCGCGTCGTTGAGCGCCGACCTCGATCGGCTCATGCAGACCTGGGACAGCGCCGCGGGCTGGGAGTTCCACTACCGGGTGTCGCTGATCGCGGCGTACGCCCAGATGCTCGCCGAGGAGTTCGCCTCGATTCACACCGGTTTGTCGGCGATGTCCGGCGCCTTGGCAGATGCCAAGGGCGAGGCGGAGCCGCCCGAGGCGATCCCGCCGCCGCCCAAGACTCCCGGCGAGGTCGCCGCCGCCACCCTGCTCGGCGGGACCGGCACGCTGATCAGCGGCGTCGTGGGCAACGCCCTGGGCCACCAGCCGGATCCCGCGGCCCAGCGCCGCGCGCACGAGCGAATGGTGAACGTCGTCGCGGACCTGGCCGGGGAGTACCGGGTCGCCGAGTACGGCACGTGGCCGCCGTCGGTACCGACCGCGCCCGCCGAGCTGCCGGCGCGCCACCCGACCGCGCCCGCGAGCGCGACCACCCAGCCGACGACCGGTGGCGGAGGGACCCGCCCCAGCACGTCGCCCAGTACCAACGTCGGCCCTGTCTCCGACCACGGCCGCGACCACCGCGACCACCGCCGTGGCCATGACACGCGTCATGACGGGATGTTCCCCGGCCCGACCGCGCCCGCCCAGCCGACCGCACCGGCGGTTGTCGGCGGCGCCGGCACGGGCCTGATCGGAGTGACCGCCCCGGTCGCCGCCACTGGTCTGTCCACACAGGACAATGAGCGGCCCGCCGTCGTGGGCGACCTGACCGCCGAGACGGCCGCCGGTTCGCCGCGCGGTCTCACCGGAGTCACCAGCCAAGGTGTGACCACCGGGGTCATCGGCGGCGTCGGCGACACGACGACGACAACCCCCGGCGGGCAGCACGCCGCCGCCACCACGGCCGCCGGAGGTTCGCCGAGCGGCGGCGGCCACGGCCATGCTCCGGGTCACAGTTCGGGTGGCCACTCGACCGGTGGTCACGTCGTGGGCGGCGGGGAGTCCGACAACCGCGGTCAACCGTCCACGATGCCGCCGCCGACTACCACTCCGACGGGCCTCGCGGCCGCGGGGCCGGTGAGCGCCGCGCAGCCGGCGCACACCACTCCGGGGGTAATGGCGAACCCGGTCGTCGAGGAGCAACGCCGGTGGCTGACCGCCAGCAACGTGGTGTGGCGTGGCGACGAGGACGCCAGCTCGCCCGCCGTCCTCGGCCCGCCGGAGCCGGACGAGCTCTACGAGTGAGGCCGCTGCTCGTCGCCGGAGTTCTCGTCGCGCTGGGGCTCGGTGGCTGCGGCACGGCTCGTCTTCACGAGTCGCCGGCCGCCGGGCCCGCATCGTCGCCGCAGATGTCGGCCTTGTCGCCCTCCGCGCCCCCCTCGCCGAGTGCCACGCCCGGACCCACGAGGCCGCCGACCCCGAGGCCGCCGTCGACCGGCGGCGGCAAGCCGGGGCCGGGAAACACGGGGGTACCGAGAGGTACCGCGCTGCGCGTGGTCAGCGGGGATCAGGTCTTCACCACCGACAACCAGGTGATCAGCGGCCTCGACATCCACGGGTACGTGCGCATCCGCGCCAGGAACGTGACGATCCGCAACTCGATCGTCCGCGGGGGAGCCAAGCGGTGCAACGCGGCGGTGGTGTTCGTCGAAGGTGGACGGAGCGCGACCATCCAGGACACGGAGATCGCCCCGAGCCAGCCGAACCCGTGTCTCGATGGCATCTGGGCGACCAACGCGACCCTGTCGCGGCTGAACATCCACGGTGTGGTCGACGGCGTGAAGGCGTTCGACAACGTGACGCTGCTGGACTCGTACATCCACGACCTGAGCTGGTTCGCCAGCGACCCGAACCAGGGCGGCGGCGCGACGCACAACGACGCGGTACAGACCTACGAGGGCAACCACGACGTGCTGATCCGGCACAACACGTTGCTCGCCGGCGCCAAGGGCAACGCCGCCTACCAGGTGACCCAGGACGGTGGGAAGCAGAGTACCGACCTGCGCATCGAGCGGAACTGGCTCGACGGTGGCGGCTGCACGCTGAACTTCTCGCACAAGGGCGGGCCGACCCCGATGACCGGAATCTACGTGGTGGGCAACCGGTTCGGCCGCGGATCGAAGTTCGACTGCCCGATCCTGATCAGTACGCAGACCGTGCTGAGCCAGAACACCGGCAACGTCTGGGACGACACCGGCCAGCCGATCCCGCGCCCGCAGCAGCACGACTGATCGTGCTGCTGCGGGGCCACTCGATTCTACTGTGGACTAACGGGAGAACACCTGCAGTTCGGCGATGCGTACCTGGTCCCGGA
>DASRII010000048.1:0-3585 GCA_035650075.1 Micromonosporaceae bacterium | reverse complement strand
CGTCAACCCAGCCGGCCGCACGTCGAGCTCGTACGTGCGCGGAGTGTTGATCTTGCGGAGCATGTCCGCGAACGGCCGCGTCGTATTCAGACCAGGCAACAGGTGGATGTCAGTAGCGCCGGCATCGATCCAGCGCGGGTCGACCAGCGTCAACTTGAACCTCCCGCTGTCGGTCAGTGCGTCACCCTGTTAGGTGTTCCATCGCGTTCCATCCGGCCGCACAGCCGACGCACCAGCGGTGCAGCCACTTGAGTGGACAGGGATCACCCAGGTTCAGGCCGACAAGGCCGAGGCCGTCGTCCACGCGGCGCCACCCGGGCGCCGTTTGCTGGACCGGATGACCGTGTGGCGGGCCGCCGCCGACGCGCTGGACCAGGTCCGCCATCGGATGGTGAAGGGTGCCAGTTCAGGGACACTGGGTGTGAGCTGCGTTGATGTCGGGCTGGCGTCGATACGGCGCCGACGTGCGGGCCCGGAAGGAGGAGAGGAGACCGTGTTCGTCGTCAGCTACGTCGGTGACGACGCTACGGTCGACCTGCAGTCTGACTTGACCGAGGACTACTTGATCGAGCCGGTTCCGCTGCGTTGCGGTCAAGGTGACGTCCAGCCGAGGAGAAGACCGGCGGCCAGGACTGCGAGCAAGATCCCCTCGACCGGCCAGAGGCGCCTGACGAACCCGGCGACCGGCTCGAGCTGGTCGCCGCTGTACGTACCTTGGCGGTACGACCGGGTAGCGACGGCGAGGAACGGTACGGTACGGCCGGCTGCGAACACCACGAACACGGGCCAGGCCAGGTTCCACTCCGGCGCGGCGACGCCCCAGGCGAGCACCGCGTACATGGCGGGCGACCCGACGCGGGTGACCACGCCGAGGCCGAGCGCCATACCGAATGCGCCGGCGTAGCCGACCGAGCCGAGCCGGGCCCAGTCCTGCGGTACCCGCCACCGGGATCCGGGGAGGGTTACCGGTGCCATCCGAGCTGTCACAAGGACGAGCAGCGCGGCGAGGACGCCCACCGTCCACGGTGGCGGATGCCAGATCAGCTCACCGGCGGCGAACAGCAGCGCTCCCAGGGCCAGCGCGCCGGCGAACAGGCCGAACACGTGCGCCGCGAGCTGCGCGATCCACTGTGGATACCCCGAGGACCCCCACCCTGGGGGTGACGCGGCGACGAACACCGCGTTCTGGCCTCAAGGTGAGGCCAGACCCTGAACGGCGGTCAACAGTGCAAGCGTCGCGACGGCGAACAGCGTGGTCATCAGCCGTGGCAGTAGCAGGCCCAGGCGCGGGGTGGTAGCGGAGGGTTGCCGCTGCTGTCCGGCGCAGAGATTTCATGAATGGACTCGCGGAAGCACCAGCAGTCGCAGCAGGTTCCGCCGGACGGGGACGACCAGCACGCACTGGTGGTTGACCCTTGACAGTATCCGATCAGGGGGCCGCACTGCGTCAGGCCATAGCTCTTGCAGGTTTTGCCCAAGCAGTTGGTGGCCAGGCATGCGCCGCCGCCGTGGGGTGCCGAGCACGGTCCAATGAGGACGGCGGTTGCGGGATGGCCCACCGCCGCCGCGGCCAACGCACCGAACGCGGCCGCGGTGGCGCCACGCAGCGCCGTACGCCGGTTGATTCGTATCGTGGTCCATCGCAGCATCCGCTTCATCGCGGCTCACCTCACTTCTTCGAGATCCTGGACACTGCCGGCCAGGGCCCGCAGTCCATCGAGGTCATTGACGATCCGACGAGCGCGCACCACAGCGTCCGCGCCCACAGCGATTCCGAACGGGGTGACCGCCACCTCGTAGCGGGCCGCGTGTCGCAATCGCGGGTCCGGTACGACGGTCGCGGCACCGGCGAGTTCGCCCGCCCACTCGCGGACGGCGCGGGTAGAACCGTGGCAGAAGACGTAGACCGGCAGGTCCGGCTGGTCCCGCGCGATCTGAATCAGGTCCAGCCGCATCGCCTCGCACACCGGACAGGTGGTCGACGTGAACATCACGAGCGCCGGCGCCCCGCGTGGGGGCAGCAGCACGGGCTGTGTGGCAAGGTCGAGGGCCTCGGTCCGCCGCAGCTGCGCGCCTACCGCCGGCCCCTGCTCCGCCCGGCCCTCACGGCTGGTGAGGTACATCTGTCCAAAGTGGTGGTACAGCGCGAAGAGGCTGACCGACATGGCGGCCAGCAGCACCCACAGGAGTGCGTAGCTGAACCAGAAGAGGGCGTTCACCGTGACACCTCCCGGCGACCAGACTCGAACTCGTACACCTTGCCCAGCAGTGCGGACCCGATCAGAAAGACGAATGCCGCAGCCGCACCGGCCAGCACCTGCGGCGGGGCGAGCGCAGCGGCTCCGGTCCACTGCGCCGCCACGAGCCAGCCGGCGAGGACCACGAGCGCGGCCGCCCGAACGAGCGTGACCGGCGTCAGGGTGGCCGAGTCCAGTGCGCCAAAGCACCGGCAGCCCACCGACACGCCCGCGCGCCGGGCGACCCACAGCGTGCCAAGGAACACCACGGACAGGATCAGCGTGCCCCGGGCCGGCCACGGGCGGACGCCGGCCAGCAGCAGCCCGCCACACATGATCTCAACGACCGGTAGGGCATAGCCGACGAGCCGCACCGCTGGTGCGGGCAAGCCAAGCGCGATCAGGAACGGCCGGAGCGACCCAGGTGCGACCAATTTCCCAGTACCCGCGACGAGCATGACCACCCCGACCGCGCTCTGCCACACGACCACCCAGGACACGGCGCTACCGCAGTGGGAGGGAGGCGGCGGTGGTCACCAGCGCCACCAGCGGGACATCCCGCGGTGCCCGGATCCCGTACACCCGCGTCGCGGTACGGATCGTCAGCGAATGGCAGGTGCCGGTCAACCAGAAGAACGCCTTGTCCACGCCGTGCTCGTTCGCCACGTCCGGGTCGACATGCCACTTCCCGTCGTGGTAGATCGCTTCGACGCCGGCAACACCAATGTCCACCCGCGCGCCGGGGGCCCCTTCGGTTCCGGCCAGCTCGTGTCGCGGGTTATCGGTGGCGTAGATGATCAAAGGGCCGGCGTGCTCCGCCGGCGACCGGTCAAGGGTGTGCACGAGGGCCGCCTGCCGCTCCTCCCGCATGAAGCCGCCGGCCAGCGGTCCGTCCGCGCGACCCCGGTACGCATAGCCCGCGGGCAACCGCCCCGGCCTGATCTCATGGTTCGGCAACTCTTTCACTGGACCTCCTGGCGCTCACGGTGAGGGGCGTGCGGTGCGGCCGGCTGGCTATCGACAGCTACCGATTGGCCGCGAGTATGCGCGCCGAATGTCGGTCGAACTGTTAATGCATTGTCAACGCTCGATACGAATGAACGAGGCCAGATCAAGCCGGCGATGGCCGTACGGCTGCGGCTCGGAAGCCCCGCCCCCACGTGACTCGCAGCCGGCGGCTACGGAGGTCACCGAGCGTTCCTGCGCCGCTTCGACATCGAGCACGCCTTCCGCCTGTTCAGGTCAGCGACGCTGCATCCGCCAACGGGTGGGTTGGCCGGTCATGGCGGTTAGGGCGCCGGCGACGGCCGACAGGTCGGCTTTGTGGAGGTGGCGGCGGCTGGTGAGC
>DASRII010000047.1:0-19448 GCA_035650075.1 Micromonosporaceae bacterium | reverse complement strand
GCGCTGCCCGGGTCGGCGTACATCTACCAGGGCGAGGAGCTAGGGCTGGCCGAGGTGGACCTGCCGGACGAGGCGCTGCGGGACCCGATGTGGGAGCGGTCCGGGCACACCCGGCGCGGTCGCGACGGCAGCCGGGTACCGTTGCCGTGGTCCGGCGCCCTTTCTGGGTACGGCTTTACGGCCGGGACGCCGTGGCTGCCTCAGCCGGCGGACTGGACCGCGGTCAGCGTGGCGGCCCAGTCCGGCCAGTCATCGTCCACATTGGAGCTGTACCGGCGCGCGCTGCGTATCCGGCGCGCACGCCTCGCCAGCGGTAGTGACTCGCTGCGCTGGCTCCCGTCGCCCGCTGACGTCCTGGTGTTCTCGCGGGACCCGGGTTTCACGTGCGCGATCAACCTCGGCGCCGAACCGGTACCCCTGCCGTCATTCGGCGAGCTGCTCTGCTCGAGCTCTCCCATCGACGGCGCCTCGCTGCCGCCGGCCACGGCCGCCTGGTGGGCCGCCGCCTAGCCGGTCGGCCCCGCGCTAGCTCGTCAACTTCGCGGCGATGCGGGCCATACCGGCGCGCACCTCGGCGGGTGTCGGGGGTTCGCCGGGCTCGCGGTGCTCGTGCCGGCCGTCCTCGCGGGATTCGTCGAGCGCGTCCACCTCGCCCACCACCTCCGGCTCGTCGACCATCAGCTTCGCCGCCGCGATCTCACCACGGATCTCGTCGGCGGAGACGTGCGGCAGCAGCGGCTCGACGACGGCCATCAGCTCCTCGTCGGCGACCACCGTCTCGGCAATAGACAGCGCGTGCGGGCGCTCGTACGGCCCGCACACGACGGGCTCCCACTCCTCGTCGTCACTGAGCGGTCCGAACGTGATGATCCACGGCATGTTCTGTACCGGCGAGTCGGCCGGCAACTCCAGCGTCACTAATGCGCCCACACGGGACATACTGCCCCAGAATTCGCCGCAACATCAGCGAAACTGGCGTCAAACCCGGCGTCCAAGGCCCAGTTTCGCCGAAACTGAGATGATCAAGGTGACTCCTCCGGCGGGGGCGGCGGGCCGGCAGCCAAGTCGACGACGTGGCCGCGGGTGTCGGTCGCCGCGATCGCCGCCGAGAACAGGACGAGCTGGCCGAAGAGGAACAGGAACAGGAGTGCGCCGACGGTACCGGCGACCAGCGTGTACGCCGGATTGTCCTCGGTACGCGCGATGTAATACCGCCCGATCGTCGTCAACAGGGTCGTGCCGAAGCCGAGTATCAGCAGCGGCGGGATCAGCCGCCGGAACGGAATCCGCAGCCGCGGCAGGGCGGCCAACGCGCCGGCCGCGAGTACGAGGTTCACGAAGAAGCCGACGACCGGCCCGGCCAGCCGCAGCGCGTCCTGCCACAGCGGCGAGACGTACTCCGGCGCTATGGACCACAGCAGGCTTTCCACCCAGTCGGCGACCGTCAGCGACAGCGTCAGCAGCAGGCCGAGTCCGACCAACATGCCCAGGTCGACCAGCCGGCGGATCACGACGTTGCCGGGCTGCTGGTCGAGGTCCCAGATCGCCCGTTGGGAGGTACGCATCGACTCCACCCAGCCGGCCCCGGTGAGCACGAGGCTGACCAGACCGATGATCCCGACCGTGCGCCGGCTGTTGGCCAGCGACTCCACGTTCAGGAACGGCAGGTTCTGTTCGAGGAACGTGTCGACCGACCGCTGCAGCTCGCTGTCCGAGGCCACGAGGTAGCCGAGGACGGAGTACGAGACCAGACCGAGCGCGAACGCCGCGAAGAACCCGTAGTACGCCGTCGCGGCGGCCAGCCGCCCACCGTGTACCGCGTCGTACCGTTCCTTGGCCCGCCAGAAGTGGTCGAACGCCAGCGAGTGCGACCGCGCCCAGGCCAGCGCGCGCTCGTACGCCCGGACCGGGTTCACTCGGCACCGAGCAGGAACTCGCGCCGCGGGTGCCACCGCCCGTCCGGACCGTGGACGAACAGCGTGAACCTGTCCACGGTGAACTTGGCGGTGAAGTCGGCCAGGTCCTCGAACACCGCGTCCATGGCGGCCTCGGGGACGTCCTGGGCGACCGTGACGTGCGGGTGGTACGGGAACCGCAGCTCCCGCCGGAGCGCGCTGGACGAACCCACCGACTCGGCGAGCAGCTCGCACTCGCTGATCCCGGCGGCGACGGCCACGAACACCACGTCGGTCACCGGCCGGAACGTGCCCGTGCCCCGCAGCTGCAGCTGATAGGGCCGGTGCACCAAGGCGACATCTGATAGATGCGCCTCGATTTCTCGGTACCGTGAAGGGTCTATCTCTGTCGGCCCCAGAAGGGTGAGGTGGGCCGGCACATTGGCCGCGGCGGCGTCTCCCGCTTCGGCCCGGCGCCGGGTCAGCTCGCTTCCCCAAGGTTCCGGGATGTCGATCGCTACCCCGACAGTGTCTGTCCCCACTAGGGGGTGTCCCCTAACCCTCGCGCCCGGCAGGGGCCAGGCCGAGCTGACCGTTCCTGGCTGGCGCCAGGAAGCCGATGCGGTCGTACACGCTGGCCAGCGTCGGTCCGGCCACGGAACGGGCCTTCTCCGCCCCGACCGCGAGCAGCTTGTCGAGCTGGGCCGGATCGTCGAGGTATGCCTGTGTGCGCTGCCGGATCGGGGTGAGCGCGTCCACCACGACGGTGGCCAGATCCTTTTTCAGATCGCCGTAGCCCTTGCCGGCGTATGCCGCGACGAGGTCGTCGATCGACCGGTCGGTGAGCGCCGAGTAGATCGTCAGCAGGTTCGACACCCCGGGCTTTCCAGCAGGGTCGAACACGATCTCCCGTCCGGTATCGGTCACCGCCGACTTGATCTTCTTGGCGATCCGCGTAGGTTCCTCCAGCAGCTCCACGAGCCCGTTCAGGGACGACGCGGACTTCGACATCTTCGCGGTCGGATCCTGCAGGTCTGTGATCTTGGCGGTACCCCTGACGATGAACGGCTCCGGCACGGTCAACGTCGGCCCGAACATCGTGTTGAACCGCTGGGCGAGATCCCGGGTGAGCTCGAGGTGCTGGCGCTGGTCCTCGCCGACCGGTACGGCGTCCGCGTGGTAGAGCAGGATGTCCGCGGCCTGCAGGATCGGGTACGTGAACAGCCCGACGCTGGACCGGTCTGCGCCCTGCTTGGCCGACTTGTCCTTGAACTGCGTCATCCGGGACGCCTCGCCGAACCCGGTGAGGCACCCCATCACCCAGCCGAGCTGTGCGTGCTCGGGCACGTGGGACTGGACGAACAGCGTGCACCGGTCGGGATCGAGTCCGATGGCGAGAAGTTGGGCCGCCGATATCCGGGTCCGCTGCCGGAGCAGGGCCGGCTCGTGGCCCATCGTGATCGCGTGCAGGTCGACGACGCAGTAGAAGGCGTCGTGGGTTTCCTGCATCGCGACCCAGTTCCGCAGCGCACCAAGGTAGTTCCCGAGGTGGAAGGAGTCGGCGGTGGGCTGGATGCCGGACAGCACTCGTGGCATGCCGGCAATTCTGACTCATCCCCTCCGGGAACCCCGAAGGCGGGCGGCGGCTCGTACGGTGAGCACAGGGAGGGACGTTTGGACGCCTTGGGTGACCTGTACCACGCCTGCTATCGCCGGCTGGTCGCTCAGCTGTACGCGTTCACGACCGACGTAAGCGAGGCACAGGACGTGGTGCAGGAGGCGTTCGCACGGGCGCTCGCCCGGCCCAAGGGGCTCAGCGATGTGGACAACCCCGAGGCCTGGCTGCGGACGGTGGCGATCAACGTGGTGCGCCGCCGGTGGCGCCGGCGCAAACTGCTGGACGCGATCCTGCTGCGGGACCGGCCGACCGTCCAGTTGACCGCGCCGCCGCCCGAGCCCGAGCGGGCCGACCTGCGGGACGCGCTGACCCGGATCCCCCAGCAGTACCGCGAGGTGATCGTGCTGCACTACCTGGCCGACCTGCCGGTCGACGAGGTGGCCGAGCTGCTCGGCGTACCCGCCGGCACGGTCAAGTCACGGCTGCACCGCGGGCGACAGGCGCTCGCGGGGATCCTGGGGGGATACGGGGCGGCCGAGTCCCAGGCCGAGGAGGTGAGCCATGCCTGACACGCGATTGGACGGCCAGCTGCGGGACGCCAGAAACCGGCTGCTCGCCGACATCGACCAGCCGGACATGAGCACCGTGCGGCTTCGGGCCGGTGTGCTGCGCCGCCGCCGTACCGCGACCCGGGTCGGTGGGCTCGCGATGGCCGTGCTCGTGGCCGCCGGCGTGGTGTCGCTGCGACCGTGGAACCGCGCCGACCACCCCGGACCGGAGGTGGCCGCCACGCCATCGCCGACCAGCGGACCGGTCTGGATGGACTCCGCCCTCGGCCTCACGATCAACGGCATGACGCAGTCCCCCGTCTACCCCCCTGGGGAGATCACGGACGTCGAGTTCCTCGACGCCGATCGCGGCTTCGCGCTCGTGGCGGACTGCCAGGTGACCCAGTGCCAGCAGCTCACCGTGGCGTCCACCGCCGACGGCGGGCTCACCTGGGCTCTCTACCTGCCCCCCACGCCACTGCCGGCGGGCCGTAAGGCAGTGCCGGAGCTGCTGGCCTTCGGGCCGGACGAGCTGGTCCTCACCTATCCCGAGCCGTACTACTCCGCCGACGGCGGCAACCGCTGGCTGCCCGCCCGGCCGTCGCCGCCGCAGCCGGTCGCCCTCATTCCGCAGGGCGCCCAGCTCCGCGTCCGTCCGGCCGCGTCGGGCGGGTGCGCCGGTGGGGTGGTCGAGGTCTGGGTCTTCGAGTACGGCCACCGCGGCGACCTCGCCGTCCAGCCACCCATCGACCCGTGCTGGACCAACGGCACGCCAGCCGCCGACGGCGCGTTCTGGGTCGGGGGTACCGACCGGCGTACCGGCGCACCGGCGCTGGCGGTGACCAGGGACCGCGGCAAGACCTGGCAGGTACCGGCGCTGGCCGGCTCGGCCGCCGGGGCGCCGGCCGGCTCGTGGGCGCAGGTGAGCACGCTCGGCGCGTACGCCTACGCGGTCGTCGTCGGGCCGGACGGGCACCTCGGCTCGATCTACCGCTCGGTCGACCAGGGCGGGCGGTTCACCCGTACCCGGGACGGCGGTGCCCCGATGACCCCGCCCAGCACGCTGTCGGGCGAAGTGGTACCGATGCTCGACGGGAGACTGCTGGTCGCCGGGACCGACGGCCGGTGGTACATCAGCGACGACGACGGCGCGACGTTCCAGAAGTCCCGGATCGGTCCGCGGCAGGAGATGCCGCTGGTGGGTCGGCTGGTCCGGACACGAGCCGGCTACGTCGCGTTGGACCTTTTCACCGCGGGCTGGGCCGCGTACTCCTCCGACGGCGCGACCTGGCGCAAGCTCCACCTGAACTGATCCGCGGTGGACTGAGCCAACGCGACCCGGGCCACCCGCCGGCCGTCGAGGGCGACGACGCGCAGCAGCCAACCGGCGAGCCGGACCTCGTCGTCGACCGCCGGCAACCGGCCCAGCCGCGCCATCAGGTAGCCGCCGACCGTCTCGTACGGACCCGGCGGCAGGACGAGACCGGTTCGCTCGGCGAAGTCCGCCAAGTTGAGCCGTCCGTCCACATCGGACGGAACGGCGCCACCGATCGGGAGCGGCTCGGGTGCGGCGTCGTACTCGTCGTGGATCTCGCCGATCAGCTCCTCGATGAGATCCTCGAGCGTGACGATGCCGGCGGTACCGCCGTACTCGTCGATGACGACCGCGAGGTGATGCCCTTCCCGGCGCATCTCCGACAGCGCGGCGAGCACCCGCTTGGTAGCCGGCAGCCGCTTCACATCGCGGGCGAGCTGCGCGACGCTCGTGCGGTCGTCGCCGTCGGGCCGGATCAGCAGGTCCCGCAGATGGACGAAGCCGACGACGTCGTCGTGCGTACCGTCGATCACCGGAAACCGGGAGTGGGCCTCGCCGCGGACCAGCCGAGCGGCCTCGTCGACCGGCAGTCCCGCATCGAGAAACGTCACCTCGGTACGCGGCACCATGACTTCGCGCACGAGGCTCACGCCGGCGGCGAGGACCTCGTCGATGATGCGACGTTCCTCACGGTCGAGCAAGGTGTTCGCGGCGACCAGGTCCCGCAGTTCCGCCTCGCTGATCTGCTCCCGGCCCGCGGTCGGGCTCGCCCCGAGCAGGCGGGTGACCCAGCGGGTCGATGCATCGGCTCCTCGGACCAGGATCCGCGCGAGCGCGCGGGCCAACGGTCCGGTCTCAGCCATACCGGCCATGCTAGCCCGGGGTTCTCATGAAAAACCCGACCCACGAAGGGGTCGGGTGGTCAACTCCATGATTGTCCCACGCCCGAGCCTGCAGGGTCAAACCAACTCACCAATCTCGAGGCTTCGTCAGCAACCCGACTTGGCCGGCCAACTGTGCCGCGGTGAGGTCTTCGGCAACCAGGCGACACCACCAGTGGCCGCCAACACCATCCGTCGGCCGGCCACGCAGGGCACCGGCGGTCTGGTTCGGCCCGGGGTTGACCACTCCGACGGGCACAAGTTCGCGCGCACGAGCCACGGGATACGCCAGATCGCTGTCGTTGCTGATGACAACCGCGGCCGTAATCCGCTGGTGCAGGATGTCGAGTAGGAGGTGGGACGCCACGTTGACGTCGGTCCCCTTCTCCTCGCGGTGTGCCACGGAGACCATGAAGCGTGCACCAGCAACCGGTTGATCATGGGGATCCTGAACGGTCACCGGCCATGCCGCCCTCGTCAGAACAGGACTGCCGGTTGGACCTCTAACCGCAAGGGGACGGCTGATCACCTTACTGATGTAGCGTCCCTTCTCGATCTCATCGGCCGAGCCGGCGGCCTTCAACGCGCGCAGATAGACGTTCTGGTCGCGGGCGCCGCTCGGGTTGCTTGCCCCGTCTATCGGCGCGGTGCAGTACACGATCCGCGCGATCTGCGCGTTGTCCCAGCCAGAGTTCGCGAACACGATCGCCTCGGCCAGCCGCCGTAGGTCGAGCCATTTCCAGCCCTGTTTCCCGGCACCGCCCATGAGTTTGCGACCACCGTAGTAGAGGTTGTAGCCGTCTACGTAAACCCCGACCTGCGGTGGTGCCGGCCATCCCGCCATGATTTCCTCCCCCGTCGCATCTCTTGAAATAGAATGTTATAGGTGTCCGACGCCGCCCGCGGGGGTCTGAGCCTGCTCTGTAATGTGCGTTGAATGAAGCTGCTCGTCACTGGTGGGGCGGGGTACATCGGTAGCGTCGTTTCGGCGATGTTGCTCGATGCCGGCCACGACGTCGTGATCCTGGACGACCTGTCGACCGGCCACGCGGACGCGGTACCGCCCGGGGCCGAACTGGTCCGCGGGCGGATTCACGACTCGATCGGTGACGTACTCACTCCCGACTTCGACGCGGTCCTGCACTTCGCCGCGTTCATCGCAGCCGGCGAGTCGGTCCAGCGCCCGGAGAAGTACTGGGAGAACAACGCGGTCGGCTCACTGCGCCTGCTCGACGCGATGCGGGCGGCTGGCGTACGGCGGATCGTGTTCTCGGCGACCGCCAACGTCTACGGCGACCCCGACGAGGTACCGATCCCGGAGACCGCGGTCACCCGACCACCGAACCCGTACGCCGCATCGAAGCTCGCGGTGGACCACGCGTTGACCGGTGACGCGGTCGGGCACGGGCTGGCGGCGGTGAGCCTGCGCTACTTCAACGTGTGCGGCGCGTCCATCCGCCCGGACGGCCACTCGTACGGCGAGCGGCACGACCCGGAGACCCACCTGATCCCCATCGCGCTGCAGGTTGCCGCCGGCCAACGGGAGAAGTTGCAACTGTTCGGCGACGACTACCCGACGCCGGACGGCACGTGCGTGCGCGACTACATCCACGTCGAGGATCTCGCGCGTGCTCACCTGCTCGCGCTCGACGCGGTTCAGCCGGGCGAACACCGGATCTACAACCTCGGCAACGGTCAGGGCTTCTCCAACCGCGAAGTCGTCGAGGTCGTGCGCGAGGTGACCGGACACCCGGTGCCGGTCGAGGTCGCCCCGCGCCGCGAGGGTGACCCGGCGCTCCTGGTCGCCTCGTCCGCCAAGGCGCGCGCCGAACTCGGCTGGGTCCCGGCCAAGCCCACCCTGCACGAGATGGTCGCCGACGCCTGGACCTTCGCACGTCGCTCCGACTGACCGACGCGTCACTCCGACTGATCGACGCGTGACACGCCGCGATCGATGCGGGAGACGCCACCCCTCGGTACCGCCACGAACCATGCCGGCGGAGCGAAGCGGTGGGCGGCGAACGCGCTGGCGACCGCGTCCGCGACCGTCGGGGCCGTGGCGGCGCTCACCAGCGCGAGCACGCAGCCGCCGAAGCCACCGCCGGTCATCCGGGCTCCGTACGCCCCCGCGGCGAGTGCGGCGTCCACGGCCGTGTCCAGCTCCGGCACGGTCACTTCGAAGTCGACGCGTAGCGAAGCGTGGGACGCGGTCAGCAGCGGACCGATGTCGTGGACCCGGCCGGCGCGCAGGTACGCGACCGTGTCGAGGACCCGTTGGTTCTCGGTCACCACATGGTGGACCCGCCGACGGGCCACCTCGTTCTCCAGCCGAGGCAGAGCCGCCGGCAGATCGGCCACGTTGATGTCGCGTAGCGCGGGGACGCCCAGCACCCGAGCCGCCGACTCGCAGTCGGCGCGGCGGGCTGCGTACTCCCCGGTGACCAGGCGGTGCGGCGCGCGGGTATCGATGACGAGCACGGCGAATCCAGCCGTCGCGACGTCGAACGGGATGTGCTCGACGGCGAGCGACCGGCAGTCGAGGAAGAGGGCGTGTCCGGCGCGGCAGAGGGTGGCGGCCGACTGGTCCATGATTCCGCACGGCATGCCGACGAAATCGTTCTCCGCTCGCTGCGCCAGCGCCGGCCATTCGTCGATCGGCAGCCCGTCGGGGGCGAGCGCGGCGAGCACCGCGCACTCGAGGGCGGCCGAGGACGACAGCCCCGCGCCCATCGGTACGTCCGACGCGATGGCCAACCGCGCACCCGGTACGTCATATCCGGCCCGACGCAGCGCCCACACCACACCGGCCACATAGGACGCCCAGCCTCGTACCGCGCCCGGACGCAGCTCCGCGGCGGTGAACGAGACCTGCTCGCCGGTGTGCTCCGACCACACCGTCCACTCCGGACTGTCCGCAGTGGACACTGTGGACGCCGCGACGACGGTGCGGTGCGGCAGGGCGAAGGGCAGGACGAAGCCGGCGTTGTAGTCGGTGTGCTCGCCGATCAGGTTGACCCGGCCCGGGGCGGCCCACTGGCCCTCGGGCGGTTCGCCGTACTGTCTGACGAATCCCTCGCCCGCGCGGGCCACAGCGTCCATGCGCGCTAGCGTGCCTCGAGGATCATCGCCGCGCCAACGGTACGGTTCGTGTGCTCGTCGACGAGGACGAAACCGCCGGTGGTGCGGTTGCGCCGGTACTCGTCGGACAGCAGCGGGATCGTGGTCCGCAGCCGGATCCGGCCGATGTCGTTGAGCCTCAGCTCGGTGGCGTCCTCGTCGCGGTGCAGCGTGTTGATGTCCAGCCGGTACTGCAGGTCGCGGACGATCGCCCGGGCGCTGCGGGTGGTGTGCTTCACGGCGTAACGACCGCCGACCGCGAGCGGCTTCGTCTCGTCCATCCAACAGACCATCGCGTCGATGTCCTGCGCGACCATCGGGGTGTTGTGCGGCCGGCAGATCATGTCACCGCGGGAGATGTCGATCTCGTCGGCCAGCCGTACCGTGACCGACATCGGCGGGAACGCCTCGGCGACCGGGCCGTCGGCGGTGTCGATGTCCGTGATCGTCGACGTGAAGCCCGACGGCAGCACCATCACCTCGTCGCCCGGCTTGAGCACGCCGGATGCGACCTGGCCGGCGTAGCCGCGGTAGTCCGGGTACCGGGACGACTGCGGACGGATCACGTACTGCACCGGGAACCGGACGTCCACGAGGTTGCGGTCGGACGCGATGTGCACGTGCTCGAGGTGGTGCAGCAGCGACGGGCCGTCGTACCAGGGCATGGTCGCGGAGCGGCTCACGATGTTGTCGCCGTGCAGCGCCGAGATCGGGATGACGGTCAGGTCGGGGGCGTCGAGCTTGGCCGCGAAGTCGGTGAACTCGGCGGCGATCCGTTCGAATACGCCCTGGTCGTAGTCGACGAGGTCCATCTTGTTGACGCACAACACGAGGTGCGGTACGCGCAGCAGCGAGCACAGGAACGCGTGCCGGCGGGACTGTTCGATGAGCCCCTTCCGGGCATCGACGAGAATCAACGCCAGGTCGGCCGTTGACGCGCCGGTGACCATGTTCCGGGTGTACTGGATGTGCCCCGGCGTGTCCGCGATGATGAACTTCCGCCGAGGCGTGGCGAAGTACCGGTACGCGACATCGATCGTGATGCCCTGCTCGCGCTCGGCGCGCAACCCGTCGGTGAGCAGCGCCAGGTTGGTGTACTCGTCACCCCGCGCCGCCGAGACCGCCTCGACCGCGGCGAGCTGGTCTTCGAAGATCGTCTTGGTGTCGTAGAGGAGCCGACCGATCAGAGTGGACTTGCCGTCGTCGACACTGCCCGCGGTGGCGAACCGGAGCAGCTCCGCCCGCCCCGTCATAGCAACCATCAGAAGTACCCCTCGCGCTTGCGGTCCTCCATCGCGGCCTCGGACACCTTGTCGTCGCCGCGCGTCGCGCCGCGCTCGGTGAGCCGGGTCGCCGCGACCTCCTCGATGACCGCCTCGACGGTGTCGGCCTCGGACTTGACCGCGGCCGTGCAGGACGCGTCGCCCACCGTGCGGTACCGCACCCGTTCCGTGAACGGCGTCTCTCCGGCGCGCGGCGTGATGAACTCGTTGACCGCGTACAGCATCCCGTCGCGCTCGACGACCTCGCGGTCGTGCGCGAAGTAGATCTCCGGCAGGTCGATGCTTTCCCGCGCTATGTAGTGCCAGACGTCCAGTTCGGTCCAGTTCGACAGCGGGAACACCCGGATCGACTCCCCCGGCGCGATCCGTCCGTTGTACAGCGACCACAGTTCCGGCCGCTGGTTCTTCGGGTCCCATTGGCCGAACTCGTCCCGGAAGGAGAACACCCGCTCCTTGGCCCGGGCCTTCTCCTCGTCGCGGCGGGCGCCGCCGAACAGCGCGTCGAACCGGTACTTCTCGATCGCGGCCAGCAGCACCGGGGTCTGGATCCGGTTGCGCGAGCCATCGGCGGGCTCGGCCACCAGGCCGGCCTCCAGCGCCTCGGGCACCGAGGCCACCAGCAGCTGTACGCCCAGCTCGTCGACTCGCTTGTCGCGGAAGGCGAGTACCTCATCGAAGTTGTGCCCGGTGTCCACGTGCATCACCGGGAACGGGATGCGCGCCGGCCAGAACGCCTTCTCCGCCAGCCGCAGCATCACGATCGAGTCCTTGCCGCCCGAGAACAGCAGCACCGGGCGCTCGAACTCGGCCACGACCTCGCGCATGACGAAGACGCTCTCCGCCTCGAGGGCGTCGAGATGCGACACACGGTACGCCGGTGTGCTCATGACCGAGGGCTCCTCCGGGGGGTTGTCGTCTATTGCAGCCTGCCAGCGTCGGAAGGAGAAGCGCGCCGTCGAGTGGCGGACATTACAACAGACATCAGTACGCCCCGGAACCTCGGGACACGGCGGTCAGCGTGCGCAACATGATGACCAGGTCCAGCGAGAGCGTCCAGTTCTCGACGTACCGCAGGTCGAGGCGGACCGCCTCCTCCCACGGCAGGTCGGAGCGGCCCGACACCTGCCAGAGCCCGGTCATGCCGGGTTTGACGGCCAGCCGCCGGCGCGCGTCGTCGGGGTATGCCGCGACTTCCTCCGGCAGCGGCGGTCGCGGCCCGACGAGCGACATCTGTCCGAGTACGACGTTGAACAGCTGCGGCAGCTCATCCATCGAGAGCCGGCGCAGCCACTTGCCGATCGGGGTCACCCGCGGGTCGTTGCGCATCTTGAACAGCACCCCGTCGTGCTCGTTGAGGTGCCGCAGGTCGGCCAGGCGCGCCTCGGCGTCAACGTACATCGTGCGGAACTTGTAGATCACGAACTCCCGGCCGTTGCGGCCGACCCGCACCTGGCGGAAGAACACCGGACCGGGCGAGTTCCGCTTGATGAGCAGCGCGATCAGCGCGAGCAGCGGGGACATGGCGGCGAGCAGCGCGACCGCGCCGACCCGGTCGAAGATTTCCTTGACGATGCGCGGGCCGCCGGACAGCCGCGGGTGGTCCACGTGCAGCATCGGCAGGCCGTCGACCGGGCGGATCGTCGTACGGTCGCCGGCCACGTCGATCAGCGAGCTGGCGACGATGAGATCGACGTCGTCGCGCTCGAGCTGCCAGGCCAGCCGGCGCAGCGCGTGCCCGTCCAGCTCGGGACAGGACAGCACGACAACGGTGTCCGCGTTGGCCGCGACGACCGCGTTCGCAACGTCGTCGAAGGTGCCATACACCTGTAGGCCCACATCGCCGTCGTGGCCCGGCGGGAGACATGCGCCGACGACCTTGAAACCGTGGTACCGCTCGCGCCGCAACTGCCGCGTGAGGTGGATGACCGCCAGCTCGTGGCCGACGACCACGACCCGCTTGAGCGCCTGACCGCGCGCCCGCCGCCGGTGCAGCTGCTTGCGCAGCAGGAACCGGGTGACCACGCAGGCCACCGTCGCCAGCGGCAGAGCGATCACCATGTACCCGCGCGCCAGCGGGATCTCGAAGGCGTACGCGATCAGCGCGCTGGTCGCGGTCAGCCCGATGCCGGCGCGGATCACCCGCTGGTACTCGTCGGTGCCGACGTAGAGGAAGCGACGCTCGTACGCCCGGGTCAACCCGAGCGAGCCCACCAGCGCCAGGGGCAGCAGCGCGGTCAACACAACGTAGTGGCGGTTGTACAGCGTGACGGTCTGACCGAACCTCGCGTAGAAGGCCACGAGTCCGGCGGCGAGCCCGACGACCAGATCGGTGACCAGCAGTGCGGCGAGGTAGCGCGCCTCCCAGTCGAAGCGCGGCCGGCGCGGCCTCGCCGGGCGACCGGGCTGGCTCACGGGGGCCGCGGCCGGATAGAGGGGAACGTACGTCCGCTCGAGGTTCTCGGTGACCGCTTCGAGCACGATCGTGTCGGTGTTCGGATCGATGGTGAATACGACGGTGTCGTCATTGGACAGCGCGTAGTAGTCGGGCTGGCTGGCTGGCGCGGGCGGCTGCGGTCCACCGATTTGTTGCGTCGTCACCCGACCCCCTAGCCCAAGCCCCCGCAGACACGAACCCAACGTCACAAAGTGAGTCGTTGGTTACACGCCTGCCGTTACAAACGCGCGACCGATACCCCACGTCACGGTGCGCAAAACGTCGCTCGACCAAGTCCGCCGCTTGAACCGGGTGTCACGATCGCATTACATTGGCACGGCCTCCAGTTGAACGGCAATCATGCGCGCGGCCAATCCGCAGGTCACCAATCCGACGGATCTTCACGGCGCGTGGTACACATTTTGCGCCGGTTCGAGGCCGTGCTCGACGATCGCCTCGACCGCGTCGGCCGCCCGGTCGATCAGGAAATCGAGTTCCTTACGCTCCACTGTGGAGAATTCCGCCAGTACGTAGTCGGCAGGATCCTGTCGACCCGGCGGCCGGCCGATGCCGAACCGCACCCGGAGGTAGTCCCGGCTGCCCAAGGACTGGGACACCGATCTCGCCCCGTTGTGTCCGCCCTCGCCGCCGCCGACCTTCAGGCGGATCTGCCCGTACGGCAGGTCCAGCTCGTCGTAGACAGCGATCACCTGGTGGATGGGGACCTTGTAGAAGTTCATGAGTCCGGCTGCCGCGCCACCGGCAAGGTTCATATAGGTCATCGGCTTCGCGAGTACCAGCCTCGGTCCCCCGGGGCGCAGGTGTCCCTCGGCGACCTCGGCCACCGCCCGGCGGTGCCGGCGGAACTTCGTACCGATCCGCTCGGCGAGCAGGTCCACGACCCGGAAGCCCACGTTGTGCCGATGCCGCGCGTAAGCCGGCCCGGGGTTCCCCAGCCCCAGCACGAGCCACGGCGCGTCCACGCCCGTCACCCCTCTTTGCCGTTGATCAGGGGAGCGCACTGGCCGCCAGCGCAGCCAGCTCACTCCCCTGATCACGCGTCGGCTACTCCGCAGCCGGCTCTGCCGGCGCTTCGGCCTCGGCCGGAGCCTCCTCGGCGCCTTCGGCGGCCTCGGCTTCGGGTTCCGCCACCTCGCCGATCTCGGCTTCGATCTCCTCGGCCGTCGGCGCGTTGGCGACGATCGCGATGACCAGCCCGGGCTCGGCGGCGAGCTGTGAGCCCCGGGGCAGGACGACATCGGCCGCGGTGACCCGCGTGCCGGGCGTCATGCCCTCGATCGACACCTCGAGGTGGTCGGGCAGGTGCAGGGCTTCCGCGGTGATCGAGATCCGGTCGTGCTCGTGCATGACGAGCGTGTCGCGCGCCGGCTCGCCGACGAGGCGCACCGGGACATCGACGGTGATCTGCTCACCGCGCTTGACGATCAACAGGTCGATGTGCTCGAACGTGTCCTTCAGCGGATCCCGCTGGATCGCCTTGGGCAGCGCGAGGGTCGTCGTACCATCGCCGAAGTCGATACTGAAGATCTGGTTGATGCCACCGTGCCTGATCGCGGCGGCGAACTCGCGCGCGGGTAGCGCGATGTGTTTGGGCTTCTCGCCGTGGCCATACAGCACGGCGGGCACCTTGCCGGCCCGCCGGGTGCGGCGAGCACCACCCTTGCCGAACTCGGTACGAAGGTCGGCGCTGATCTTTACCTCGGACACGGGTGCACTCCATGCTGCATATGTCGACTGACGTTCCTGCGGTGCCGGGCCAGGGGCGCGCGGGGCTGTGTGCCCGGAGCACCGCGTCGATCACGGTGCCAACTTCACGTGGCACCCTCGCCGTGGCAACCGCACCAGTCTACCGGTTAACTCAACCCTCCGAAGAGGGTGGTTACCGAGCCGTCGTCGAAGACCTCCCGGATCGCCCGCCCGATCAACGAGGCGATCGACAGAACCGTGATCTTGTCGAGCTGCTTCTCGGGCGGCAGCGCCAGCGTGTTCGTGACGATGACCTCCCTGATCCGGCTGTTCTTCAGGCGTTCGGTCGCTGGATCGGACAGTACGGCGTGCGTGGAGGCGACGATCACATCGCCGGCGCCGGACGCCGCGAGAATCTCGGCGGCACGGCAGACCGTACTGGCGGTGTCGATCATGTCGTCGACGATCAGGCAGACGCGGCCGTCGACCTCACCGACGACCCGGTTGGCGATCACCTGGTTCGGCCGGACCGGATCCCGCGTCTTGTGGATGAACGCGAGCGGGCAACCGCCGAGCCTGTCGGTCCACCGTTCCGCGACCCGCACCCGGCCCGAGTCCGGTGCAACGACCGCCATCGGCCGGCCGGCGTACTTCGCCTCCACATAGGTCGCCAGCGTGTCCATCGCGAACAGGTGGTCCACCGGGCCGTCGAAGAAACCCTGGATCTGGGCGGTGTGCAGGTCGACGGTGAGGATCCGGTCGGCGCCGGCGGTCTTGAGCAGGTCCGCGACGAGCCGCGCGGAGATCGGTTCGCGACCGCGGTGCTTCTTGTCCTGCCGGCCGTACGGGTAGCACGGCAACACCACCGTGATGCGCTTGGCCGAACCGCGCTTGAGCGCGTCGATCATGATCAGGGTCTCCATGACCCACTTGTTGACCGGCGGGCCCATCGACTGCACGACGAATGCGTCGGAGCCGCGGACCGACTCGTTGTACCGCACGAAGATCTCGCCGGAAGCGAAGTCGTAGGCGTCGGTCGGGGTCGGCGCCACTCCGAGGACCTGGCCGATCTCCTCGGCCAGCTCGGGATAGGCGCGGCCCGAGAAGAGCATGAGAGTTTTGCGGTTTTCCGCAATGATGCTGCCCATGGCCTGATGGCTCCCCGTCAGTTGGCCTTGTCGGTTGCAGTATCCCCCGTCGGGTCCTCGTCCGCGGTCTGGGCGCGCGCCGCGGCCTCCGCCGCCGCGCTGCCCGGGCGGTGCTTCTCCACCCAGCCATCCAGGATGCGCTGGGGTCCACCGGACACGGCGAGTGCACCCGGCGGTACGTTGCGTCGCACGACGGATCCGGCGCCGGTATACGCGCCGTCCCCGATCTCCACCGGCGCCACGAACATGTTGTCCACCCCGATGCGGACGTGGCTGCCGATCACCGTGCGGTTCTTGTTCACCCCGTCGTAGTTGGCGGTCACCGACGCGGCCCCGATGTTCGTCTGCTCACCGATCGTCGCGTCGCCGATGTAGGACAGGTGCGGCACCTTCGTACCTTCACCGATGTCCGCGTTCTTCGTCTCGACGAACGTGCCGACCTTGCTCGAGCGGGCCAGTCGGGTCCCCGCGCGCAGGTACGCGTACGGCCCGACGCTGGCACGAGGGCCGATCTCGGAGCCGATGACGTGTGCCCGGACGACGCTCGCACCCTCGCCGATGGTCGAGTCGACGACCGTGGTGTCCGGCCCGACGACCGCCTCGTCGCCAACCGCCGTCGCCCCGCACAGCTGGGTATGCGCCTCGAGCACCACGTCCCGGCCGAGCGTGACCGTCACGTCGATCCACGTCGTGGCCGGATCGAGAATCGTCACGCCGTCCCGCATCCAGCGTCGGTTCACCCGGTCCCGCAGCACCGCCCGCAGACCGGCCAGCTCGGCGCGGTCGTTGACGCCCAACGTCTCCGTCGGGTCGGTCGCGGGGTACGCGACGACCCGCTGTCCGGCCGCGACGAAGAGCCCGATCACGTCCGTGAGGTACTCCTCGCCCTGGTCGTTCTCTGTCGTCAGCTTGCCGAGCGCGGCGGACAACTGCGCGCCGTCGAACGCGTACACCCCGCCGTTGATCTCGCGGATCGCGCGCTGCTCCACGGTGGCGTCCCGTTCCTCGACGATGGCGGCCAGCCCGGCGGTGGCGTCGCGGACGATCCGGCCGAGCCCGGTCGGGTCGGCCAGCTCCGCGGTCAGCACGGTGGCGGCGGCACCGGCGTTCTCGTGCTCGGTCACCAGCGCGGCCAGGGTCTCGGGCCGCAGCAGCGGTACGTCCCCGTTGAGCACGACCACCGTGCCCTCGCCCGGCACGGCCTCGAGCGCGAGCCGGACGGCGTGCCCGGTGCCGCGCTGGGCCGCCTGCAGGACCGGTACGGCATCCGGCGCGATGCCGGCGAGGTGCGGCGTCACCTCGTCCGCACCCCGGCCCACCACGACCAGCGTGCGGTCGGCGGTGAGGGTCGCCGCCGTGGCGACTACGTGACCCACGATCGTCCTACCCAGCAACGGGTGCAGCACCTTGGGCACCGCCGACTTCATGCGCTTGCCCTCACCGGCCGCGAGGATGATCACCGTACGAGGGTTCGTCATGCGCTGCTCCCAACTGTGGAGTGGCCGCTCGGCCATGCTAACGACCGTACGACCGCCTGAGGCGCGGGGTGGCATTGGTCCCGTATCGTCCGCGCCCATGAGGGGCGGTATCGGGCGTCGGTCGTTACTTCTCGGCGCGCTCGGGTTGACCGGTGCCGTCGTGTTCACCAACCGCGACGCCATGCCGGCCAAGGCATTGCTCGGCCCCTGCGACGTGGGTATCGCACCCGCCGGCGCGACCGCCGAACCAGGTCCGGTGACCACGGGCTCGTTCCCCTCCGCTCGGCGCGGTCGCGATGTCGGGTACGCGATCGCGTACCCGCCCGGTGCCCGCCCCGGCGACCGGCTCCCCGTGTGCGTCGTGCTGCACGGGCTCGGGGCGGACGAGCACGCCGCGTTCGACGGAATCGGCTACCACCGGTACCTGGCCGGCGCGACCGCCGCGGGCGTACCGCCGTTCGCGCTCGCCGCCTGCGCCGGCGGCAACGCGTACTGGCACCGTCGGTCCTCCGGCGACGATCCGCTGGGCATGGTGCTGGACGAGTTCCTCCCGCTGCTGTCGACGCTCGGGCTCGACGTGACGCGTCCCGCGCTGCTCGGCTGGTCGATGGGTGGCTTCGGGGTACTGCAGTGTGCGCTCGCCCGACCCGGTCGGTTCGCGGCCGTCGTCGCGAACGCGCCGGCGGTCTGGCGCTCGTGGGACGAGGTACACCGGATCAACCCCATCGCGTTCGACTCGGCGGCCGACTGGGCGGCGCACGACCTCGTCGGCCGCGCCGCCGAGTTTCGTGGCGTGCCGTTGCGAATCGACTGCGGTGAGGCGGACAAGTTCGCGGCCGGCGTCCGCGCGCTCCGTGACCACCTGCCCGACCCGTCCATCGTCCACTTCGCGCCGGGCTGCCACGACAACGCGTTCTGGCACTTCGCCGCGCCGGTCCAGCTCCGACATATCGGGCATTCGTTACAGCTCGGCCGCTAGGACTCGAACCTAGAAAACCGCCTCCAAAGGGCGGCGTGTTGCCAATTACACCACGGCCGAACAGGTGCCATGTCAGCATAGCCGCCATCACCGACCGATGATCCCTTGCACGATGCCCTCGATCCGCCAGTACAGATCCCTCCCCTTGGGGACTGCTACCACCAGGCAACCGTGGTACTCGCTCCCGATGTTGTAGCGAGAAGTCATCGGGTTGTGCCGTTTGAGCGTCGGGCGCTGGAACCGCTCGACCGGCACGTCGACGCGTTCCGCCCACCACGCGGTAGCGCCGGCGGCGTCGGCCGACTCGTGGATAGAGACCCGGTACTTCAACCGGTCGCGTGGGAACCCGGCGGCCTCCACGAACCGCAGAAACAACTCCACGAGCGATGGGTCGCTGTTGATGAACTGAACCGTGTAGTGGGGACGCCATAGCTTCGCCTTCGCACCTTCACACCAGTACGCGATCGCGCCGACGAGCAGCAGCTCTCGCTGATCGATGGAGCCGACCCACGCTGCCGCATCGCCCACAGTCGCCGCGTGGCGAGCATCGCGAGCCTCGCGGTAGGCCGCCCACTGCGCGTCGGCCATGAGCTTCGAGTGCTCTCGCTTCCGGGCGGCTCGCTCTGTGTCCGGATCCAGCGGCAGGTGCTTGACCCACAGCCAGACGGTGGACTTCGCCACACCCAATTCGAGCGCGATGTCGTTCACAGACCAGCCTTCGACCCGGAGCTCGAGAGCCCGCTTCCGCACCTCGTCCTTCGCGTTCGGCCGCCTGGTCCATTCCGGTGCCGGCACGCCGCGCAGCCATTCCGCCAACTGCTGCTTGGTTACGCCCAGCTGATCCTGGATCTGCCGGATCGACAGCTGTTCATCACAGCGCAACCGACGCGCTTCCCCCGCGATGTCCATGCCAGCAGATTAGAACAGGCGTACGACAAGCTCACCGCTCGCTATCTACGCCACCGTAGGTTACGGTGACGTAAGCGTAGCCAGTTCCAGCCCCAGCGAGGTGCCCGTGACCACTACACTGCTCAGCCCACCGACC
>DASRII010000046.1:0-8565 GCA_035650075.1 Micromonosporaceae bacterium | reverse complement strand
GCGCCGCGCCGCCGGCCGGGGGCTGCTCGCGCGACCAGCCGGTCGCCGCGAGCGCCTCGACCACCGCCTGCACGAGCGGGGTCTCGCCGGGGGTGGAGCGCACGGCGGCGCGCAGGGCGATCATCGCCTGCCGGACCTCGGGCCGCTCGAAGAACCGCTCGGCGCCCTGCACCACGTACGGCACGCCGGCCTCGGCCAGCGCTTCCTCGTACGCCTGGGACTGGGCGTTGGTGCGGAACAGCACGGCGATCTCGCGCGCCGGCGTCCCGGCCGAGACCAGCTCGGCGCACCGAGCCGCAACGGCCGCCGCCTCGGCCGGCTCGTCGGCGAAGATCCGGATGTCCGGCTCCGGCCCGGCCGGGCGCTGCCCGACGAGCTCGAGCCGCAGCTTCGCCTCGTCCCCCCGGGCCTGCCGGATCACCGCGTTGGCCAGCCCCACGACCTGCGGCGTCGAGCGGTAGTCGCGGACCAGCCGGACGACGACCGCGTCCCGGTGCCGGCGCGGGAAGTCCACGAGGTACGCCGACGATGCGCCGGTGAACGAGTAGATCGTCTGGCTGGCGTCACCGACCACGGTCAGGTCCCGCCGGCCGCCCAGCCAGGCCTCCAGCAGCCGCTGCTGCACCGGGTTCACGTCCTGGTACTCGTCGACGACGAAGTGCCGGTACTGCGCGCGCACCTGAGCCGCTACGTCCTCGTGCTCCTCGATCGCCCAGACCCCGGCGCGCAGCATGTCCTCGAAGTCGACGACCCCGTTGTCCCGTTTCACCTGCTCGTACGCCGCGAAGATCTCGGCGACCTTCGCCGGCTCGTACGGCGGCTCGCGCTGGGCCTTGGCCGCCGCCACCGCGTACTCCCCCGGCTCGACCAGCGACGACTTCGCCCACTCGATCTCGCCAGCGAGATCGCGCGCGGAGGTGCGGTCGGCCCGCACGCCGCACCTCGCGGCGGCCAGCGTGACCAGCCGTGCCTTGCTATCGATGATCTCCGGGAGCGCCCGCCCGTCGAGCAGCCGGGGCGCGAAGTAGCGCAGTTGGCGTAGGGCCGCGGCGTGGAACGTCCGCGCCTGCACCCCGTCGGCACCGAGCGCGACCAGCCGGGACCGCATCTGGGCGGCGGCCCGGGCGGTGAATGTGACGGCGAGCACGTGTCGCGGCTGGATCTCGCCGCTCACCGCCCGGTACGCGATCCGGTGCGTGATTGCCCTGGTCTTGCCCGTCCCCGCGCCGGCCAGGATGCACACCGGCCCGGCCGGAGCGGTCACCGCGGCCCTTTGTTCGGGGTCCAGACCGGCCAATACCGTCTCGAGACGTGAGTCACCCGCCACAGCTAGGCATCATGTCAGGGCCCTCTGACGTTCCACCTCGTAACGTTGTCAGGAACACGACAGATCCCTTCCGGCCGATGCCTTGCGGCCGGGACCCCCCGGGAGGAACACACGGCATGCTGACCATGTACTCGACGTCCTGGTGTGGCTACTGCCACCGCTTGAAGGCGCAGTTCGATCGGGCGGGTATCGGGTACGAGGTGATCGACATCGAGGTGGACTCCGACGCCGCGGACTACGTGATGGGGGTCAACGGTGGCAACCAGACGGTCCCGACGGTGCGTTTCCCGGACGGCTCGGCTCTGACCAACCCCACGATCGTCGAGGTGCAGCGGCGCCTGGACGAGATCCGTGAGACCTGCCCGATGTGCTAATCGGCGACGACGGGGACCGCAGCTACGGTCTGCGGCTCGACTCCCCGCGGGGTCAGTCCCCGGCCCGCCCAGAGGTACGCCCCCGCCGCCGTCACGCCGATCCCCATCGCCACGAACAGGATCCGGTAGTCCACCACGGACACCAGGACCGCACCGGCGGCGATCGACAGGGCCTGTGGCCCGGCGATGAGCATCTCGGTAGCCGCTGACACGCGCCCGAGCAGCTCGTGCGGGGTACGCCTTTGCTGGAGGGTGTTGAACCCGACGATCGCCCACGGGATACCCGCGCCGAACAGGATGGTGGCCGGTACCGCGAGCCACATCGACGGGTAGACGAACGCGAAGTTGGTGACGCCGAGCAGCAGTACGCCGGCCGCCGCCGCGCCGACCTCGCCCACCGCCCGGACGACCCGGGCCGCGGACAATCCGCCCAGCAGCCCACCGATGCCCTGGATGGAGACGAGGACCCCGAGGAAGGCCGGCGGGCGGTGCAGCCCCTCGTCGACGTACGCGAAGAAGATCGCCTCGCCGAGTCCGATGAGCAGCACGGCCAGCGCGACACCGACGGTCGCCCGGCGCAGAGCCACCTCGCGGACGAGGTGCCGGACTCCGGCCGCCGCCTCGCCGAGCCAGTGCAGCTCGGGCGGCGCCGGCTTCGCCTCCTGGACCCGCAGGGCGGCGATCGTTGCCGCCGCGATCACGAAACCGGCCGCTCCCAGCACGGCCAGCGTCCAGCCGCCGATGCCGGCGTACAGGCCAGCCCCCGCGATCGGCCCCACGAGACGCAGGCCCTGCTTGACCGTCTGCAGGGCCCCATTGGCTTCGGCGAGGTGTCCGGCCGGTACGACCTCCTTGATGAGCCCGTTCAGGGCGGCGCTGATCGCGATGTAAGAGATCCCGTACAGGACGGCCACGAGGAAGATGATCCAGAGATCATCGGCGGTGCGGACGGCGTACAGCGGAGTCAGGATCGCCGCGGCGGCCAGGTTGGCCGCGACGAGGAACGGCCGGCGGCGGAACCGGTCCACCACCCAGCCGACGAGCGGCGCGAAGGCCATCGGCGCGACGACGGCGAAGATGGTCGCGCCGGCGAGCCCGTTGGATCCGGTCAGGTCCTTGACCCAGATGGCGAGCGCGAGCAGCAGGATCGACTCGCCGGTCATGCTCGCGACGAGACCGGCGAACAACAGCCGGAAGTCGGGGCGGCGCAGAACGGTCATCATTGGGGGTCCTCCGGAGGGAGTGGGCGCGCGGGGATTCCCCACGCGACGACGCGGACCGGGCGGGCACCGGCGGGGCGCTTGTCCGCCTCGCCGATCCGTTCGAGGTACGGGTAGAGCAGGCCGTGGATCGTGTTCTTGACGGCGTCCAGCTCGTCGACGGTCAACCAGGCCGTGGTCTGGCTGACGAAGGAGGCGTCCCGCCAGTCGCGCGGCTCCTGCCGGCGGGCGCGGAACCAACCCAGCAGCGCCTGGACCTCCTGCGAGACCATCAGCTCAGCAGCCGCGTCGCCGGCCGTGGCCAGCTCGGCATCGGCGTCGTCGTCCTTGCCCCAGGTGTTGCTCTCGGCGACGATCCGCCACGGCCGTTGCCGGCCCGAACCGCCGCCGGCCTCCTCGACGAACCCGTACCGCGCCAGTTGGCGCAGGTGCCAAGAGCAGTTCGCCGGGCTCTCGCCGACCCGGTCGGCCAGCTCGGTCGCTGTCGCAGGCCCGCCGAACGTCAGTTCCTCGATCAGGCGCAACCGGACGGGATGGGTGAGCGCGCGCAGGACGCGGGGGTCTCGGATCTCGCGTTGGGGAAACTCAGCCACGTGTCGAAGGATACCTTTCGAAAGGACTCTTTGAAAAGAGCTCCTTTGATAGACACTCTCCGCGCAAGGGCTATCAGCGGACGGTAAGGGGGGCCATACTGTACGCCGTGTCGCCTGGGCCGAGCCCTTCCGTACGGCGCCGCCGGCTCGGCGCCGAGTTACGCCGGCTACGGGAGGCCGCCGGCCTCACCGGGGACCAGGTCATCGCGCGCGTGGGCTGGGCGTCGGCCTCCAAGCTCTCCCGGCTCGAGAACGGGCGTAGCCGGCCCGACCTCGCCGATGTGCTGGACCTGCTGGACCTGTACGCCGTCGGCGGGCGCGAGCGGGACGAGCTGGTCGCCGTCGCGCGCGACGCCGGGAACACGCGGGGGTGGCTGCGCTCGTACCCGGTGATGACCAAGCGACAGCGGGGGTACGCCGAGCTCGAGTCGGGCTGCGCGGACATCCGGGAGTACGCGACGGCCAGCGTCCCGGGACTGCTGCAGACGCCGGACTACGCCCGGGTACGCATCCTGTCCTCGCGGGCGCTGCAGCAGCTCGACGCCGTTGACGCGGCGGAGACCGCCGAGACCGAGGTAGCCGCTCGCGTCGCGCGGCAGGGAATCCTGACCCGGCCGGCGGACCCGACGAGGTACGAGGCCGTCATCGAGGAGACCGCGCTCAGCGGCCGGGGTGGCCCACCGAGCGTCATGCGGGATCAACTGGCCCATCTCCGCAGGCTCGCTGAGCTGCCGAACATTACTCTCCGTGTACTACCCGGCGACGCCACTATCGGGGACCGGTACCTGCCGCACACCCCGTTCTCGATCTACCGGTTCGCCGACCCGGCCGACCCGGAGACGGTAGCGGTCGAGGCCCTCGGCAACGATCTCGTCCTGTCGGAAAAGCCCAGCGTAGAGCGGTACATCGTAGTCTTCAGCTGGCTGCGGGAGGCGGCGCTGTCGCCCGCCGACTCGCTCGCTTGGCTATCCGCGCGGGTGGTGGTACCCGTAGACGCTTCGGACTGAGAAGTCCATCGACATATCACCCGATCGGACGGTACCGGTGCCGATCGCTTGCGCGACCTCGTTGCGGTACGTGACGATGTTCGCCAAGTTACATGGAAGTTCCACGAATGGACTCGCCCATGCGGTACTTGATCGTCCGCACCGACGTACGCGCGGTCGCGCCCGACGAAATGGCCAGCGCATGGGCGAACGGGGCCCGCATCCGCGACGAGCGCACCACGCCCGAGCCGCGCCGCCAGACGATGTTCGCCGAGGACCGCGACGCCGCCTTGCATCTGGCCCGGGCCCTCGCGTCGGTCGGCCCGGTGCGCGCCGGCCGGCAGCGCGTCAAGGTTGTTCGGCTGGGTGAGCCGGAGCGGTCGAGTCGTCGGCCCACAGTTCTATGAGGTAGCGCGCGATCGACGCCGGCGGGGACAGCGCGAACCCGTCTCCCGCCCCGGCGAGCCCCGCGATGATCTGCTGCCGGGTGAACCAGCGCGCCTCGGCGATCTCGGCCGGGTCGGTCCGCACCGAGTGCGTCGGATCGGCCCGCGCGACAAAGCCCAGCATCAGCGAACCCGGGAACGGCCATGCCTGGCTCGCGACGTACTGGATGTCGGTCACCGCGACGCCGACTTCCTCGGCTACCTCACGAGCGACCGCCGCCTCGGCCGACTCACCGGGCTCGACGAAGCCGGCCAGGCACGAGAACCGGCGCCTTCCCTCGGCCGTCCAGGCCGTGTTGTGCCCCAGCAGGCACCGGCCGTCGGGACCCGCGACGCCGTCGTGCACCAGCACGATCACGGCCGGATCTGTCCGCGGCCACGACGGACTGCCGCCGTCGTCCGCACGCACCCAGCCACCGTCGCCCACCGTCATGGGCCGGCCGGTCTCCGGTGAGTACGGGTGCCGCGCGTGCCAATGCCCCAGCGCGACCGCGGTCGCGGCGAGCCCGGCCTCCGCGTCGGAGAGCGAGTCCGCGACGTCCCGCAGGGTCACCTGGCGGGCGCCGGGCGCCTCGGGCAGCTGCCCGACGACCGCGAAGTACGCTGTGCCGTCGCCGTCCTCGCCGAGGAACAGCCGATCCCCATCGGTCACCTGCGCCGGCTCCTGGAAGACCAGTGCGTCCGCCTCGGTCACCAGGAACCGCCCACCGGCTACGACGTCGACGAGAATGACCCGTCCCCGCTGCCATGCCTGTTCGAGCCAGTCCGCGTCGGTACGGCGGTGCGCCGCCCTGTCCACTGTGGACCTAGCGAGCGGCGGCGGTCTTCTCACGCGACCCCCTCCCGTCGATCAAGTCCTTGATCGAGGGCATCATACGGTCGTGCCTTCGTCCACTGTGGTGCGTTCGACGGGACCGAGCCTGGCCAGCGAGTCGCCCATCCGGTCGGCGTCCCCGAGTACGACCGCGAGGACTTTGGCCGGCGCGAGGTACGTCGCCGCCGCGTCGGCGACCTGGTCCCTGGTCACGGCGGCGAGCCGGGCCGCGTGTCCCACGAGGTAGTCCAGACGCAGGCCGAAGCCCGCATACGTGCTCGCCAGCGACGCCAACCCGGACTGGGTGGACAGGCCGAGCTGGAGCGTACCGAGGGCGTACTGCCGCGCCTGCTCGAGCTCGGCCTCCTTGGGTGGCGTGGTGGCCATCCGGCCGAGCTCGTACAGCGTCTCGACCAGCGCCGGGCCGGTCACCGCGGTGGCCACGTCGGTAGCGAGCAGGAGTACCGACCCGACCTGCGAGTGCTCGATCGCCGAGTGCGGGCTGTACGTGTACCCCTTGTCCTCCCGGATGTTCTCGACCCAGCGCGAGGAGAAGTAGCCGCCGAATACGAGGTTGGCCAACTGCAGCGCGGCGTAGTCCGGGTGTTCGCGGTCCACGGCCGGCAGGATGAGCCGGATCGAGGACTGCACCGAGCCGGGCCGGTCCACGAGCAGCAGCGGACCCGGTACCACGTCCGGCGCCGGTGGCTGGACCACCTCCTTGCCCCCACCGTCCCATGTAGACAGTGCGCGCTCGGCCGCGTCCATTGCCTTCTGCGGCGAGATGTCGCCCACGATCACGAGGGCAGCACCGTGTGGGTGGACCCGTTCGGCGTGCAGCTCGCGGAGCCGGCTCGCGGTCACCGCACGTACCTGCGGCACGCGCGGGGTCGGCGCGGCATACGGGTGCTTGCCGTAGCGGCGCTTCAGCAGGGCGGCCCGGGCCAGGTGGGCCGGCTGGGTCTGCGCGACCTGGATCCGGTCGGCGAGCCGGTCGCGTTCGGTGGCCACCTCGTCGGCCGGGTACGTCGCGTCGGTCAGCACCTCACCGAGAATGCCGAGCATCCGATCGAGCCCGGACACGAGCGCGTTGCCGCTGACCAGCAACCGGTCCGGATCGACCCCTGCGGACAGCGCACCGCCCACGACCTGCAGCTCGGCCGCTATATCCACAGTGGACATCGTGGGGGTACCGGAGAACAGGGTCTGGGCCAGCATGCCGGTACGGGCGACGTGCGGGTGACTCAGCTTCGCGGATCCGAACGGCACGCGTAGCCGCACCTCGACCAGCGGTACCGACGAACGCCTCAGCGCGATGACCGTCAACCCGTTGGTCAGGGTGCGCTCGACCGACTTCGGGACGATGAACCGTCCCATCGGTTCGAGCCCGGGAACCTCGCGCGCCATTATTTCGTACCCCCGCTTGCGCCTGGCTCGATCTCGACGGACGCCCGGCGGTCCGGACGCAGCGCGGCGGCCGCGGCCTTGACCTCGCCCTCGGTGACCTCGCCCAGCCAGCGGGGCAGCTCACCGAGCACGCTCGCGTCGCCACGCTGCTGCTCGAGCACGGCCATCCGGAGCGCGCGGCCGAGCACGGCGTCGGCGTCCCGCAGCAGATGCGTGGCCATCCGGGCCTGAACGCGGGCCAGCTCACCGGGATCGAGGCCGTCCGAGGCGATGCGTTCGCACTCCTCGTCGATCGTGCGCAGTACCTTGTCGACGTCGCCGGACGGCGGCAGGTGCGCCTGCAACACCAACGCGGTCGGATCGCGCACCTCGAACGGCTCACCCATGAAGCCCAGGTAGCCGCCGACGCTCGTCACCGACCGGTCGCGCAGGACGAGCCGCTGGACCAGCCGCGACGCGTCGCCGTCGGTGAGCACCTCGGCGAGCACGACATACGGCAGGTAGCCGGTGGGGTCCGCGATCGGATCCGGCACGCGCCACGCGGCGGCCACCGCCGGCAGCGGCGCCAACCGGTCGGCGTAGCTGTCCCGGCGCTCGGCCGACAGGTCGGGCTCGGCGAAGTCGGGCCGCACCGGCGCCGGGCGGGCCGGCACATCACCGAAGTGCCGCTCCACCAGCTGCGTGGCCTCGGGTACCGAGATGTCCCCGGCCACCGCCAGCACTGCGTTGCCACACGCGTAGAACCGGTCGAAGAACTCCTGTGCGTCCTCGACCGTGGCCGACTCGAGGTCGTCGAACGAGCCGTAGCCGTCGTGCGCGTTCGCGAAGCTGTCGAACATGACCGGCGGTAGCTTCAGCCAAGGGAAGCCGCCGTACGGTCGGTTCAACACATTGACCCGGATCTCTTCCTTGACGACGTCGACCTGGTTGCGCAGGTTCTCCTCGGTCAGCCGCGGGCCGCGCATCCGGTCCGCCTCGAGGAACAGCACGCGCTCCAAGGCACCGGCCGGCATGCTCTCGAAGTAGTCCGTGTAGTCGAGGTGCGTCGAGCCGTTGAACGTCCCGCCGGAGCCCTGTACGTAGCGAAAATGGGCCAGCTTCTCCAGGCTCTCCGAGCCCTGGAACATCAGGTGTTCGAACAGGTGGGCGAACCCGGTACGGCCCTGGGGCTCGGAGCGGATTCCCACGTCGTAGACGACCGCGACGCCGACCACCGGGGCGCTGCGGTCCGGGGCGAGCACCACACGCAGACCGTTGGGCAGCGTCAGGCGCTCGACGGGATACTTGGACGCGGGGATCCGCACAGCGGGACTACGACGAGGCACCCACCGAATCTATCCCGTCGCGCCCTGTTCGCCCGAGGCGACCGCCGACTCACTGCGGCGCAGGCGGTGTTCA
>DASRII010000045.1:0-3732 GCA_035650075.1 Micromonosporaceae bacterium | reverse complement strand
TAGACCTGGACGGCCACGACGCGGGTGTGCTCGTCGAGGGTGTCCAGGTAGCGGTTGGCCTGTTCGAGGTAGGTCAACCGGTCGGCGAACCGGTCGGTGGCCGGGGCCATCCGGTGCCCGTCCGGGGTGAGGACGGCGTCGGCGGCCACGGCGGTCAGGTACTGGTAGTTGCTGTAGGCCACGGGACCGGCTTGCAGCATCTCCAGTTCCTCTGGCTCCAGGCGCCTGGCGCCGTAGGTGACGGCGTTGTGGGTGCGAAGGGCCAGGACCCGAGGCTGGTTGTTGAAGTCGGCTTGCGCCTTGTCCATCGGGTAGGCGTCCGGGTCGTCGAGGTGGCGCTGTACGTAGGTCACCCAGGGGCGGGCGTCGCGTGTGCCGCGCACGACACGCACGAAGGTCTGGTGGCGCACACCGGCGCCCACACCGTAGGCGTGTCGCAGCGCGACCAGGTCCAGTAGCCGCAGCGGGCCACCGGCGCAGGGGGTCGGACGGCCCTTGCGGGCGTCGACCAGCTGCCGGCGGTTCCACACCGCGGTGGGCTTGGCCCAGAACCGTTGGGCGATGCAGCCCTGGACCCCGAAGTGCCGGTCGAGCTGGCGGCGGTCGAACACGGCGCCGGGCAGGTCGTCGGGCACGCAGACGATCATGATGCGGATCGTCGGGTCGGGCTGGACCGTGGTGGTCGGGCTGGGGTTGGCCGTGTTGTTGCCGGCCGGCTTCTTGGACATGCGGGGTCCTCCTTGGCTGTGGCGCGCGGGAGCGCGCAGGGGTGCGCGGCCCACCGGGTGCATGGGTCGCTGCGTGGAAGGGATTGGTTGGTGCTGAACGGATCCAGCAGTGGTGCTGGTGGTCTGGTGCGACCTCGGGGGTCGCCGCGCGGCGCGCGGGCCGACCGGCCAGGTGTTGGCGGGTGGGCGTGGCGCACCGGTTGGTGCGGCGGTGGTGCCCGAAGGTGGGACCGGACCGGGGTGGTGCTGATATGTGTGAAGGTGTTGCCGGGAACGGTAGCGTCGGCCGCTGTCAGTGCCGCCGTGCCGGGTGCTGGCCGGGAACGGGCGTTGACCTGCGTGTGAGAGCGATCCGGCCGGTGGTGCCGACGCCGTTGATGGCCGGGTGTGAGAGCAGTTGCTCTCACAGTGTGGTCACACCGGGCAGTGTGAGAGCCGATTGGCTCGCGGTGCCGTGATCGTTGACGCCGCCGGGGGGTTAGTCCCAGGCGTCGTCGGGGTCGTACTTGTCGGGGTCGTCACCGTCGGGGTCGGGCGGGCCGACGCGGCGGGCGTCGACCTGCGTGATGGTGTTCAGGTCGGGTTCGACCCGGTCCAGCCGGGCCAGGTCGGTCTCCAGGCGCCGTCGGGCCGTGGCCCACGGGACCGGGCCGCTGGCGCATTCGAGGTAGAAGGTCAGGTGTAGGTCGGCCTCCACCGCGAAGGTGGTGTGACCGGAGGTCGAGGTCGCCTCGGCGCCGAGGACGCAGATGGTGGGGTCGTCGTCGGCGGTGGCGTCGCGCAGGTGGGTCTGGTCGTGCATGACGATCGCCGCGGCGCGGGCGTGTGCCTGCTGCGCGTTGTGCGCGGCCACCCGCAGGGCGACGGTGACCTGGAAGGTCAGCGCGTCGGTCGGCTCGTCGAGGTCCAGGGGTGGCAGCCGCAGCCGGGCCAGGGCGGCGTTGGTACCGCCGCGGCACAGCACCCCGTTTGCGACCAGCCGCTGTGCCTCGTACCGGATGCCCTCGCGCAGACGCCGGTGTGCGGCGGCCAGCACCTGCAGCCGCGTGGTGCGGGCTTCCAGCTCCTCGGCCAGGTCACGCTCGCGCGCAGGCCGCGGTTGGGTTGGCCGCTTGGGAGCGGGGTCGCTACTGGTCATCGTGGTCGTCCCTGGCGTGGTAGGTCTGGCCGCGGTCGGGGTTGGTGACCGTGTCGGGGCCCGGGTCGCTGGGCAGTTGGTGCAGCGGCCGACGCTGGTAGGGATCCGTGGTGAGGGCCCAGATCGGGCCGGCTGGGTTGGTTTGCTGCACGGCGGTGGCGACCGGCATGGCGGTGTGCACGCCGTCCAGGGCCCGCAGCAGGCTGGTTTCGCGGCGGGTGTCGGGGACCCACAGCAGCACCGGGTAGCGGGGGCCGAACCGGGCGAGGGTCTCGTAGCCTTTCAGCTTGCCGATGACGCGGGCGAGGTTCTCGGTGGAGCGGTCCAGTTCCAGGAAGAACCCAACCGTGCGGGTGCTGTCGCGACCGTGGACCTGCCAGATGCCGTGCCCGTCTGGATGGATGTCGGCGCGGCTGTAGGTGTCGGTGGCGTGGCGTTCGGACCACCACCGCAGCAGACTCGCGTGCGGGTGGCTGCGGTGGTGGGCGTGCAGGTCGACGAAGAACTGGTTGACGCCGAGGAAGTGCTCGGCCTGCGGGCTGGCGAGGATCCGCCGGGCCCGGTCGACGCTGCTGCGCGGGGGCTTGAGGCCGAGGTTGTCCGGGTCGGAGTAGGCGCGCGGGTGCAGGCCCAGGCCGAGCGGGCCGAGGGTGTACAGCCACGGTTGGGGTGCGCCGTCGTCGCGGCCGCGGGGGATGGCGGTGAGGAACCCGAGCCGGGTCAGGATGGTCAGCCGCTGCCGGGCGGTGCGCGGGTTGGTGAACAGGGCGTGGGTGATCTGATCGCTGGACAGCAGGTAGTGCTCGGCCAGCCAGGACAGCAGCAGTTCGTCGCGGGAGGTGAGCCGGCGCAGGGGGTCGAACGGCCCGGGCTTGCCGGCCGGCGGCGGCACACGGTTCGGGCGGCGACGCCGCTTGGACGCTGCAGGCGGAGCAGGTGACGAGGGAGCAGGTAACGACGGAGCAGGTAACGACGGAGCAGGAGACGACGGAGCAGGAGACGACGGAGCAGGAGACGAGGACAAGGACGAGGATGTGGTGGACGACGGGCCGGTGGTCATCGACGGATCGGACGTGGTCGACATGAGCTGTGTGCTCCTTCGGAGATGAGGGTTTCCCTCCGATCACGGAGGGGTGTCTTGAATCGGTGGGGTGGTTCGGATCGGGGTGTCAGGCCCGGGTGCGGCACTGACAGCGCTGGTCAGCAGCCGCTGTCACCGGAGGGACCGGTGGAGTCGGGACACCGGCTAGGAGCAGCAGCAGGAGGCCCCCCAGGACCGGTCGAATCGGCTGCGGTGACAGCGGTGTGTGCGGGTTTGGAGCGCGGGAGGCTAGGCGGTGCGGGGCTTGCGCTGGCGGCGCTTGTCCGGTTTGGACAGCCGCTTGACGACCTCGTCGATGCCGCTGGTGTCCTGTGCGGGCACGGACCGCTCGGCGGCCTGCCGGATGGCGGTGGCCTCACCCACGGTGGGGCGGGCGGGACGGGTGTGCATGGTGAACGCCGGGGTCTGCCGCCCGTTCACGACCAGGCGGGAGGCGGCGGTGTAGGCGTCCAGGTGGCTGAGGTCGTGCTCGTCGAGTTCCGGGAGGGTGTGCCTGGCGAGGACCCGGGCGTCCTCGGGGCCGCAGGTGAAGTACACCTTGTTGCGCGCGTTGGTGGACACGGCGGCGAGCAGGTCGCGGGGGAACTGGGCGAGGTCCTGGTGGGCCAGGACCATGGACAGCCGGTACTTGCGGGCCTCGGCCAGCATCGTGTCCAGCGAGGAGGCGAGGGTGAGGAAGTTCTGCGCCTCGTCCAGGAAGATGCTGCAGTCACGGCGGGCGTCGATCGGTATGGCGGCGCGGGCGGTGGCGGCCTGCCACACCC
>DASRII010000044.1:0-43563 GCA_035650075.1 Micromonosporaceae bacterium | reverse complement strand
GGCATTGGCGAGTACCGAGGATGCCGGGGAGAGCGGGCTGGCGGAGATCACCTCCCCGGCCTTCGTCGTCCGCGACCAGACCTGCGAGGTCAAGGCAGCCGCTGGCTACCGGCTGTGGCCCGGCAACGTAGGTCACATGTGTGTGCTGACCGCCCCCGCGTGGCGCGGGCGTGGACTGGCACGTGTGGTTGCCGGTGCGGCGGTCGGGCATGCGCTGGCTCATCAGTTACTGCCCCAATGGCGGGCCCGGCCAGAACCATCGCGTCGCGTGGCGTGGCGGCTGGGATTCCGCCAACTCGGTATCCAGCTGAGCATCCGCGTCGGCTTCAGCTCACCGCCTTCTTGATGAGCGCGCCGACCTTCTTTTCGTCGGCGGCAGTCAGCTTCTTCAAGGCGAAGTAGGTCGGCCACATGGTGCCTTCGTCCAGGTTCGCTTCGTCGCTGAAGCCGAGCGTGGCGTACCTCGACTTGAACTTCGCCGCGCTCTGGAAGAAGCAGAGGACCTTGCCGTCCTTGGCGTACGCGGGCATCCCGTACCAGAGCCTTGGCACCAGGACCGGCGCGTTGGCCTTGATGAGAGCGTGGAGCCGCTCGGCCAGGACGCGATCCGGCTCCGGCATCTCGGCGATCTTCGCGAGCACGTCGCCTTCCGCGTCCGCATCTTTCCCGCGGCGCGCGGCCGTCTTCAGCTCCTGGGCGCGCTCCTTCATCGCGGCCCGTTCGTCTTCCGTGAAGCCCTCGTACTTCTGATCGGCCTTGGCGGTGCTCTTGGCGGACTTCTTCGTGGTGGCCATTGCCGCTCCCCCTTGCGAGTCTTGATCAGGATGAACCTAATGCTAGAGACCCCGCCGCGGCAGCGGCTTCTCTGAAACTGATCGGTCAGGTGGCTACCGGCTGCACCCCCACGGTGTGCTGGAGGCCGACCATCAACTCCAGTGAGGTCGCCGCGTCCCACGTCTCTTGGCCGACGATGCCGTCGGGGTCGAGCCGAGCCCAGGACTGGAATGCGCGCACGGCCTCTTTCGTATTCGGGCCGAAAATGCCATCGATCCCTTTGGGTGTGGTGTTCCAGGTCCCGAAGGCTCCTCGGGTCAGTACCTCCTGAAGGCTGCGGACGACCGTGCCGGTGGCACCCTCCTGCAGGATCGGCATCGGGTTGCCATTGGGTAGTGCGTTCCACGTCGGCTCGTCGACCACGCCGGTCTGGGGGAGCGTCACCGAATACTGGAACTCCTTCGTCGCGGTCTCCGTCAGCGGGCCGAAGACGCCGTCGACCGCGAGCGACGCATTCGGGGTACGCCTAAGCGCGCGCTGCGCCTGGCTCACGGCGTCTCCGGTGTCGCCGAGCTTGACCGTTGGCTGTCCGGGGTTGGGCATGCGAGTCTCCTTCAGGTCGCTACAGGGATCTGCTCGACGCAGTTCGCGCCGATCACTTCGACTCCGGCCGTGCCGATGAAACCCTCGAGCTCGAGTTGGACTTGGTACGGCATAGGCCCGGCTGGCAGTTGCGTGGGTTTCGGATCGGCGCCACCGAGCGTCCCCACGACCTCGATGCCCCAGTACTCCGGCGTCTGAATGTAGACCAGCGGGACGAGTTTGACTTCCATGTTCGGGTCCGGCTTCTCGCCGCTGACTACCAGCGTCGGGCGCGGAGGCTCGATCATTGGGGTGACGACTTCAGCCCGCTCGAAGTCGATGAGGCGGCGGCGGCGAATCACCGGGCGGACACCTTCGGCGTCCGGTTCCTGCGTCTGCATCGCTTCACGATACTTATCGATGTCTCTTGACGACACCCGCGACATGGACGGCCGGGAAAATACCCGATACATTGACGGCCGGCGTTGCCTTGATCGGGTGGAGGGCCGACATGACGACCTTGCGGGTCTACGCGCACCACGGTCCTGTCCCGGTCGACTTCCTCGGCCCTCCAGAACCGGCACACCTGCCCGCACCAGACGAACCGCAGCCGCTAGGCGAATTCTGGTGCGAGCTGGTCGCACAGTCGACAGTGGACGAACCGGGCGGTTCGGCACCCGGCTACGGGAAGGACGGTGCGGTCGCACCCGACCAGTGGCGGTGGGATCTGGGCTACGTGTCCGGTGCCGGTGACTTCACCGTCGGCGGGTTCTGCGTGTTGCTCGTCGACGCGACGGAGAACAACTACGACTACGTACTGATCTCACCTACCGGATCGCAGTTCCGCATGTTGGCGGCGGGCTCGTGGGAGCCCATGACGCCGATGCCGTCCTGGGGCGATCCGGCCGCGCCGTACGGCGGGCTGCAGGGCCGTTGGGAGCAGGGGCTGTCGGTGGCCGAGGCCACGGGCATCTGGCGGATCCAGGTCTTCGCCGCGGTGGACAGTGAAGCCGCGCCCGCACCCGGCTTCTGGGCCAACGGCGTGAGTAACGTCGCGCTGTCCGCCGCGCCGGACGCCGGGTTCCTGGCGCTCGAATTCACCGGCGTCGAGGTGCAGCCAACAACGACCACGCCGCGGCCAACGACCACCACGACAACGACACCGCCACCCACGACAACGACACCGCCACCCACGACGACGACCACACCGCCACCGACGACCACACCGCCACCGACGACGACAACCACTCCGGCACCCACAACGACGACCACGACGACGCCGGCACCGACCACCACAACCACCACGCCCGCACCCACGACGACCACCACCACAACGACGACCACCACGACCACGCCGCCGCCGATCCGCGAGCAGTTGGGTTTTCTGGGTACGGTCGTGTTGCTCATCGCGCTGGCGATCACCGCCGCCGCGGCGATCGAGCTGTTCGTGTGGGCATGTCGGGGGTACATCGATGTCGCCCTGTTCGCCACCGCCGTGAGTTTCGTGGGTGCGGTGCTGTTCCTGTTGCCGGCCTGGATGCTCATCTTCCGCGACGGCTCGGTGGTCGCCCTCCTGTCCGTCTGGTTCGCCCGGCTCTCGGCTGGCATGCCGTTGCTGGCCGCCGTGCTCGCCATCATCGGCGAGCTCAACTGCGCGGCAGGCGCCCTGATCGTCAGCGGGATGTTCGGCACGATCCTGGCGGTGGTCACGATTGTCCGCGGCATCGTGCGACTGCGCTCATGAGGGGTACGACGTGGACGGCGTCCTGGCGGTGGCCCGGCTGATCCTGGCCGTGCCGTTCGCGGCTGCCGCCCTGCGGAAGCTCGGCGATCCGCTGGCAGCGCGGCGATCGGCGACTGCGTACGGGATGCCGGAGCGCCTGGTCTCCGTCACGGTGGCGGCGTCGACACTCGCCGAGCTGGTGGTCGCAGCCGGACTGATGGTCGGTACGACGGCGTGGCCCGCGGCGGTACTGGCGCTGGCCTGTCTCGCGTTGCCGGTCGTGGTCGCCTCGGTGCGGCTGGCTCGCCCGGGCGGAGGTACCGCCGCGTTGCCGACGATCGTCCGTGCCGGCACGCTCGCCATCCCGGCCGCATTCGTGGTCTGGCAGGGACGGGTCGATCCGGGGCCGGACATCGTTTCCTGGCTGGCCGGTCTCCCGGTGGGGCAGCGGATCACCGTGGTTTGCGCCGCCCTGGCGCTGGCGGCAGGTTCGGGCGGCCTCCGGTTCCGACGCCCGCGCCCGGCGTCCGCACCCGATTCCAAAGCCGAGAGCCGGACAGCCGCCACTTTGGTTCGCCGGCAACCTGAGCTGACCATCGGCATGGCCACCTACGACGATTTCGACGGAGTGTATTTCACTCTGCAGGCATTGCGGCTCTACCACGATCTCGACGACACCGAACTGCTCGTCGTCGACAACTACGGTTGCCGGCACACCAAGGAGCTCGTACGCGACTGGGTCCGCGGGACGTACGTTCTCGCGAACGACATCGCCGGTACGGCGACCGCGAAGGATCTGGTGTTCCGTAACGCCAGCGGAGCCGCTGTGCTGTGTTGTGACTCGCACGTGCTGTTTCCTCCCGGCGTGGTCGCCCGCTTGAAACGGTTCCACCGTGAGAACCCAACCTGCGACGACCTCCTCCAGGGACCGTTGGTGTACGACGACGGCGAGTTGGTTTCGACCCACTTCGACCCCGTGTGGCGGGAGCAGATGTGGGGTGTCTGGGCCACGGATCCGCGGGGCCTCGACTGCGACGGAGAACCGTTCGACATTCCGATGCAGGGGCTAGGTGCGTTCAGTTGCCGTACCGACGCGTGGCTCGGTTTCCATCCCGGGTTCCGCGGGTTCGGCGGGGAGGAAGGCTACATCCACGAGAAGTTCCGGCGCGCCGGGCGGCGTTGCCTGTGCGTACCGTGGCTGCGGTGGATGCATCGCTTCGGCCGGCCGCGCGGGACACCGTATCCGCTGACCGTCGAGGACAAACTGCGCAACTACGTTCTGGGGCACATCGAACTCGGGCTCGACCTGGCTCCCGTGCTCGCGCATTTCTCCCAGTACCTTCCGGAGGGCCGCGTCGCCCGCATCGCGGACGACGCGGTCAAGGGTCATCCGGTGTAGCCGGCGAAGATCTGGCTGAACTCGTACGGCGTCTGCGGGATGTTGGTGCACCGGTAGAGCGCGCCGGTACAGGCGTTGCGGTCGCGGGTCATCTCCCAGAACGCCAGTACGCCGAGATGCTGTTGCTGCGCGAACTGGACGAGCTGGCGCGCGTCGCCCTGGTTGTAGATGCGCCCGTCGTCGTTCTGCCCGAGCATCGGTGTCACGCCTACCATCCGCCAGACCTGTGCGTCGGTACGGCTCGGGTACAGCGCCTTCAGTTGGCTGAACGTGGACTGTGCGGCCTGGACGGCGAACGTGCCGTAGTCGCCGTCGCGGTAGTAGTCCATCGCCATCACGTTGACGATGTCGACGTTCACGCCGGCGTCGCGAGCCGAGCGCACCACGTTCACCCCGTCCGCGGTCAGACCTTCGGGCAGGACGGGCAGGGTCAGCGACACCCGCAGGCCGGGGTTGTTCTGCTGGAGCCGCGCGAGCGCCTGGGAGCGCCGGTTCACCGAGGTCGGGTCGGCGGTGGCCGCGCCCTCGATGTCGAGATCGATGTACTTCAGGTTGTACGCGGTCACGACGGCCTGGTACTCCGCGAGCAGACTGTCCACTGTGGAGCATGCCTGGGCGAGCTCGATACCGGTCGCGCCGCCGAAGGAGATCTTCACGTCCCCGCCGGCCGCGCGGATCGCGTCGACCTGGTCCTTCATCCAGCCGGTCCGCGGGTCGTACGCGTTGAACCACATCGCCTTGCACGCGGACGCGGTGACGAACGCGAGCGTGAAGCCGCGTAGACCGCCGCCGGCCCGCAGGTCGGTGAGCAGAGGCGTGGGCCAGGCACCCATGTCGACGTACGGCGCGTGGGGCAGTGCGCCGGCCGGCGGTGGCGGTGGACACGGCGGCGGCGTGACCGTGACCGCGTTGCTCGGCCCGGACTGCCCGGAGGCGTTGCGCGCGCGGACCGTGAACGTGTTCGAGCCGGCGGCCAGCGGCACAGTCGCGGTCAGCCCGGTCACATTGGTCCGCAGGGTCGTGCCCTGGTACACGTCGTAGCTCGTCGCGCCGGTCGAAGCGTTCCAGGCCAGCGTTATCGACGTGCAGGTGACTGTTGTCGTGCGCAGGTTCGTCGGCGCCGGCGGAGCACCCGGCGGCGGGCTGGTGGGTGGCGGACCACCTGCGCACGGACTGCCGTTGACCGAGCAGTTAGCCGGGGTCGCGGTGCCGTTCACGATGAACCCGAACACCGCTGACGCGCCCGGCGCCAGGGTGCCGTTGTAGTTCCGGTTCGTGAACGTGTGGTGGTTTCCGTTGCTCGTCAGCAGCGCGTCCCAGTACGTACCCATCGCGCTGCCGGCGGCCAGGTCGAACTCGACGCGCCACGACGTGATGGTGGTGGAGGTGTCGTTGGTGACCGTGAACCGCCCCTGGTAGCCGGTACCCCAGTCGCTGTCCTTTGCGAACGTGGCGGTGGCCGCGTGCGCCGGCCAAGCGGTGACCACGACGGTGGTCAGCGCGACAACCGCCACGAACGCCGCCGCGAGCATCGATCGACGTCTTGTCATATCGAAAACTTTAAGTAAAGTTTCCTAACAGCGCAACCGACGCAGCGAGGAGGCTCGATGAGACCGTCCCGACGCGCGCTGCTGGCAGCGGTGGTGACCGCCGCGGCCACGGCCGTAGCCACGCTGGCCATCCCTTCCGTATCCGCCGCCGCCAACATCCTCGCCAATCCCGGCTTCGAGACCGGCAGCCTGTCCGGCTGGTCGTGTGAGGCCGGGACCGCGGTCGTGACGGGTCAGGCGCGAACCGGAACGTACGCACTCGCCGGCACCCCCGGAGCCACCACCGCCCGATGCGCCCAGACGGTAGCCGTCCAGCCGAACACCCAGTACACGTATTCGGCGTACGTGCGCGGAAGCTACGTCTTCATCGGTGTGGACGGTGGAACGAACACGTGGACACCCGGCACCGGTGGCGCGTACCAGAAGCTCACCATGACGTTCACAAGCACCGCCGCGAGCGTGACCGTGTATCTCCACGGCTGGTACGGCCAGCCGACCTACCACGCGGACGACGTCGAGCTGCTCGGGCCGGGGACGCCACCGCCGACGAGCGCGCCACCGCCGCCGACGAGTGCGCCGCCTCCGCCCACGAGCTCACCGCCTACGAGCCCGCCGCCCAACACGGGCTTGCCGCGGCACGCGCTCGTGGGCTACCTGCACGCCAGCTTTGCCAACGGAACCGGCTACCTCCGGATGGCCGACGTACCGGCCGAGTGGGACATCATCAATCTCGCCTTCGCCGAGCCGACGTCTGTCACCAGTGGACAGTTGCGGTTCAATCTGTGCCCGGTCAGCGAGTGCCCGAGCGTCGAAACCGAGGCGCAGTTCATCGCCGCGATCCGCGCCAAACAGGCCGCGGGCAAGAAGGTGCTCATCTCCGTCGGTGGGCAGAACGGTCAGGTACAGCTGGTATCCGCCGCCGCCCGCGACGCGTTCGTGAACTCCGCCGCCGCCATCATCGACCGGTTCGGCCTGGACGGAATCGACATCGACTTCGAGGGGCATTCGCTGTTCCTCAACGCCGACGATACGAACTTCCGCAGCCCCAGCACACCCGTCATCGTCAACCTGATCGCCGCCCTCCGGTCGCTGAAACAGCGGTACGGTAGCCGATTCGTGCTCACGATGGCGCCCGAGACATTCTTCGTACAGTTGGGTTACACCAACTACGGACCCGGACCGTTCGGCGGCGACCCGCGGGCCGGGTCCTACCTGCCGGTCATTCACGCGCTGCGCAGCGACCTGACGCTGCTGCACGTTCAGCATTACAACTCCGGTCCCATCATGGGGCTGGACAACCAGTACCACTTCATCGGCAGTGCTGATTTCCACATCGCCATGGCCGACATGGTGCTGGCCGGGTTCCCCATCCGGCAGAATCCCGCGGACGTGTTCCCCGCTCTGCGGCCGGACCAGGTGGCCATCGGACTGCCAGCCGGGCCGTTGGCGGGCAACGGGCACACGCCGGTCGCCGCCGTCCAGCAGGCGGTCAACTGCCTCGTACGCAACCAGGGCTGCGGTGGCTACGTCCTGCGCGCCGGGCCGAAGCCGGCGTTCCGTGGTTTGATGACCTGGTCCATCAACTGGGATCGGTTCTACGGCTGGGAGTTCTCCCGCAGTCACGAGCCGTTCCTGAACGCCCTCCCATAGCGGGCGCGTCCACCTGGCCATCCGGGTGGCGCGCTACAGGTCAACGGGCCATACCGGCGCGTCCGACCGGGCCGGTACCGTGGGCGCCCGGCAAAGGGAGGTCGCTGGTGTCGGAAGTAACCGTTCGGCGGGCGCGGGACGGGTGGCGCTCGCCTGCCGGTATCGGCACGATCGCCGCGGTCGCGGGCGTGCTGGTGGCCGTCCTAGCGCTGTTCGTCAACCGGGCCGACAGCGGCGGCGCCCCGGCCGCGGCACCGAGTGCGGAACACACCTACTTCTTCGTCTACGGCACGACGATGCCGGGCCACCTGCGTTACTCACTGATCGAAGACTTCGTCGCCGAGGCGTCCCCGGCCACCGTTCCCGGGCGCCTCTACGACAGCGGGAACGGCTACCCTGCCGCGAAGTTCGGCGGTGGCCAGGGCTCGATCGAGGGTTACCTGTTGCGGTTGCGACCCGAACGGGTCGCCGAGGCCAGGCGGACGTTCACCGAGATGGAGGCCGGCATGTTCGAGCCGGTGACCGTCACGACGGACCGGGGTGTGACCGCGACGGCGTACGAGTGGATCGATGACGTGGACGGCCTGCAGCGGCTCGACGGCATGTGGAACGGTGACGAACAGTAGCACCCCCATCGCAGGAGTAACACACGTTGCTCTGCGACAACTCTCGTCGGTAGGTTGATCGTCCACTATATAGAGCGTGGACGCTTGGTCGCGGTGACGGGGGAAGCGGGGTGCGTCGGCGTGGAGTTCCAGGTGTTGGGTCCGCTGCGGGTCATTCGGGACGGTCGGGAGCTGATCCTGCGCACGGCTCGCAAGCCGCGGCTCGTCCTGGCCGCCATGCTCGCCCGCGCCGACGAGCCGGTCTCCACCGACTGGTTGGTCGAAACGGTCTGGGACGAGCATCCACCATCATCCGCACGGCGCAACGTTCAGCAGTACGTCCAACAGCTACGGCTGTCACTGGGTGCGGACCGGATCGTCAGCCACGCCAACGGGTACAAGGTCGTCACCGACGGCAACCTGGATGCCGCGCGATTCCGAACGTTGGCTGCCGAAGGAAACGAGGCGTGGACCCGGCGAGATCCCGCGCGGGCGGCCCGGACGATCCGCCGCGCGTTGGATCTGTGGCGTGGGCCCGCCTTCGCCGACTTCACGGACTGCCCGGCGATCGCCGCGAAGGCGACTCAGCTCGAACAGCTCCGCCTGGGGTGCCTCGAGCAGTGGGCCGAATCCGAGCTAGCCTGTGGCCGGCATGCCGATATCGTCGCCGAGCTGACCGACGTCGTGGGCGCGCAGCCATTCCACGAGGGTCTCGCCGGCCATCTGATGCTTGCCCTGTACCGCAGCGGTCGTCAGTCGGAGGCGCTGGCCGTCTACCACGGTGCCCACGATGCGTTGACCGGGCAGCTCGGTGTCGAACCAGCTTCCGGCTTACGGGATCTGCATCGCCGCATCCTGTCCGCCGATCCGACGCTGGACCAGCCGTCGGTGGCACGACGTCCGTTGCTGCTGCCACCCGACGTACCCGACTTCACCGGCCGGACGGAGGATCTGGCTTGGCTCGACCGGGCCGCCGACGCGACTGGCCGCACCGTGGTCATCAGTGCCATCGCCGGCATGGGCGGGGTTGGAAAGACCGCCCTGGCCGTGCGGTGGGCGTACCGTGCCCGGGACCGCTTCCCGGACGGCCAGCTGTATCTCGACCTGCGCGGCTACAGCGCGGGTGAGCCGGTCCGCCCGATCGACGCACTGGTGTATTTCCTGCGTGCGCTCGGCATCGCGAGAAACGACATTCCCTCCGACGAGACGGGCGCGGTCAACCTGTACCGAACCACCATCGCCGAGAAGCGGGTGTTGATTCTGTTGGACAACGCGCACTCCGCCGACCAGGTACGGCCGATGCTGCCCACGGGCCCGGGTAGCCTGGCCATCGTCACGAGTCGCGACGGGCTTGCCGGTCTGATCGCGCGGCAGAGCGCGCGCCGGCTCACGCTCGACGTCCTGCCGGCCGACGACGCGGTACGTCTGCTCAGCCAGATCCTCGGGGCCGGCACCGGAGCCGCGGACCTGGCCCGTGCGTGTGGGTACCTTCCGCTGGCGATGCGCGTCGCCGCGGCCACCTTGGCCGATCAGCCGGTGCATGTGATTTCCGAGTACGCCGCGACCCTGCGCGCCGGCGATCGAATCGAGTCGCTGGCAATTCATGGCGATGCCGACAGCAGTGTGCGGTACGTATTCGACCGTTCGTATCAGGCGCTCTCCGGTCCGGAACAGCGGATGTTCCGGCTGTTGGGTCTCGTTCCGGCGGCCGACATCACCGCCGCCGCGGCCGCCGCTCTCGCATCGCTGCCGTCGGGCGAAGCCGAAGCGATCCTCGCTCGCCTCGAATCCGCGCATCTGGTCAAGCAGCAGGCGCCCGGCCGGTATGCGATGCATGACCTGGTGCACGAGTACGCGGCCGGCCTCGCCACCGGGCACGACCCGGAAGCCGGCCGGCAGGCGTCGCTCGAGCGGCTGCTGATGTGGTATCTCGGCCACGTGGAGGCCGCAAACCGCCACCTGCATCCACGCAACCTCACTCTGCCGCCATCCGGCTACCCGGTCCACCTCGAGTCGCCGAACGCCGCGACCCAATGGTTCAACGCCGAGATGGGCAATCTCATCGCGAGCGTCGAGCACGCGTCCAAACACAACCTGCCGCGGCTGGCCGCGTGGATCGCGTGCGGTGCGCGCATCCAGCTTTTCAAGCGGGGTACCGGAACCGACATGCGCCGGATCGCGGACGCCGGTGTCGCGGCAGCCGTGGCAGCAGGAGATGTCCGCGCCGAGGCGCTGCTGCATCTGGCGATCGCCGAGGCGTGCTTCACCGAAGGAAGGCATCACGATGGGCTGAGCTCGGCCTCGCGGTTCCACGAGCTGCTCGAGGATGTCGACTGGCCGGAAGCGCGTGCGGCCGCGTTGAATCTCCTCGCCGTGTTGCATCTGCACCTTGGAAACCTGAACGAGTCCGCCGGATATCTCGAGGCGGCGATCGCCGGCCATGACGCGGCAACCCTGCACCGGCAGGGAGCGGTGGACCTGCTCAAGCATTACGGGGACGCCCTGCACCGGCTCGGGCTGGTGAACATGCTGCGCGGAGACCTCACCGCCGCGGCAAGCTTGCTCGAGCAGGCGTTGTTCATCAATCGGCTCAATCAGCACGGGGACCACTCGCTCGCTACCGATCTGGTCAACCTCGGGGCGGTGTACCGACTCCAGGGCCGGCACGACGTCGCGCTGGAATGCATCACCGAAGCGCTCGAGTGCTACCGGCGGACCGGCCATCCGCAATCGATGACCCACGGCCAGATCCAGCATGCCCGTGTCCTGCACGACCTCGGCCGGCCTGCCGAGGCGATGTCCGTGGTGTCGGATGCGTTGCGGGTCCTGGAAGGTACCGCGGTCGGAGTGCCCACCGTGCACGCCTGGGTCACCCGCGCCGGAATCCTGACCAGCCTCGGCCAGTCCGAGGCCGCGATCGGGATCCTCGAGCGGGCCGAGGGTGTCGCGTCGGCTCTGCCGAATCGGCATACGCTCACCGAGGTTCTGATTGGTTTGGCACTGGCCCATCGCGCTTCCGGTGATCTCGCGGCGGCCGAACTCGCTGCCCGAAGGGCGCGTGAGCTCGCTTCGGAGAACGGGTACCGGCTGCTGCTCGGGCAAGCTCTCGACGTGTTACATGTCCTCCGGTATCACCCATTCGCCGGCGTCCTCGAATGAGTCACAACCGTCGTGTTCGAACATCACTCGGCCATCGAGCTCCGACTGTGCGTTGGCGCACGCGCCGTATTCGGTACCCATCTCGCCGGCGAGCGGGAACCAGAACCTACAGGAACCGCACTGTTGGCTGTACCACTCCTCGCGGTAGCCGGGGGAGCCGGTGATCCGGTGCCGTCGAGCGACCCATCTGCCGTGTATGTCGTCGAGCGTTCTTCTGCTCCTACGCGCGTGTTCCTCCACCGGCTCACCTTCCCGCGACGCCGGAGCCACTCCGAATGATCGACGCCAGCCAGAGGACGGGTACATCTGTTCCGCGACATCGCAGGAATATGAGCCGGCGCGGTACAGCGCCAGTACATTACGCAGAGTACATATGCCCCAGATGTCGCCACGTCGTCGTCGAGGTTGTCGTAGTCGTCCAGCCTCGCCGGCCAGAGCCGGTCGCGATGCGCGGCGTACACCGCGATGCGGCCCCGCCTGGTCACCGCGACGCCAGTAGACGCCAGGACACATTGATCTTCGGCAGCTTCCCAGGTGCCCGGCGATCACGTCGGCGGCGGACCGACACGGTCGGTGAACTCGACGTTCGCGCGCTGCGCCTCGGGCGCGCCGATACGCAGGTAGATCTCGTGTGCCTGGCGCAGGTGAACAGCCGCACTGACATTGTCGTGCAGGCGCTGCTCGCACTGTCCCGTACCGTCCAACGCGCGCGCTTCCTCGAGGGGGCACTGGACCTCACGGGCGAGGACGAGAGCGCGGCTGTGTTTCGCGATTGCCTGGCGAGGCTTACCACACTGCAGGAGAAGCGTACCCAGGTGATTCAGAACCTCGGCTTGACCGAGGCGGCTGCCCAGGCGCCGGTAGACGGCGAGAGCGTGCTGCAGGGCATCGGTCGAGTCCGGCTCGTTCCGAGTCTCCCGGTGAACCACGCCAAGATCTAGGAGTACGCCCGCCTGGCCGAGGTGATCACCGAGCTCCTGGTAGATGACCAAGGCGTCCTGCAGGGCGCCGGACGCGAACGGATACTCACCGGTAAGCCGACCGATCGCACCAAGGCGCTTCAGCGCGTTCGCCTCACCAAGGCGGTCACCCAGCTCTTTGTAGATCTCCAGAGCCTGTCCTAGTGCATCAGCGGCGCCGCGGTAGTTGCTGGTCATGAGCCGAACCACACCGAGGTTGTGTCGTGCGTTCGCCTCATTGAGGCGGTCTCCCACCTCTTGGAAGACGTCGAGCGCCTCGTGAAAGGCCTTGGTCGCCGCCGGATAGTCACAGGTCATTCGGCGTACCACGCCGATGTGGAACATCACCTGGGCCAGACCGCGGCGGTCGCCGCGCACGCGGTTGATGTCTGACGCCTCCTGCAGTGCCTGGATTGCCGAGGGAAGATCGTCCGTCAGCCAATGCACCACCGCGAGGTTGGTCAGCGCTGTAGCCAGACCGACTCGGTCGTCGAGACTCCGGTAGATCTCCAACGCCTGCCGCAGTCTCTCCGTCGCTTTCGAGTACGCGCCCGTCAGTCGATGGACAGTGCCGTACTCGTTGAGCACGTCCGCCCGTACGACGAGGTCGTCCGAGTCGCGCCTGAGCACGAGGGCCTGACGAAGCGAGCGCATCGCACCGGGATAGTCACCGGTGCGACGTTGGAGGACCCCGATGGTCAACAGCGCGGCGGCACGCGCTCGACGATCACCACGGCGATGGGCCGCGGAGGCGGCCGCCTGATGTAGCGCAATGGCCTGCTGCCACGGCCCACTGAGCAGTAGAAATGCTGACAAGGACGCGGTGAGGTTGATGACGCGCGTCTGTTGGCCGTGCCGATCCGCGAACGCGGCGCAGGCCAGGAGGTTCGCGATCTCGGTCTGCATCCAGACCATCGCCTGGTCCGCCCGCGACAGATCCGGCACCGAGACGTCGGGAGCCGCGGGGATCCGGCGAGGCCGCGCGGACAGGTGCCGATCGACGAGATCGCACGCGTGCTGGTAATACTCGAACAGCCGCTCGATCGCCTGTTCCCGGTCGGCGGCGGCGTCCTTTCCGAGAAGAGTTCGGGTGTAGGCGCCGACGAGGTCGTGCATGCGGTACCGGCCGCGGACGGGTTGGTCGAGCAAGTGATCCTCGTACAGAGCCTCGAGGTGACGGCGTGACTCGGCCACCTCGATTCTGTCCAGAGCGGCCGCGGCGTACGCGTCGAAGTCGGTACCCGGGTGCAGTCCGAGCCGACGGAAGAAGCGACGTCGGGGCGCGGGTAGGTTGCGATAGGAAAGGTCGAACGCGGCCGCGACGGCGATGTCCTCGGCGTGCATCTGGCCCAGCCGGTCGTGGGCGTCGGTCAGGTCCGCCACGACGTCCGCGACCGTCCACAGTGGCTCCGGGCGGAGCTTGGCCGCGAGCAGCGAAATGGCCAGTGGCAGGTAGCCACACAGCCGGGCCAGTTCGTCGACCGCTCGCGCTTCGGAGTCGGCAAGGGTGCGTCCTGCCAGGCGGACGAACAGCGCGGCGGCGTGCTCGGGTGGCAACGTGCCCAACGACAGCGTGACCGGGGCATGTCTGGCTCCCAGCCCGGTCAACCGTCGGCGGCTCGTAACCAGGACGAGGCAGTTCGCGGCCCCCGGAAGCAACGGCTCGACCTGTGCCTGCCCGGCGGCGTCGTCCATAATCAGGAGCATTCGCTTGCCAGCCATGCGGGCACGCCAGCGGGCGGCACGCTCGTCCAGCCGGTCGGGAATCTGGGCGGGCGGCATCCCGTCCGCGGAGAGCAGTGCGTAGAGGGCTTCGGCTGGGTCGACCGGACTCTGATTGGCGGTGTGCGCGTGCAGATGCACGAACAATTGCCCGTCAGGAAAATGCTTTTCGAGTAAGTGCGCGGCGTGGACTGCGAGCGCGGTCTTGCCGATCCCGGCCATGCCGTCGATGACGTGAATAGGAATCACTCCCACCGACCGCGCCGCCTCGACGACCACGGTGGTCAGCTTCTCGAGCTCCTCCTCGCGGCCGGTGAACGCAGGGGTGTCACGCGGCAAGGTATTGGTTACCGCGGCTGGTGCCGGTGCCGGTTGAGCGCGGTCATAGATGTACTGATCGCCTGCCGCCTGGTAGACGCGGTTGCTGTCCTGAGCGTGGAGTTGCCTGGGTTCGTCAGGAGGCGCCGGCGGCGGGCCGGCAGCGATCGCGGTCATCACAATCGCCCAGCCTCGATAGTCACCAGAAGCCGCGTGGCCGAATAGGTGATCATGCCACCCGCAATCGTGATTCTTTCCATTGCAACCTCCACGAGGGGTGGCGCTCGTTATTTACAGTAAAGCCACCTGTCGATGGATGCGGGTCCCGCCGCCTGGATTGTGACCTTCACGAATGATCATCGCGCTACCGCCGAAGCCCAGCCTCGAAATCGTTGATCGAAAGCTATTCTGGCTCGCCGGGACGCATGTGACGGGTTCGCCGAGGCCATTGATCTTCTTCGGTACTTGCGTTCCCGAATTCGCGCGTAGGACGATGATTCCAGTTTCGATGACGAACACGCCTTGCGCCATGTGCACAATGCGACGTGGCAGCGGTCGAGGGAGGCACGACGAGTGACCGATCCAGTGATGACCGGAATTACCGTGGCGTTGGTGAACAAGGCGATCGACGGTTTGTCCGAGGCGGGCAAGGCGGCGTTTGCGGCCCTGCGGAAGCTCGTCCGACGCAAGCTGGCCGCCAGAGAGTCTTCCAAGACTGCTCTCGAGCGGGCGGAGGCCGAACCGGATGAGGACGCCTACCGGCTGGCGGTGACCGAAGCACTGACCCGAGCCGCTGCCGAAGATCGCTTGTTTGCCGCGCAGGTAGAACAACTCTGGCGAGCCGTGCAGGAAGCGAAACATGCCGGTGCCGTACGAAACAGTGTGTCCGGTACCGTGAGCGGCCACGTGGTGCAGGTGCGCGATATTCGAGGCGGGGTTTCTTTCGAACGGCAATGAGCCACGGCAAGGTGTGATGCGATGGCGACAAGCTCCGGACGCGGCTCGGTCCGCAATGTTGTGCGTGGTACGAGTGGCACGGTGGTTCAAGCGGGAGCCATCCATGGTGGGGTGCATTTCCACCGGCACCCGGCTGGAGGCGGGCCGATTGTCGTCCCGCGACAGCTTCCCGCGGCACCCGCGATCTTCGCCGGCCGCGACGACGAGATGGCCAGTCTCGATCGGGCTTGGGCGGAGCGCCGCGGATGTGGGCTCGTGCTCGTTACCGGCGCGGCCGGGGTCGGCAAGTCGGCGTTGGCCTTGCGATGGGCGGAAGCGGTCGGCGACCAGTTTCCCGATGGCCACCTGTTCGTGAACCTCGGTGCGTTCGACCCGGCTGGGCCGACGGCTCCGGGGCAAGTGCTGAGAGGATTCCTGTACGCACTGGGTTTGCCGGTAGATCGGGTGCCGGTCGACGCAGCCGAGCAGGCCGCGTTGTTCCGTTCGCTAACGGCCGACCGGCGGATGCTGATCGTCCTCGACAACGCCGTCTCGGCGGCGCAAGTGCGTCAGCTGATGCCCGGAGGGCCCGCCTGCATGGTCGTGGTCACGGCACGGTGGCGGCTCGGCGGCCTTACCGCCGACGGAGCCACGATCGTCGTACTCGGGCCTCTTGGCGAACAGGCGGCCGTCGAGTTGTTGAGCAGGGTAGCCGGAACGGAGCGCGTCGCCGACGATCCAGCCGCCGCGTCGTCTCTGGTGCGGCTCTGCGCGGGGCTACCGATCGCGTTGTCGGTCACCGCGGCTCGCCTGGCCATGCATCCGCGATGGCCCGTGCGGCGGATGGTCAGCGAGTTGCTCGACGAACAGCACCGGTTAGCCGGTCTGTCCACCCGGCGGGACGTGTCCGTGCAGGCGACGTTCGACCTGTCGTACCGGTCACTCAGCATCCTCGAGGCCAGATGCTATCGGGCGGTCGGCTCGCACCCGGGCACCCAGTTCAGCGCCGACGTGATCGCCGCCGCTCTCGACCTATCACGGAGCGAGTCGGTCAGTCTGTTGGACGCCTTGGTAGAAGCCAACCTGCTCGAGGAACTGTCCGAGGACCGGTACCAGACGCATGACCTGATCAAGTTGCACGCACGCCAGCTCGCGCCGACGGATCCGGACCGAGACCGCAGCGCCGAACGGATCGCGCGCTGGTATCTGGCTGCCGCCAACGTCTGCGACCGGCTTCTGACACCGTACCGGCGAGGGTCTACTGTGGATGGTTCCGATCTGCCAGCGGTAGACCTCGGGTTCGGCGATCGGGACGGGGCGTTGGCCTGGCTGGAACGCGAGCGGTCCAACCTGGTCGCGACCGTGGTCGTCGCCGCCGAGACGATGCCGGGGTTGGCCTGGCGTATCGCGTACGCGATGTGGCCGCTGTTCCACTATCGGCGCCACCACGACGATCGAATGCTCGTGGATCAGGTTGCGGTCACGTGCGCTCGGAGCATAGGCAACCGGCTGTACGAGGCACGAATGCTCAGACGGCTGGCGTTCGCTCATTTCGACGGTGGGCGCCTGGACGAGGCAACGGATCTCCTCGAATCCAGTCTCGAGCTGTGCCGGGAGCTGGACGATCGGTACGGCATCGCCGCCGCTATCGATGGGCTGGGCCTGGTGGCGTTGGCCCGGCGCGAGCTCGGGACCGCGGCGAGCCACTTCGCCGCGGAGCTGGCGATCTGCGAGGAGCTGGGTGAGCGTCGGCGTGCCGGCTTGGCGATGCTCAATCTCGGTACCGTGGACAACGCCGCCGGAAGACCCGCCGATGCCCTCGACCACCTCGGTCGGGCCGCGCGGAGGTTCGCCGAACTCGATGATCTCGACCCATACAACGCCGCCCGTACCCGGCTCGAATACGGCCGGGCGCTGGCCGGTGCCGGACAGCCCGAGGACGCCGTCACGGAGCTGAGCGGGGCGTTGGCGGATATGCGTCGGCTCGGCTCGCCCCGCGGGCAGGCGCAGGCGCTACAGCTTCTCGGTGAGCTGGCATTGACCACTGGATCTGCCGAACAGGCCCTGCCTCGGCTTCGGGAATCGCTTCGCTTGTACGAGGAGATCGGCGATACCGAAGCCAACGATGTCCGTCGACTAGTTGAGCATGTCCCAGCGGCCCACGCTGACCCGAACGGGATGTCGGGACCGTAGCGCGGCCAGCTCCATCGGGGTGAGCAGTTCTCGGATCGGGTCACGATGCCCGATCCGCCAACCGGCGAACAACGCGGCGTCGGCGAGTGCTTCGACCGGGTTGCCGGTCGACAGCCAGCCATGCAGGAACGCCGCGAACAGAGAATCTCCTGCGCTGGACGTGTTGCGTACTCCTAGCGGTGTCACGGCGTCCGCCGACACCAGCGTGCCGTCGCGGAGACCCAGCACGCTGCCCTGTCGGCCGCAGCCGACCGCCGCAATAGCGGCTCCCGGGTAGCGCTCGAAGATCCGGGCGATCCACGTCAAGGCCGAGCAGGGCAGCCGTTCATGGCTGCAGAAGATGATGTCGGCGACGTCGAGCCACGGTCGGTAATAGGGTTCGTCGATGTCTGCGATCACGTTTACGTCGACGGCGATCGGCACGCCGCGCAACACCGTCGCCGGCAGCAACGCTCGGACGAAGTCGGTATTGGTCAGCACGGCGAGATCCGCACCATTCAGCGCGTCGGAGAAGGTCGCCAACGGGTACTCGACGGCGTTGACCAGAGCCAGGTGCGGGTAGACAGCACGGCGTCCATCGGGAGCGACCAGCACCACGGTCTGCGATGAACCCGGGCCGTCGACCACGCCGATCCCGTCCAGCCCACCGGCCCGCAGTCCGTCACGTATCAAGTCGCCGGCCGCGTCTGGCCCGACCACGGTGCACAGGGTCACCTCGTTGCCGAACCCTTGCAGGATCGAGGCGATTTGCGCCCCGGCCCCGCCGATCCCGCTGTTCAGCCACTGTGGTGGACACACCGGCGAGTACCGGACCGGAAACTCGTCGACGGCCACATGAACCGCCAGGCTCGCAACTCCCGCTACGACGATCTTGCCGCTCATGGTCGTACTCCCTGCCGGTCGATCAGTTGGGCCAAGGGCACCGGGTTCGTCTCGGCCGGTGTAGCCGGCTCGGCCAAGCGCAACAGCTCGTACATCCGCGACCGAAGGAGTTGGGCTGCCCGGCCTGGCTCGGACGTCACGCGAGCCGCCACCGCCTGCGGGCAGAACCCCGCGAGAGCGCGGTCGAGCTGAACCGGCAAGGGCCGAGCCGGCCTGAGCGTGCCAGCGGTGCGGGCCAGCTCCGCGACCGCAGATCCGACCCGGACCGAGCCTGCGACAGTCGGCAAGCGAAGCGCTGGAACGCCGGCGGCGGCCGCATAGACAGTTGCCGACCCGTGGTCTCCCAGCACGACATCGGCCGCGGTGACCAACGCCCGCCAATCCAGCGGCTCGACGAGCCCGAGTCCGCGCTGCCGCTGCTCGCGTAACCACGCCAGGACTTGCCGGGGTCCGTGGCCGAACCACAACGCTGGATGGAGGGCGGTCATGACCGCGTACCCGGCGTGGACGAGCCCGGTCACCATGTTGTCCAGCAAGGGTAGGGACCTGGCGAACATCGACTGCCTTCCCCAGGTCGACGACACCGCCACGAGTGGGCGGTCGTCATCGACTCCCAGCGCCGCTCGGTATCCGCGACGGTGCGCGCGGCTCGCCACCAGCCGATCCAGACACAGGTCTCCGACTACCTTGGCCACCTCGAGCGCCGGCGGGCATTGGTCGGCGAGTACCTCGAGCAGCTCGACATGAGACAGCGCCACCATCGCCGGTACCAGCCGGCCATACCAGGTGAGCCACGGCGCACCGAGCCCCACGACATGCCCGCTGGCGGGACCGCCCAGAGCCGACGGCGCGAGCTTGTTGTTCATCACGCCGTGCGACAGATACAACACCGGCGCCTGCAGCTGATGAAATCCGGCGGAGTCGGTCGTCAGGGCGAGATCGAACGGATTGCGTATCGCCTGACGCCACGGCACTACCGCGCAACCCAGACTCTCGAGGTAGCCAGACACTCCGTTGCTGAATACGTCGGGCGCCTGGGTAAACACGACCTGGATACGCGGATCACACTCCACCAACTCCACCGCGTCCAGCAGATGGCCCATTCCGGCGACGGTATGAACGACCGCCAGAACAGTCCGCCGCGTCGCCACGGTCACCCAATGGGATGCCCCTCGGCCGACGGGTACCTCGAGCCACTCCTCGTTCATGGCAGAAGGCTTTCCGGCGATTCGAGACACGAAGCCGAACACGAGTCCGGACACGGCTCGCACACTCATGCCACACTGGACGAGAACCCCTCGGAGTACACGTTGGATATCCGTCTGCTGGGCAATGTGGAGATCCACCACGACGGAACCGTCGTCACGCTGCCGCGTGCTGGCGAACGCTGCGTCCTGGCCACGCTCGCGTTCAACCCCGGTCACCGGTTCACGGTCGACACGCTGATCGATCACATGTGGGGCGACGATCAGCCGTCGAATGCCGAGCAGACCATCACGACCTATACGCGGGCGGTTCGGCGGGCCCTCGAGCTTGCGGGCGGACGACGCGACAGCCTTCGCAATCACCGACCGGGCGCGTACAGCTTGAGCATCGACCGCGAGCTCGTCGACTATCACCGGTTCACCTCGCTGGTGGCCGAGGCTGGCGCACATCGACGCGCCGGCGTACCGGCTCAGGTCATTGCCGCGTACCAGAAAGCCGTACAGCTGCGGAACGGAGAGGCGCTGGCCAACGTCACCGGCCAATGGGCCGCGCACCGCCGCTATGCCATCGAGCAGGAGTACCTCGACGCCTTGTGCGCGATGTACGAGGAGCAGCTCGGCCAAGGCCTCCACGCTGCCGTCGCGACCAGTGCGATTCACCTCGTCACCGAGATAACCCCGACCGACCGGATGGTCCTGCTCGCGGCGCACGGCCTCGCCGCTTCCGGCCAGCGCTCGATGATCCCCGAATTCATCCGTCGCGCCTCCCAAAGACTGTGGGAGACGGCCGAAGCGGAACTCAGTGCCGAAGCCCGCGCGATCGCAGACGATCTGCTCGTTCGCGGCGTCCAGCTCAGCTCCCCGACCGTGGCAACCGCGGCGACCAACGACCGTGCCGCCAATGTCGTCATGACCGCGTCCAACAACGCGATCGTCTACCAGGCAGCCGGCGATCAACACATCATCGACGGTGGTTAGCGACGCGGCGTGGGAATGGCCGGTATGTGGCCTGTTACAGCCGGGTCCTGTTTGTGTAGTCATGCGGTGTGGGCGACGCCACCTTCAGCGTCCTCGGCGAGCTGACGGTCCTCGTCGACGGACTCGAGACGGCACCACCGAACGGGAATCTCGCCCGGCTGCTCGGCGCGCTGCTGCTCAGCCCCGGCGACCCGGTGAGCGAGAAGCGGTTGCTCGAGCTGACCTGGGGACCGGACAAGGGATCCCGGCACGCCCTGCAGTGTGCGATCTCCCGCCTTCGTACGTGGCTCGACGGACTCGACGTCGGGGTCCTGCGCCTCGGTCAGGCATACCAGCTCCCCGTCGACGCGGACCGGGTGGACATCGGCCGGTTCTGGGCGCATGTGCGATGTGGACGCCGGAGCACGGATCCCGCCAGCCGCCTCCAGCATCTGTGCAGTGCGCTCGGCGAATGGCGCGGCGCCGTCCTCGGTGGGCACGTCGCGGAGCTGACCGGAGACCCGGTCGTCCGGCTCGTCGAACGTACCCGGGTGGAGTCCGCTTGCGAGCTCGCCGACCTGGCGCTGCGCCTGCGCCGGCCGGCGCACGTCCTCGGCGCGTTGTTGGACGTCGCCGACCACGCGCCGTACGACGAGGCCCTGCACGCCCGGGTCGTCCGCCTGCTCTACTCCTGCGGCCGGCGCGCGGAGGCGGTACGCGAAGCCGAACGCGTCCGCGCCCGGCTGGCCGAGGACCTCGGTCTCGACCCGTCGCAGGAGCTGCGTACGGCACACGCCTACGCGTTACGGGAAACGGCGATCGTACCGACTCCCGCGGAACTGCCACCGGACATCGTCGACTTCACCGGTCGCCGTGGACCACTGAAGTCCATTGTGGACTGGTTGACTCCACCGCTGCTGCCCAACCCGATGAACGCCACGCGGATCGCCGCCGTCACCGGCGTGCCCGGCGTGGGCAAGTCCGCGCTCGCGGTGCACGCCGCACACCGCCTCGCACCGCTGTACCCCGACGGCTGGCTCTACGCGGACCTGCGCGGTACGACCGGCGTACCGGCCGATCCCGCCGCGGTTCTCGACCGGTTCCTGCGCGCGCTCGGCGTCCGGAACCTGCCCCGGGACACGTCACTGGCCGAACGCGAGAGCACGTACCGGACCCTGATGGCCGCCCGCACGATGCTCGTCGTGCTCGACGACGCGGCCCACGCCGAACAGGTACGGCCGCTGCTGCCCGGGATATCCGCGTCCGGTGTACTGGTCACCAGCCGCCGCCACCTCAGCGGCATCGCCGGTGCCCGCCTGCTCGACCTCGATGTGCTCACGCCGGACGACGCGGTCGCTCTGCTGCACGCCGTGGCAATGCGCGCCGACCTCACGCCCCGCCTTGCGTCGGAGATCGCGACCCTGTGCGATCGCCTGCCGCTCGCCGTACGCATCGCGGGTCTTCGGCTGTCGACCCGTCCGTCACTGCGGCCGCGCGAACTCACCGCCGCGTTGCGCGACGAGTGCCGCCGGTTGGACGAGCTGACCATCGGCGATCTGAGCATCCGCTCGGCGTTCGAGTCGAGCTACCGCGGCCTAGACGAAGCGGGGCGACAGACTCTGCGCGCGCTCGGCGCCACGGACGAGGAGGTACCGGCTGACCGGTACGCGTCGGCACGGTTGGAAGCGCTCGTCGACGCCAAGCTGCTCGATCCGATCGGTGGCGGACGGTTCCGCGTGCGCGGGCTCGTCCGGTTGTACGCGAGAGAACTCCGTAGGCCGCCGCTGAGAGCGCCGTGAGAGCGATATGCAAGCGACCATGGTCAATATCCATTGGTGCATGTTCTACGCTTCGACCGCGCCGAGCTCGCCGGGTCGGTGTTGGTGATCCGCGCGGTACCGGCCGCGGAGCGGGAGCACCGCCGGCTCGCCGCCAGTTCGCCACTGGCCTACCTGTACGAACGCGTGCTCGCGTCGGAGCCCACGGCCGACCTCCGATTGGCAGCCGGGCATTACGACGACCGGAATTTGGTCTGGTGTTTCTCCGGCGACGTGATCGGGATCATCGGCCTCACCGAGGGACTGACCCATCAGTAGAAAGGGCACTCAATGTCCACCATCCTCGCTAGAAGTCCACTTCGGACATCGCGGTCGATGACCGTAGGGCACGACTCAATCGTGGTCGCACCAAGCCCCGAGCCCGCCCAGCCACTCGGCTACCTGTACGCGACCTGGGACCCCGGCACGCCGGACGACAGCGACGCTGGGTACTACGACGCCGACCTGCAGGTCTGGGTGAGCCCGCACGGCACCACGCGAGGGGTACCGACGAAGACGAGGACCTCCGGCTGCCCGGGTGACTGCGTAACCGACGACGCCTGCTTCTGAGCATGTCCACTGTCCTGATCCTGACGCAGGAGTTCGACAGCACCGTCGATCCCGTCGTCGTCAGCCTGCGCGAGCGCGGGTCCAATGTCGTCCGGGTGGATCTCAGCTACTTCCCGCAGACATTGACCTTCACGAGTTCGGACTTCGACGACGAACGGCTACGGATGCGGCACGGCGACCGGGACATCGATCTCGAATCGCTGACCGGTGTGTGGTACCGGCGCCCGACCGCGTTCGTCTTCGACAGCGCGATGGGCGAGGCCGAACAGCAGTTCGCGCGCACCGAGTCCGTCCACGGTGTCGGCGGCATCCTGCGCGGGACGGACTGCCTGTGGGTCAACCGACCCGACCTCGACGCGGTCGCGGAACTCAAGCCCTTCCAGTTGCGCATCGCGAAGCGGCTCGGGTTCCGCGTACCGCGGACGTTGATGACGAACGACCCGCAGGAGGTGACCGCCCTGCTGGATCGAGCCGACGGGCCCTTCGTCTACAAGGCGTTTACCGGCGGCGTCGTCCACTATCCGGGCGGCTTTCCCAACGGACTGTTCACGGTCGTGGTCGGCGACGAGCTGCGGGAGCACATCGACCGGGTCCGGCACACCATCTGCATCTTCCAGGAGTACATCGAGAAGGCGTACGAGGTGCGTCTGACCGTCATCGGAAACACGTTCTTCCCTGTGGTGGTCGACTCACAGTCCATGTCGAGCACCAGGGTCGACTGGCGCGGCGAGGACATGATGCCGTACGGCGACTACCGGCCGCTGCCGGAGCAGGTCGTCAAGCAGGTCGAGGCGATGCTGAGCGAGCTGGGCCTCGCGTACGCCGCGGTGGACCTGATCGTCACGCCGGACGGAGAGTACGTGTTCCTCGAGCTCAACCCCGGTGGCCAGTTCATGTGGATACAGCACGACATCGGCCTCGACATGAGCGGCTGCATGGCCGAGCTGTTGATGTCGGGTGAGCCGTTCCGTCGAGGCGATACGGTTCAGGTCGGGTACTAGTGTCCACAGTAGAGGTCGCGGCACAGGCCGCCATCGTGACGACGTTCGCGGTGTCGGTCTGGGGCAAGGTCCGGTCGCGTTGGGAGTACGCGGAATTCCGGGACTCGCTTCCCGGCAACCTCGGAATTCCGCGCCGGCTCGCGGGACCGGTCGCGGCAACCGTCGTGACGGCCGAGGCGCTGGCGGCGTTGGTACTCGCCGTCGGCGCGCTCGGCCTCGGCGCAGTCGCGTGGGTGCCGGCTCTGGTACTGCTGACGGCCCTCACGATCGCACTCGGCCGGATGATCCGCCGGGGCGTACGCGCATCGTGCCGGTGTTTCGGTCGCGCGGACCGGCCGCCGGGTCGGCTTCACCTCGTACGCAATGGCCTGCTGCTTCTGATCGCGGTCGGCGGAGCGGCCGTCGCAACCGGTACTCCCGCCGCGGTCTGGGACAGCGGCGCGTTCGTTGCGGCGGCGGCCGGCTCGGTCGGAGCTCTGGTATTGGTGAGTTTGGAAGACCTCGTCGCGCTGGCCCGGCCGCTGCGGGTGGGCGGGCAGTGCATGGAGAAGTCGTGACTGTCGTGTTGGCTCTGCTCCTGGCATTCAACATCGTGCTGACGCTCGGCGTCATCCGGCGGCTGGGTGAGCACACCACCCTGCTGGCCCGGGCGCTCGACGGCATCGACCCGGTACCGGTGATGCTGCAGAGCGGCGCCACGGTCGGCAGCTACCTGGCGACCACCATCGCCGAGGAGCCGGTATCCGAGGCGGACCTGGCCGGTACGACACTGGTCGGTTTCCTCTCGGCGAGCTGTCCGGCATGTGTGGAGAGCCTGCCATCGTTCGCCGATCGCGCTCGGGCGATCCCCGGCGGCAAGGACCGGACCCTGGCGGTGGTCGTCGGCAACTCGCGCGAAGCCGACCGGCTGTGCGAGGAGCTGGCACCGGTAGCCCGCGTCGTCCACGACCGCAACGGCGACCAGTTGCTGAAGGCGTTCGGGGTGGTGGGTTTCCCGGCGTTCGCTTTGCTCGACGGACCAACCATTGTGGTCAGTCACCACGACATCAGTCTCGTACCGTCCACATGAGACCCGCCGCACGGCTCGTCTGGTCGGCCGCCGGCCGCTGGCTCGTCGTGCGCATCGCGTTGACCGCTGCCGTGGCGGCCGTCCCGGTCGTGATGGCTTGGCTCATCAAGTCGATTCTCGACGGGTTGGCGGCACAGTCGGCATCGGTATCGCTGCCCGCGGTGCTGTTTGCCGGCGTGGGCGTCGGTGCCGTCGTGCTGCCGCAGTTGGTGCGGTACGCCGACGGCGAGCTACGCCGCCGAGTCGGGCCGGTGGCGCGTGAGCAGCTCTACCGCGCGGTGAGTGCACAGGCGGGACTCGGTCGGCTGGAGAACCCGCGGTTCCACGACCGGCTCACGCTCGCGACCGATCGTGGCGTCACCGCGGCGCCGGACCTCGTGACGAGCGTGCTCGCCGCCGCGCAGGGACTGCTCATGTTCGGCGGTTTTCTCGGTACGCTCGCCGTCCTCAACCCATGGATGCTCGTGCTCGCGGGGCTGGCCGCCGTCCCGACACTGGCGGCCGAGGTGCGGATGGCGCGCTACCGGGTGCGCGTCCAGTCGGAGCTGGGCCACGCCTGGCGTCGCGAGTACTTCTACGCGAACCTGCTGACGAGCATGTCGGCGGCCAAGGAGATCCGGCTGTTCGGTCTGGACCGGTTGTTCTGCGCGCGGATGCTCGCTGAGCTAGTCCAGATCAACGCCGGCCACCGTCGGGTCGATCGGCGGGAGATTCTCGTCCAGGCGCTGCAGGGCGTGCTCAGCGCGGTCGTGGCCGGTGCGGGCCTCGTGTGGGCGGCGCGTGCGGCCCTCGCCGGACAGATCTCGATCGGTGACGTGTCGGTATTCGTCGCCGCGCTGGCGGGCGTCCAAGGTGGACTGAGCATCGTCGTCGGCGGCATCGGCGAGGCGCACGAGGCTGTCCAACTCGTCGGGCACCACCGCTACATCGTCGAGGCCGGCCCGGATCTACCGGCGATCCGCGGCCGCGCTGTGCCGCGACTGCGGCGAGGCATCGAACTGCGGGATGTGTGGTTCCGATACGGCGACGACCTGCCGTGGATCGTGCGTGGCATCGACCTCGTCATCCCGTCCGGCGGCGCTACGGCACTGGTGGGTCACAACGGTGCGGGGAAGAGCACAATCGTCAAGCTCATCTGCAGGTTCTACGACCCGTGCCGCGGCACGATTCTGTGGGATGGAATCGACATCCGCGAGCTGCCGGTCGCCGAGCTGCGCCGTCGTATCGGTGTCGTATTTCAGGACTACATGGCGTACGAGCTGAGCGCGGCGGAGAACATCGGAGTCGGGGACGTCACCGCTCTGGCCGATCGCGAGCGCATCACCGGAGCCGCGGTACGGGCCGGCGGTCACGAGACGATCGCCGGCCTGCCGGCGGGGTACGACACGTTGCTCACGCGCATCTACGTCGATGGTGCCGACCGGGACGACCCGGGTACCGGGGTCGTGCTCTCCGGTGGGCAGTGGCAGCGCGTGGCCCTGGCCCGGGCATTGGTGCGCGACGACTGCGATCTGCTGATCCTCGACGAGCCCAGCTCCGGGCTCGACGCCGAGGCGGAACACGAGATCCACGAGCGGCTGTCGCAACTGCGTCGGGGCCGGGCGAGCCTGCTCATCTCCCACCGGCTCAACGCGGTACGGGACGCCGACTCGATCGCCGTCCTTACCGACGGAGTCGTCGGTGAACGCGGTACCCACGCCGAGCTCATTCGCTCGGACGGTACCTATGCGCGGCTGTTCCAGCTGCAGGCTTCGGGCTTCGCCGGGCCTTAACTCGGTTCATACCGACAGATGGCGCCGGTGCGGACGGTGCGGTCGAGATGCGTGCCGAAGTCCGGGTGGGCGTCCGCGATGCGGCGGATGGCGTCGCGGATGCGGGCGGTGACGGCCTTGCGGGCGCGTTCGGCGGTGGTGCTGGCGAGCGTACGGGAGGTGCCGTCGGGTCGGGTGGCGCGGCGCAGCTCGACGAGCAATTGTTCACGTTCGTCGGTAGCCCGTCGCTGTCGGGCGAGGTCGTTGCCGGATCTCGCCGCGGTGAGCTCGTCGTCGAGTTCGGCCAACCGTCGGCGGTACGAGCTGAGTGCCGTGCGGTCGAGTACCGGCTCACTCGTCCCCGAGAACGTGACGGGGTCGACGCTGCCGGCCAGTTCGAGGGCCGGCACGTCGGTACCGGGCCGGGCGAGCAGTGTGGCGAGGTCGTGCATGCCCTTGACGTCGCGCACATAAGCGGTGTGCCCCTTGAACGTGGCCTGCCACATGTCACCGACGCGGCGCAGTTGTGCGGTGCCGTCCGAATCGGCTGTGCCGACCCTTGGGCGGCCGTCCATAGTGGTCAGCGCGCGGTGGGTCTCGGCCTCCCAGGCGCGGGCGCCGAGTCGCCGGTGGATGGCCAGCGCCTTGTCCAGCCACTGCCGTGCCGGTCCAGGCTGTTCGAGGGTGCCGTACAGGAGGGCGACGCGATGTGCGTGCGCCCCCATGAAGCAGACGAGGGCACCGTTGACCGCGCAGGTGTCGGCGACCGGCAGCAGATCGTCGAGCAACACCCTACACAGTGGACGATCGTCCAGGGCGATCGCGGCGGCGACGAGTTCGCCGACGAAGACCGACCACAGATACGACCGGTCGGTCCGCCACGGCAGATCGAGTACGGTGTCGAGTTCGCGGCGTGCGGTGTCGAGGTCGCCGGCCCGGGCAAGGAACCCGGCCGCGATCGCGTGGGCATGGGCTGGTGCGCCGATCCACCAGCGCACCGCCTCCTCTGCGGTGTCGCGCAGCTCGGCCTGGTCGCCGCGGGCGCGGACGATCTCGAGTCGTTGCGACATCCGTACGTTGCCGGCGTCGCTGTCGCCGATGGCTTCGCCGAGCGTGGCGGCCTCGGCGCTGAGCCGCTCGCCGGCATCGATGTCGCCGTCGAGCAGCGCCAGCGCGGCTCGACGGGTGCCCAGCAGGTAGTCGTGGCGCGGCTGGCGCAGCCGTTCGGTGTGGTACGCGTACTCGGCGAGGGTCGCCCGGAAGGCCGCCGATCCGTTCTCCAGTTGCGCGGTGGCCGACAGCAGCAGCGCCTGGGCATGCCGCTCCGGATCGGCGGCCCGCTGGGCCAAATCAGCTATCTCGGCGGCGATGGCGGCGCGGCGAGTGGCGCTGCCGGGCGTCCACAACGTGTCGTGCTGGGCGAGCAGGCAACTGGCCAGAGTGGACGGGTCGGCGAGGGTGCGGGCGATCGTCACCGCCTTGTCGGCCAACGGCCCGGCCCGTGGCCGGTCGTCGGGGACGGAGTGCTGGAGCTGGCGGGCCAGCGCGCCGGTCACCTGGGCCTCGATCGACGTCCCGGTGCCGTACAGCGCCTGCCGGGCGGTGTCCAGGACGGCAACCAGGTCGGTACGGGGCATGGCGAAACGGGCGCCGAGCCGATCCATGCCCAGCGCGACGGTACCGAATAGGTCGGCCTGGCCGGTCTCGGTGGCCCGTTGCCACGCGGTGTCGAGCAGGGCCTTGGCCTGGTTGGCGTCCCCGGAGCGAAGCCGTAGGTCCGCCTCGGCGGTGAGCAGGTCGATCAGGTCGGGGTCGGCCAGCCGCTCACCGGCCGCGGCTACCGCGGAACGCACCCGGGCAAGATGCCCGGCCGCCTCGGCGAACGCGAACCGAGCCGTGTCGGCGTCGGCGGCGACGCGGGCCCAGGCGAGCGCGGGTGCGATCCCGGCCAGCGGTACGGCATGCGTGAAGTGCCGGGCCAGCTCGGCCGGGAACACCGGGCCGACCCTCTCGTGACGGCTGGTCAGAGCTCGGGCGAGCCTGTGGTGCAGGTCGAGCCGCCGACCCGACGGAAGGGCGGTATAGATCGTCTCCCGGTACAGGTCATGAGCGAACCGGATCGGACCAACCCGGTCATCCGCCGCGACGAGAATCCCGGCGGTGACGGCCTCGGCGGCCAGCTCGATAACGTCGGTGGGGGTACCGCCATGGACGTCGGCCAGCACGTCGGGCAGCAGCACGGTGCCGGCGACCGCGGCCGTGTCCAGCAGCTCCGCACACGGTCGGGACAGCCTGGCCAGCCGGCGGCCGATCACGTCACGGACCGCGGCGGGCACTCCGGTCGCGGTTCCTCCGGCGACGAGCAGGTGGCACACCTCGCGGGCGAAGAACGGATGGCCGCCGCTCCGGTCGTACACCAGCTGTGCCCACCGTGCGGGAGCCGTCCCGCCGCAGATGGCCGCGACCAGGTCACCTACCTCGGCCGGCGCCATGCCGCGCAACACCACCAACTCGGCGACGGTGGCCAGGCCGGCCAAGGCGCCGGTGACTGCCGCGTCGGACTCGTTCGGGCGGAAGGCGCCCACCAGCAGTAGCGCACCGAGCTGCTGCTGGTGCGCCACGAACCGCATCAGATCCACTGTGGACAGATCGCCCCACTGGAGGTCGTCGAGGACGACCACCACGGGTGCCTCCGCGGCTGCACGGGCCAGCAACCGGCCGGCCGCGTCGAACACCCGCACCCTGTTCGCGCTGTCGGAACCGGTCGACGGTACCGGAGTCGCGGTGGCCGAACCCGGGACGATGGCCGCCAGCTCCGGCGCGACCGCGTCCCGCAGTCCTTCGCGTTCGTCCAGCAGCGCCCGCAACGCCTGCGTCCACGGCCACCACGCCGGCGCCTGATCGCCGTCCCAACATGTTCCCCACACCACGGTGCCACCATGGTCCGCCACCTCTGCGGCGAACCTTGTCAGCAAAGCGGTCTTCCCGATTCCGGCCTCACCGGTGACCAGTACCAGCCCGGCCGGGACCGCACCGCGACCCGCACCGGTGACCGCGTGGTACGCGGCGGTCAACCTGGCCAGCGGCTCGGTACGGCCAACGAAACGGGACACACCGGCATTGTGGCGCAGACACCCAAGCCGCCCGGAAGTGCCAGCCGATTTCTGGCGGCTGCCAGCGAGGTTCTGGCGCGTACCAGACATCAGCAGGTACTCGGGAGGGTAATGGCGATGGCCACGTTCGATCCGCAGCAGTACAAGGTGACCACCCGCGCGCAGTGGGAAGACGCCGCCGAGGCATGGCACCGGTGGGGGCCGGCCATCGAGGACTGGCTCGGTCCGGCCACCGAACGCATGCTCGACGCCGCCGGTGTCACCACCGGGAGCCGGGTACTCGACGTCGCGGCTGGTGCCGGGGGGCAGAGCCTCGCCGCCGCCCGGCGGGTCGGACCTGACGGACGCGTGCTGGCTACCGACATCTCGCCGGCCATCCTCGAGTACGCCGCCAAGGCCGCTACCGATGCCGGCCTGGCCAACGTCAGCACGCGTGAGCTCGACGGGGAACAGCTCGCCGTCGACGAAGCCGACTTCGACGCGGTGATCTCCCGGGTCGGGCTCATCTACTTCCCCGACCAGCAGGCCGCCCTGGCCGGGATGCACCGGTCGCTGCGCCCCGGTGGGCGCCTCTCCGCCGTGGTGTACTCCACCGCCGACCGCAACGGCTTCTTCGCGATCCCGGTCGGCATCATCCGCCGCCGCGCCCAGTTGCCACCCCCCGCCCCGGGGCAACCCGGGCCGTTCAGTCTCGGCGGCCCCGGCGTCGCCGAAGACGCGCTGACCCGGGCGGGGTTCCACGACGTGACGGTCGAGGCGGTGCCGTCGCCGGTACGGATGACCAGTGCCGCCGAATGCGTTCGCTTCGAACGGGAGTCGTTCGGCGCGCTGCACCAGATGTTGGCCGGGCTGCCCGGACCTGACCGGGAAGCCGCCTGGACCGAGATCGGTGAGGCGTTGGCCCAGTTCGACGGTCCCGATGGGTTCGTCGGCCCGTGTGAAATGCTCGTCGTGTCCGGTAGCAGGTAGCGGATCAGAAGGCCACGTACGTCACCGCTCGCGACTCCTCGACGAACCCGACCTGCCCGTTAGAGTGCTCGCGACCGATTCCTCTGCCCCACCAGCCCGGGTGTACGCCGCCGGTCACGTCCACCCGATGACCGCCCGGCGGCGGTGAGGTGACGATCGCGGCGCCCACCAACGCGTCGCCGCCGGCGAACACCAGGCGAGTGTCCACTGTGGTATTCGACTGCGTCGCGTGCAGCTCGCCGGGCGTGTGCCACGGATGGGCACCGGCGTGCTCCTCGATCGCGTTCAACAGGTCGGCCAGGCGGGCGCGTCCGCCGGATCGTACGGGCGCCGGGACAGCTCATCCACGACGGCACGGTACCGCCCCGTGACACGTCCCGTGACATTGACCGTCGCCGATCATCAGTCATAGGCTGGCCCGTTACCCTCGCTCACGCTTGCGAAGGGAAGGGGAAACGTGAACCGACCAGACACCCCATGGGCATCGGTCCGGCTCCTGACGATCGCTCTCGCCCTCGGCCTCGTGATCGCGACGACCGGACTGCCCGCCCCCGGTTGGGGGTCGTCCGGTGTGGTCGTCACCGAGGAGGACGACGAAGAGGACATCCCAGCCTGCGACGCCGACGATCCAGAGTTCGGTACCGGCTGCGAAGAAGAGGAGGACGAGGAAGGCGAGGCTCGGGACGCGTACCTCGATTCGCGTCAGATACCGGGCGATGTCATCACACCCGGCGACCTCGAGTTCGCCGCCCTGCAGGCGGCCGCCATCCCCGAGGAACTGCGCGGACTGGTCAACCCGAACTGGGGCTTGGCTGGACCGTCCAATGTGGGCGGTCGGGTGACCGACATCGCCCCCGACCCGACCCAGGCGGGCACGGTCTATGTCGCTGTCGCTACCGCGGGACTGTGGAAGAGCACCGATGCCGGCGTGACGATGAGCAAGTCATGGCCGGACGACTTCCCCCAGTCGCTGGGCGCGGTCACCGTGGCGCCCAACGGCGACGTGTGGGTCGGTACCGGTGAGGTGAACCCGGGCGGCGGCAGCCTCAGCTACGGCGGTGACGGCGTCTACCGCTCGACCGACCACGGTGCGACCTGGACCCGGATCGGGCTGGCCGGGTCGAGCACGATCGGCGCCATCCGCTTCGATCCCCAGAACCCCAACATCGTGTACGCCGCGTCCGCCGGCTCGTTGTTCGCCCCGGCCGGAGTGCGGGGGCTCTACAAGTCCACGGACTACGGCGCCACCTGGACACGTGTGCTCGCCGGCCTGAACGACTTCACCGGCGCCACCGACATCGCGATGGATCCCACGAACCCGAACAAGATGTTCGTGCCGATGTGGGACCACCACCGCGAAGCGCTGTGCCGCTGCTACACCGGGCCGGGTACGGGCATCTACCTGACTACCGACGGCGGAGCCAGCTGGACCCGGCTGGAGAACGACCGCATCACGTCGTTCACTCCGGGCGACGCGATCGGGTTCGCGTCCAGCACGAGCAGCACGACGACCGCGCAGGCCCGGATGGGCGTCACGATCGCACCCGGCGACCCGAACCGCGTATACGTGACGACCGGCAACTGGTCGCAGACCAACAACGGCGGCGGGCCGACCCAGCGCGGCTTCCGCGGCTACTACCGGTCCAACGACGGCGGCGCGACCTTCCAGACGATGACCGCGGCCAACCCGGGCGGCGACACCGTCTGGACCTCGAAGATCTGGGTGGATCCGCAGAACGCCGACCGCCTGTTCGTCGCGGGCGTCAACCTGCGGGGGTCCGCGAACGGTGGCGCCACCTGGGCCAACATCAACAACCTGCACGTCGATCACCACGCGATGGCGTTCGACCCGACGACACCGGGACGGGCGTACGAAGGCAACGACGGCGGCGTCTACTGGTCGCTGGCCAGCGGCGCCAGCGGTACCTGGACCGAGTCGCTGAACGAGCCGTGGACGCAGTTCTACACCGTCGACGTCAGCGAACAGGACGCGACCCGCATCGTCGGCGGTACGCAGGACAACGGCTGCCTGCGGTCGTGGAACTCGGCCGGTGTGGTGACCGGCGCCTGGGGCTCGTACGGCGGCTGCGGCGACGGCCTGTACACCATCATCGACCCGAGCAACCAGAACAACGTCTACGCCTGCTCGCAGTTCGGGGTGTGCTCGCGCTCGATCAACGCCGGTAACAACAGCACCGGGTTCACCAACGCCACCACGGCGGACCGGCGCAACTGGCAGAGCCCGGTCGTGCTCGACCCGACCACGCCGTCGACTGTCTACTATGGAGGGAACATCCTCAACCGGTCCACCAACATGGCCGTCAACTTCACGGTCATCAGCCCGAGTCTCAGCAACCCCGAGTCGGGCACCGACCCGTCGTACCCCTTCGGCACCTTGACCACCGTCGCCGCGGCTAAGACGAACCCGAACGTCATCTACGCCGGGACCGACGACGGTTGGCTGTGGGGCACCCGGGACGGCGGCGTGACGTGGACCCGGTTCACCGACCCGGCGCTGCCGACCCGGTGGGTCACCCGCGTCGCGGTCGACCCGACCGACGCGAACGTGGCGTACGTGACGTACTCCGGTCTGCGTAACGCGGACAACAACGCGCACGTGCTGCGTACCCTCGACGGCGGCGCCCACTGGACGGACATCAGCGGCAACCTGCCGTTCGCCCCGACCCAGGACGTAGTCGTCGACCCGACCAACCCGAACCGGGTGTTCGTAGCCAGTGACCTGGGCGTGTTCATCGCGAACGTGGCCAAGGCCAAGGGCAACCCCACGGTCCGGTGGCTGCGCCTCGGGCACGGGTTGCCCCGGGCGCCGGTCAACGACCTCGAATACAACGCATCGACGAACACCCTGTACGCGGCCACCTACGGCCGTGGCATCTTCACCCTCCTGCTCGACCGGGACGACGGATAGCGGTTGATGGGGGAGGGCGCTGCCCTCCCCCGTTCGGCCGATGCCCTTGTCAACGTCAGTGACGCGACCGGCGCGACAACAAGTTCCACGTTCGTCGATGCGTGCGTACCGTGACAGTCATGAGTTCCGCGAGGAAACGGATGATGCACGCCGGCATGGCGGTACTGACGGTGCTGGCCCTCGCGCTGGCCGGAGGCGACGGGGCTTTCTTCGACATCCACGAGTCCGAGTCGGAGTCCGAGTCGGCGGAGGCGGAGGCCGAAGAGCACGAAGCCGAGGAAGGCGAGGAAGAGGGCGAGGAGAAGGAGAATCCGGGCGAGCCGGCCGAGTGGATGTGGCTGCAGCGTGCCAACGCGGACGGGTCGATTCCGGCGACCGCGTTCCGGGACGCGATAGCCCAGACGCGGCGGATCGAGCGGGACACCCGCGTCAACAGTCCCGCGCTGTCAGATGTGCAGTGGAAGCTGCTCGGCCCGAGCAACATCGGTGGCCGCCTGATCGACGTCGTGCTCGACCCGGTCACATCCGGCACGGTCTACGTCGCCGCCGGTACGGGCGGGGTGTGGCGCAGCACCGACGGCGGCAGCACACTCAGCAGCGTCTGGTCCGACGACCTGCCCCAATCGATGGGTGCGCTGGCGATCGCACCGAACGGCACCCTCTACGCGGGCACCGGTGAACCGGACCACGGCGGTGGCGGCTCCTACTACGGCACCGGGGTGTACCGCTCGACGGACGCCGGCGCGACGTGGGCCAGCATCGGCCTCGTCGACACCGGCGCGATCGGGCGCATCTCGATCGACCCGTCGAACCCGCAACGGATCCTGGTAGCCGCGCAGGGGCGCCTGTTCGACACCGGTGGTGAGCGTGGTGTCTACCTGTCCGAGGACGGTGGCACGACCTGGCGGCAGGTTCTGGACGGCCTCAACGACTCGACCGGTGCCATCGATGTCGCGTTCGATCCCGGCAACCCCAACATCGCCCTGGCCGCCCTGTGGGACAAACTACGGTTCCCGGACGGGCGCGAATACGGCGGACCCGGTTCCGGCGTGTTCCGGTCCACCGACGGCGGCCGGACCTGGGCCCGGATCGGCGACCCACTGCCGACTTCGGAGAGCGAACCCGGCCGCATCGGTGTCGCGTTCGCCAGGAGCGATCCCAACCGGGCGTACGCCATCACCAACGACCGCGTCGGCAACCTCACCGGTTTCTTCGTCTCCAACGACGCGGGCGCGACGTGGACCCGACCGCTGACCGGAGAACCCGCGCTCGACGCCAACGACGGCGGGTTCGCCTGGTGGTTCGGGCGACTCTGGGTGGACCCCGCCAACGCCGACCACGTGTTCTCGGCCGGGGTCCCGATGATGGAGTCCCGCGACGGCGGCGCCAGCTGGACCCGCGGTACCGGCATCCACGCCGACCAGCACGCCCTGGCCTTCGACCCGCACACGGCCGGCCGGGTGTACGTCGGAAACGACGGTGGGCTCTACCGGTCCGAGCAGAACGGCAATGTCGTCGGGCCATGGACCAAGGCCGCCGTCGAGCCGTACATGCAGTTCTACGCGATGGACGCCAGCGCGCAGGATGTCACCCGGGTCTCGGGCGGCACCCAGGACAACGGCTCACTGCGCTCGTGGGGCGGCACCAACTGGAACCTGTACCGCGGCGGCGACGGCATGATGAACCGCATCAACCCGCTAGACCTCAACAACGTGTTCGCGTGCTCCCAGAACGGCGGCTGTGCCCGCTCCGACAACGGCGGCAACACGATGACGTCGATCCGGGCCCGGTTCGGCGGCGAGCGGTTCAACTGGGTGTCGCCGCTGGAGATCGCCGCCGGCGCACCCGACACTGTCTACTTTGGATCGAATGTGCTCAACCGGTCCGACGACCGCGGCAACACCTGGCGGGTCGTCAGTCCGGACCTCACGGGCGGGCCGACACCGCGCAACCAGACGTCGTTCGGCACCATCACGACCATCGGCATCGCCCCGACGAACAAGGAACTCGTGTACGTCGGCACCGACGACGGCCGGCTGTGGCTGACCCAGGACGGCGGCGGCACGTGGACCCGCCTGACAGATCCCGACCTGCCCGACCGGTGGGTCACCCGGGTGACCGTCGACCCCGAGGACCCCAACCTCGCCTGGGTCACGTACTCCGGCTTCCGCTCGGAGAGCGAGACCCAACCGCACATTCTGATGACAACCGACCGCGGTACGAACTGGCGTGACATCTCCGGCAACCTGCCGCAGGCGCCGATCAACGATGTCATCCGGCACCCGAAGCACCGTGGGTGGCTGTACATCGGTACCGACATGGGCGTCTTCTTCAGCCCGAACCTCGGCCGCGTCTGGCTGAAGGTGGGCGAGACGTTCCCGCTGGTACCGGTCACCGATGTGCACTTCCATGCCGACTCGAAGACGCTGTTCGCGGCGACCTTCGGCCGCAGCATCTTCACTGCCACGATCGGCGACGACTGACCGGGTGGCCGCCCCCTGGAGGCGGGGCGGCCACCTTTCTTCAGTCAGCTGCGATCGATCAGCAGCCGGGCAACCGGAAGCTGGCGATGCGGGTCTGCCAACCGGCCGTGGAGCTGAGTTGGCCTTCGGCGGTGTAGTACTCGTTGATGTACCAGAAGGTGCAGTCGTCGGTGGGATCGACATTCATCGAGGTGTAGTCACCCCAGCGGGAGTTGGTCGTGGTCTGCACCCCGGTGCCGTTGGTGATGATCCCTTCGGCGAGCGGCATCGTGCCCAACGGACTGCCCGGCCGACGGCCGGTGTACCGGATGCCCGGGAACACATTGGTGCCGTTGACCACGCTGTACCCCAAGGCCATGTTGCCCCGCTTGTCCATGGCGATGCTGCCCATCCAGCGGTTGATGCCGTCTTCCGGCGCGTAGGTGCCTTGCTGGCGAACGGTGTAGTTGCCGTTGTTGGCGCGCCGGATCTCGTACCAGCGCGCGCCGGCGACGCCGGGTCGCGCCTCGACGGACTGGTTCGTGACCATCGTGTCGTGGTTGCCGGTCCGCCGGAACGCCAACCGCCACGTCGGCCGTTGGCGGTAGGACAAGATGTCGATGAACTGGTTCGGGTCGGTGATACCGGGCTGCGGGAGGCAGTCCCGGGAGGTCGGCGCGCACGGGAAGATCGAGTCGAACGCCGCGACCGGGAGCTGTGTCTTCAGCGCGATCGACGCGGCCGGAGCCGCGTTCCAGGTGACGTTGAACTCCCACACGTTCAGCGCGTCGAAGGTGGCGCCGTATGGGCCGCCGTCGTCCTGGGTACCGATGATCGGCGCCGGTGAGTTGGCCCGGGGCAAGGCGCGGCCGTCGATGTCGGCGGGCAGCAGCCCGTCTCCGATCAGGTTGATCGGTACGTGACCGTCCTGTAGCAGGAAGCTCACCGCCCGGGCGCCGGGGTCACCGGCGATCATCCGGTCGCGCTCGAGGCCGTACACGCCGATCGCGTAGATCGACGGATCTACGATGCCGAACTCGCGGGTGGTGATCAGGTAGGTGTCGTCCCAGACGCCGTACTTCGGGTAGTCGGGGAAGTTGAAGCCGGTGGTGAAGGCGTACCGGAAGTAGGTGCCCGTCGGGTCTCCGGTGGTGGAGATGGCGATGCAGTTGTAGAACGGGTTGGCCGGTTCGGCCGGGAAGTCGAGGCCTCGGGTGGTGAACTGGGTCAGGATCCAGCGGTCGGCCATCTGGTCGTACACGACGATCCCGTCGCCGGAGTTCTCGGTGCACTCGTCGATCGCGAAGCCTGCCCACAGCGAGCCGAGCGACGCCGGGCCGAGCAGGCGAACGCCGGTCTTGGAGTAGACGGAGAAGACCAGGTTGACCATTGCTACGTAGTGATTCGGACCCACGTCACCGACCGGGTCCGGCGGGTTGACCCTTCCGCCGAGAACGTTGAAATTGTCCAGGTTGCTGGGTCCGTCGAAATTCGCCAGAGGCGGAGCCATGATCTCCGCAGACGTCGCGGATCTGGCGGCGCTCTGTAGAGCTCCGTCGGGCGTGTGACCCCGGTCGAGAACGGCAGGACCGCGGTCGGGGCTGAGCTCGACCAGGTCCGCGCTGGGCGGAACCCGGTTGATGCTGGCGCGCGCGAGATCACGCAGGGGTTGCGACTTGTCGAACGCCGCCGCCCCGGTGAACTTCGGCGTGCCGATGTCGATCGCTGGTGCGGCTTGCGCGGTACCGGCGGACGGCACCACCATCACGGCCAGCAACACGCCGACCGCGAACCATCGCAGCTTTCGAAGCACGACGATCCTCTCCTGATCTAGGAATATCGATTACTCGATACGCTACGCCGCCCCGCACCTGCGGCAACGCGAGCGAGGGGTCGGCGAGGGTGACCGGAAAGTCAGACATCGATGCCGTCACTGACTGGGTCACGATCTTGTTAAGCTCGGGCCGAGTGGCTTGTTGGTGCCGTTCGCTTGCGCCAACATCATTTGGCTGGTCATGGTGACCAGCGCCCGAGAGGGCACCAACTGGGGCAGGAGCATACCCAATGTGGGTAAAGCTCGTCGTGGCCGCGGCGGTGTTGTTCGCGGTTGCCAGCTTGGGTATCGCCGTGAGAGATGCGTCGCACGTCTCGCGGACGCACGCTACTGAGCAGTACAACAACGGAGCGCCCAGCCCGCCTGGCCACAAGTCGGGTCCACTGTAGACCTGTCCAGGTGACCGCGTAAGCAACGGCGTTGCCGGAGGGCCAACCGTCTGACTCACGGTTGGCCCCTTCACTTCAGACCTCGGACCCAACCACCTCCGTCGGCCTGATCGCCCAGTCGACACCGAGCAACTGGAGTGCCTGCACACGTTCCGGAAGGAGAGTGCCGGCACGGTACATCGAGCGCTGCCGGTAGAGCCATTGGTACAGGTTCAGGCCGCCAACTCGATAATGATGCGGGATCTTGAGGTGTCCGTGCTTGGCGCGAAAAGCCCGTATGGCGACGAGCGTACGGTTCCAGCTCTCCACATTGGAGTTGGACTTCGCTCGGCTTCGCGGCGCACGAGCGTCCCAGATCATGCCGACTTCGTCCAGAGCGGCAACCTGGCTCGGGTCGAGCTGCCCAGCATTCCGTTGTCGACGTCTTCGCGCGAGCCACGAACGCAGCTCGATGTCATTCTCACGATGACCGGCTCGCGGGCGCAGATGGCCCTCCCTCGCGAAGAATGAGGAAGCGGCCGCCAGGCCACGCTCCCAAGCCAGGTTCCGTGGAGTCCATCTCATGCCCAGGCGCTCGAGGGCCTGGACACGATCGGCGGCAAGTCGTCCGGCGCGGTACTCGGAGCGGCGATGCGCAATCCAGGAGCCTAGATTGAAGCCTTCGGTCCGGTGGTTCTGCGTCACGTCGAGATCGCCGTTCTTGGCGTAGTAGGACTGAGCTACCCTCAACCCTCGCCGCCACTCCGCCTCCCGCGGCGACCACTCCACGCCAAGATCCGCAAGGGCCGACACACGCTCCGGCGACAACCTGCCGGCGCGGTACTCGCCTCGCCACCGCGTGATCCAGGAGAACAGGGCTACGCCCGCGAACCATTGATAGCGGGGAACGTCGAGGTGACCGTGCGCTGCGAAGTAGGCCTTCGCCGCATCAAAGCCGCGAGCCCAATCCAGGTCGACACGGCTCCTGGCCGCGGGCATTCCAACTTCCTTCATCAGCTGGTTCGGACAGTCGTCTTCAATCGAAGTATCGAAATAAAGGGCTGAAGCTTCAAGGGGACGCTTCTCGCGCCCGGACGACACGACTAGATCATGCGATGACTTTATATCGCAGGTTGGTCGGATCGTCTACCGCGAAACCTCGGCCAGCTTCGCGCGAACCTGCTCGGCGTCGGGGTGGTCGAGATCGTCGAAGATCGCCAGCGCCTGCTTCCAGGCATGACTGGCCGCCTCATGGTTTCCGGCCGCGTGGTCGGCGTCGCCGAGCCCGGCCAATGCGAAAGCCTCTCGGTATCGGTCCCCGGCCTCCCGGAACATGTCGATCGCACGCTCGTAGCAGGTGCCCGATTGCTCATGGTCGGCCAGACCCAGGTAAGCGTGGCCGAGGCTGATCCACGTCGCCGCTTCGCCTTCGCGGTCGCCGAGTTCCTGCAGGAGACGCAGGGCCTCCCGGCAATGCGTGAGCGCCTGGCGGTGGTCGCCGAGCCGGACGTAGCTCAATCCGATCCCGTTGAGCGCGTTGGCCTGCCAGACCCGCTTGCCGGTGGCCCGGTACAGCTCGAAAGCCTGGCGTGCCTCGTCGAGCGCGTCGGAATGGCGGCGCTGGCGTTGCAGGATGGTGGCGAGGCTGTCATGGGCATGGCCTTGCGCCACCCGATCGTGTACCCGTTTGCTCAGCTCGAGAGCCTTCCGCGCTTCGGCCTCGGCCTCGTCCAGCCGGCCCGCCGCCGCGTGCGCGTAGCCCAACATGCGGTGGGCGAACGCCTGCATCCCGAGGTTGGCCAGGCGCTCGCCGGCGTTCATCGCCGCGCGAGCCGCGGTGGCCTGGTCGTGCCAGAGCCCGCGCCGGTACAAATATGTGGATAGCGTCCACGCGAGCTGCCAGACGTGCGTATCCGATCCGGTGGCCGCGGCATGGTCGACCGCCGCGAGCAGGACGTGGCGCTCGGCGGCGAGCCAGGCTTGTGCCTGTCGCCGATCGGCTACGGGCTCCGGGCTGACCCCCACGCGCGGCGGGTCGAGGGCAATCCGATCGCGGGTCGGGTCCAGCAACCGGTCGGCGGCGTATGCCGTATGCAGATAATGGTCCAGCAGCCGGTGGTTGGCCTCGCGGCGCTCCTCGCTGGTCTCGGTGCTGTGGGCGAGATCGCCCCCGTACACACGCAGCAGGTCATGGCATGTGTAGCGGCTCGGCGCATGCTCGATGACCAGGTTCGCGCGAGCCAGCTCGGCCAGCAGCGATCGGATCTTCGGGACCGCGACGGCCGCCAGGCTCGCCGCCGCGAGCGCGCTGAGGTCGGGGCCGGGATGCAGGCCGAGCAACCGGAACAGCCGCGCCGCGCCCGGCGTGAGGGCACGGTAGGACCAGGAGAACACCGCGCGTACGTCGCCGTCCGGGTCGTCGGTGGCCAGGTTGTCGAGTCGGTCGCAGCACTCGCGCAATTCATGGGCGAGGGTGTACAAGGGCAGCTGGGGATGGGTTGCGGCGCGCGCGGCGAGAATTGCCAATGCGAGGGGTAGCCGGGCACAGCGTTCGACGATCTCGTCGACCGCCTCGGGTTCGGTCGCGAGCCGGTCGGCGCCGAGGCGGCGCGCCAGGAGTTCCTTCGACTCGTCCTCGCTGAGCACGTCGACGTGCACCGGGTGGGCACCATCGGTGGCGATCAGCCCGGTGAGCTGGCTGCGGCTGGTCACCACCGCGAAACAGCTCGGGGTACCGGGCAGCAGCGGCCGGGCCTGTGCGCTGTCGCGCGCGTTGTCCAGCAGGACCAACATCCGCCTGCCGGCCAATCGGCTGCGGTAGAGCGCGATCTGGGCATCGGGGTCCGCGGGGATCCGCTCGGGGGGCACGCCGAGCGCGTCCAGGAACCGGCGAACCGCGTCGGCGGGTTCCATCGCCGAACCGGTCGGGTCGAACCCGCGCAGGTTCACGTAGAGCTGGCCGTCGGGGAACTGATCGGCGACCCTGTGCGCCCAGTACACGGCGAGCGCGGTCTTGCCTGCGCCGGCTGTGCCCGACAGGGCGGATACGACTGTATTTCCGGCCAGGAGTTTGTCGAGGTGGGCCAGCTCGGTCTCGCGCCCGGCGAAGGCGATGACCGGCGGGGGGAGCTGGGCCGGCACTTGCGCGGGGTTGTTTAGAGCTGGCTCCTGGCGAAGGATGCTGGCGTGCAGGTCCCGTATGGCTTCGCCTGGGTCGATGCCCAGCTCTTCGGCTAGTGCGTGGCGCAGGTTGTCGTACACGGCGAGGGCGTCGGCTTGCCGGCCGGTGCGGTACAGCGCGAGCATGAGCTGCGCGTGGAGCTGTTCGTCGAGTCGGTGGTCCTCGACCAGGTGCTCCAGATCCGGTACGACGACGGCGTGCTCGCCCAGCGCCAACCGGGACTCGATCAGCTCGCGGGTGGCCCTCAGTTGGAGCTGATCGAGACGCTGGGCTTGTTCATCCGCCCAGCCCAGGCCGGCCAGGTCCATCAGCGGCTGGCCACGCCAGATTTCCAGCGCGTCTTTCAGTAAGCGGGCGCGGTCGACGTGGTCTCGGGTTGCCTCGGCCTGCTGGACGAGGCGCTCGGCGACCTGCACGTCGGTGCCGTCTTCGCCCAGGTCCAGGAGGTAGCCGGGCGGGCGCGCTTGGATCGCTGCTCTTCCCAGTTGTTTGCGCAGGTAAGAGATGTGGCTTTGCAGCGTGTTGGTCGCCATCGACGGTGCTTCGTCGCCCCAGACGAAGTGGACGAGGCGGTCGGTGCTGACGATTTCGCCGGCGTGTACCGCCAGCACTGCCAGCACCGCTTTGCGTCGCAGTCCCGGTACCGGTCGGGGTTCTCCGTTTTGGAGGAGGACGTCAACCGGCCCCAGTAGCCTCACCTGCACGTGGTCGCCCCAGTCGTCACTGCAAGATCGGATCAAAGCCTAGCTATGGGTACGGCTGTCTGGCTACAACAGTTGTATATCGGACACCGATCGCGGTGTTACAATCTCCTGTGGCTTGGGGGAGATTGTAACAGGGGTGGCGATGACTTCGTTCGGCGAGGCGCTACGTCGGGTTCGGGAGCGCGTTGGGCTCACTCAGGAGGCCGCGGCCGATGCACTGGGACTCAGCCGTGTGCTGCTCAGTTACTACGAGACCGACCGCAGGCCTGTGTCGCTGCCGACGGCCGCCGCGCTCGCGCGTTTGTACGGCACCAGCCTCGATCGTCTGCTCGCCGGTGACGACACCGTTGCGGCGGACGATGTCGACGTTAGTGCGGTGCTGTTCCGTGCCGCACCACCCGCGCTAGGTGACGTAGCTCGAGGCGGTCTCCGGCTCTTCGAGCAGCACGTACGCGATTACGTCGAACTCGCTGGAGAGCTTGGTAGGCCGTTGTCCGGCAATGGATCGAGCCCGTTTGCGACCGTCACCAGTTCATCGGCGCGCGATGCCGCGGACGCGGCGCGACAGCTTCGTAGGCAGTTGAACTTGGGTGGCGGACCTCTTGGCGATCCGTTCCGAGCGGCCGACGAGCATGTACTCATCTGGCGCCTGCCGCTGGGTGAGGACCTGGACAGAGCGCCATCCGGCTTGTTCTACAACCACCCTGTGGTCGGTTTCTCGATCGTGATCAACTCCGACATGACCCTCGGTCGGCAGGCCTTCACCGCTGCGCACGAGCTTGCTCACGCGTTCTTCCACTCCCGTTGCCTTGACGTCATCGTTTCGATGCCAGGCGCTGAACTCGGCCGCGAGCGGTTCGCAGATGCCTTCGCCGGCGAGCTGCTCGTACCGGGCGACGAGCTGCGCCGGTTGGCTACGCAGCACGCACGGTGGAGTGGTTTGACCGATCCCAGCGCTGTGGTCCATCTGCAACGTCATTTCGGCGTCAGCTACGCGACCATGCGTGTCCGTCTACTCCAAGAGCGACTGATCGACCAGAGCGCGTTCACGGAGCTCGCTGCGGTCTCGCCCAGCCGCCTTGCTCGGGCGCTTGGTTATCCGGTCCATCCGGCCGACATGGGGGACTTCGACATGCACCCGTTGGAACGCTTCCCGGCACGAATGCTCGCGCTCGTCCGTG
>DASRII010000043.1:0-11932 GCA_035650075.1 Micromonosporaceae bacterium | reverse complement strand
GGCGAAGCTAATTTCCGCGATCGGTGCCGCGGTCCTGCTCCTGGGCGCGGGCGCGGTGAAGTTCGTCGGGGTGCCGGCCCTGCGCCAGCTACCGGCCGACCTCGACACCACGGTCCAGCTCAACGGCACGGCGGATCTGGTCGATCCGGCGGCGCTGCAGTCCGGCGACATGTCCCGCGCCGTCCGCACCAACGTGCCGGTCACCGTGCGCGAGCGCATCCACGTCGCGTCGACCCACGGCAGTACCGCGGTCGTGGTCGACGAGTCCACGATGACCGGTGCCGACGGGACCAAGGTGTCAACCACCGAGAACACGTGGGCGGTACACCGCTCGACCCTCGCCTCGGCCCCACCACCCGCGGGAACCGCGGCACGGGAGCACGTGGGTCTCGTGGTCGGCTTCCCGCTCGTCCCCGAGCCGCACGACTACCTGTACTGGGACTCGACCACGGAGAAGGCGGTGACCGCCGACTACGTCCGCACCGAACGCCGGGCGGACCGCGACACCTTCGTCTACGAGATCCACGCCGCCGGCCCGGTGAAGGACAAGGCGATCCTCGCGTCGGTACCGCCGTCGCTGTCCAAGGAGGCGATCCTCGGGCTGGCCAACACGCTCGATCCGGCTACGCGCGATCTGATCCTGTCGTTCAAGGACTTCATCCCGGCGCAGATTCCGTTGACCTACACCGCGACCAGCGACACCACGTTCTGGGTCGACCGCGCAACCGGGTACGTCATCGATCTACATAGGACACAGGCGGTCGCCGTGGCCCTCCCGAGCGGGTTCCAGGGCCTGTCGCTGCCGACGAAGTTCACGGTGGAGCTGAGTTACTCGCCCGAGTCGGTGACCGCCTCGCGTGACGGCGCCGCCGACGCGGAGCGAAGCCTGTTCCTCCTCGGTACGGTGGCACCTCTGGGATTGGTGTTGGTTGGGCTGGTGTTGGCGGTCGTCGCGATCTGGCCTTCGTGTCGTCGCCCCGATCCCGAGCCGGCGGCCCCGACTCCGGCGGCTCCGACTCCGGCGGCGGCCGTCGAACCCGCACCGACCCCGGCCGCCGCCCCGGACTAGGTCGGCATGCGACTGGGGATGATGCTGGGCTACAGCGGCGGATTCGCACGGGCCGTCGAGGAGCTCTCCGACTACGAGGCCGCCGGCCTGGAGCTCGTCGTGGTGCCCGAGGCGTACAGCTTCGACGCGGTCAGCCAGCTCGGCTTCATCGCCGCCCGGACCCGTCGCCTGCGGATCGCCTCGGGCATCCTGCAGCTCTACACCCGCACGCCGACGCTGATCGCGATGACCGCCGCCGGTCTCGACTACGTTTCGGACGGCCGGTTCTCGCTCGGCATCGGCACGTCGGGGCCACAGGTGATCGAAGGCTTCCACGGCGTCCGCTACGACGCGCCGCTGGCCCGGACGCGCGAGGTCGTCGAGATCTGCCGGCAGGTCTGGCGCCGCGAGCCGGTGGTCCACGAGGGTGACCACTACCGGATACCGCTGCCCGGCGGGCTGGGCAAGCCGTTGAAGATTATCAATCATCCGGTACGGACACGGATTCCGGTAATCCTCGCGGCGGTCGGGCCACGCAACGTCGCCCTGGCCGCCGAGATCGCCGAGGGATGGCAGCCGTTGTTCTTCCATCCCGGCCGGGCTTCGCAGGTGTGGGGCTCGTCGCTGGCCCGCGGATTGGCGAGGCGCCTGGCCGAGTTGGGACCGTTGGATGTGCTCGTGTCGGTCCCGTTCGCCATCACCGACACACCCGAGCCGCTGCTCGAACGGCACCGGGCACAGCTCGCGCTCTACATCGGCGGCATGGGTGCGCGCGAGCGCAACTTCTCCAACGAACTCGTCCGGCGGTACGGCTACGAGCGGGAAGCGGCCAGGATCCAGGACCTGTACCTGAGCGGACGCAGGGCCGAGGCCGCTGCGGCGGTCCCGGACGACCTGGTCCGCGACACCTCGCTCGTGGGACCGATCGGGTACGTCGAGGAGCGTCTCGCCGCGTTCGCATCCGCCGGCGTCACTACGCTCTTGGTGTCGCCGCTCGCCTTCAGCCACGCCGAGCGGATCGACGCCTTCGCCAAGCTTCGTGGCCTGACATGAGCGACATCGACTTCCGGCTCGAGGTCCGGCGCTGGCTCGCCGAGCACCTGACCGGAGAGTTCGCCGCGCTGGTCGGTACCGGCGGGCCGGGACGCGAACACGAACATGTCGCGGCGCGCCTGGAGTGGGAGCGGGAGCTGGGCCGGGCGGGCTGGATCGGTCTGGGCTGGGCATCGGAGCACGGTGGCTCGGCGAGCTTCGCCCGACAGGTCATCTTCTTCGAGGAGTACGCCCGCGCCGGTGGGCCGGGGCGGCTGAGCCACATCGGGGAGTACCTGCTCGCGCCGACGCTGATCGCGTACGGCACCCGAGCGCAGCAGGACCGGTTCCTGCCGCCGATCGCGCGCGCGGAGGAACTCTGGTGCCAGGGGTACTCCGAACCGGACGCCGGCTCGGACCTCGCGGCGGTACGCACCCGGGCCGTGCTCGACGGAGACGTCTGGCGGGTCACCGGCCAGAAGGTCTGGACATCCATGGCCCAGCTCGCCGACTGGTGCTTCGTGCTCGCGCGTACCGATCCCCACGAGACCCGCCACCGTGGACTGTCGTTCCTGCTGGTGCCGATGCGGCAGCCCGGGATCGAGGTGCGCCCGATCGTCCAGCTGACCGGTACCTCGGAGTTCAACGAGGTCTTCTTCGATGGCGCGGTGACCGCCGCGGAGAACGTCGTGGGCAGTCCGGGCGACGGCTGGCGGGTCGCGATCGGCACGCTGGGGATCGAGCGTGGCGTCGCCACCCTCGGCCAGCAGGTGGGCTTCGCGCGGGAGCTGGACGAGGTGATCGCGGCCGCCCGGGCCAACGGATTGCTCGACGATCCGGTGTACCACGACCGCGTCGTCCACGCCTGGGTGGGACTGCAGGTGCTGCGCCACCACGCGCTGCGGACGCTCTCCTCGGCCGGGCCGGCGACCTCGGGTGTCGGGGCGTCGGTCGCCAAGCTGCTGTGGGCGTCGTGGCATCAGCGCCTGGGGGAGCTGGCGCTCGCCACGGCCGGACCCGAGGCGGTACTCCTGCCCGGTCAGCCCTACGAACTCTCCGCAGCCCAGCGGCTGTTCCTGTTCACCCGCGCCGACACGATTTACGGCGGCTCGCACGAGATCCAGCGCGGCATCGTCGCCGACCATCTGCTCGGCCGGTCGGCCCGGTGAGTCCACAATGGATGAGCTTCGGGACACGGTACGGGACTTCTTCGGCAAGCACGCGGTCGTTGCCAATCGGTCGGTTGGCACTTTCGACAGAGCACTGTGGACCAGGCTGACCCGCGAACTCGGGCTCACCGGCATCCCGTCCATGGAGGATCTGGCCGTCGTCGTGGAGGAGGCGGGTCGGGTCCTGCTGCCGCTGCCGTACCTGTCGACGGTCGCCACCGCCGTGGTGTCGGACGGTACGCTGCCGGGGATCGCCGACGGCACGCTCGTGGCGACGCTCGCCGTCCAGCCGCAGGCGTCCGCCCAGCGCGCCGGTGACCGGTACACGATCGACGGGGTCACGGACCTCGTGATCGACGGCGATGTCGCGGATGTGGTTGTATTAGCCGCCGTCTGTGACGGTGAGCCCGGCCTGTTCACTGTGCGGTGCGACGACACGGTGCGGCGGCGGCCGATGTCCACATTGGACCTGACGAGACCCGTTGCCCGGCTGGAGTTCGACCGGACTCCGGCCACCCGCCTCACTTCTTCGCCGGACCATGCCCTGGACGTCCTGCACACCCTGCTCGCGGTGGAGTCCGTCGGGGTGGCAGCGGCGAGCCTCGACCTGACAGTGGCCCACCTGGGGACCCGTGAGCAGTTCGGCCGGCCGCTGGCTGCCTTCCAGGCGCTCCGGCACCGGGTGGCCGACCTCGCCGTGTCACTCGAGGCGGCGACGTCGTCGGCCTGGTACGCGGTACGCGCGCCAGCATCCGAGCTGCCCGTCGTCGCGCCGCTGGCGAAGCTCGTGGCGGCCGAGGCCGCCTACACCATCACGGCGGAGAGCATCCAACTGCACGGCGGTATCGGGTTCACCTGGGAGCACGAAGCACACCGGTACTTCAAGCGGGCCACCGTGAACCGGCTCACCCACGGTGATCCGGTGAGCCTACGGCGGCTGATCGGTGCCCGAGCGGGTTTGTGACACCACCGCCGTCCACCACGAGATTCGCCCCGGTCACGTACGCCGCCAGCGGGGAGGCGAGCAGCAGGCAGGCGCCCGCGATGTCGTCGGGGACGGCCATCCGGCCCAGTGGCACGGTCGCGGCGACCGACTGCTCGTCGCCGTAGTGCTGCGCGCTGGCCTCGGTCCGCACGAGACCGGCGGTGACACAGTTGACCCGTACCGCCGGGGCCCATTCCAGCGCCAGCGCTCGCGTGAGCGTCACGAGACCGGCCTTGGCCGCGGCGTACATCGCGGTGCCGGCAGCGGGCCGGGTTGCCGCGACGCTGCCGATGTTGAGTATCAGGCCGCCGGTGGCTTGTTGTCGCATCACCGCGTTGGCGGCCTGCGCGACGAAGAACGGCGCAAGCAGGTTGAGCCGCACTACCGCGGTGACGAGGTTGGCCGACGCGGTCGCCGCGGGAACCTCGGGTGTCCCGCCGGCGTTGTTGACGGCGATGTCCAAGCGGCCGAAGCGGCGTACCGCCTCGGCGACGACACGCGCCGCCTCATCGGGATCGCGCACGTCGGCGGCGACGAACTCGAGACCGCCGCCGAGAGATGCGGGCTCGTTGCGGGCGCAGACGAGCACCACCGCGCCCGCTTCGCACAGCCGCGTGGCGATGGCCCGGCCGATGCCCCGGGTCCCACCGGTGACCAGTGCTACCTGGCCGGTCAGCTCAAACGCGTTCGATGATGGTGACATTCGCGGTGCCGCCACCTTCGCACATCGTCTGCAACCCGTACCGTCCTTCGATGCGCTCGAGCTCGTGCAGCAGCGTGGTCATCAGGCGGGCGCCGGTCGCGCCGAGCGGGTGGCCGAGCGCGATCGCGCCACCGTTGACGTTCACCCGGGACGGGTCCGCTCCGGTCTCGCGTTGCCAGGCGAGCACCACTGGGGCGAACGCCTCGTTGATTTCGACCAGGTCGATGTCGTCGATACGCAACCCGATCTGGTCCAATGCGCGAGCCGTGGCCGGAATCGGTCCGGTCAGCATGAGAACCGGATCGGCCGCCCGCACGGCGAGATGGTGGATCCGGGCCCGGGGACGCAGGCCGTGCGTACGCAACGCGCGCTCGGACGCGACGAGGATCGCCGCCGCGCCGTCGGAGATCTGGCTCGCCAGCGCCGCGGTGACCCGACCACCGTCGACGAGGCTCGGCAGCGCCGCCATCCGTTCCAGCGTCGTGTCCCTGCGCGGTCCTTCGTCGGCGGTCACCGTCCCGATGGGGGAGACCTCGCGATCGAACCGGCCCGCGTCGATCGCCAGCGCCGCGCGGCAGTGGCTCTCCAGCGCGTACTCCTCCATCTCCGCACGGCCGATGTCCCATTTCTCGGCAATCAGCTCGGCCGCGCGGAACTGCGAGATCTCCTGGGCGCCGTATCGTCGCGTCCAGCCAACAGACCCGGAGAAAGGATGGGCGTGGCCGGCGGTCATCGCGGCGCCGATCGACACCATGCTCATGTTCTGCACGCCGCCGGCGACGACGAGGTCCGCGGTGCCGGACATCACGGCCTGCGCGGCGAAGTGGAGCGCCTGCTGGGACGACCCACACTGGCGGTCGACGGTGACCCCGGGAACCTCTTCGGGCAGGCCGGCCGCCAACCACGCGGTACGCGCGATGTTGCCGGCCTGAGGTCCGATCGTGTCCACGCAGCCGAAGACCACGTCGTCCATTGCCGCCGGGTCCACCCCGGTTCGCCGTATCAGCTCGCGGAGCACGTGCGCCCCGAGATCGGCCGGGTGGATCGTCGATAGACCGCCGCCTCGGCGACCGACCGGCGTGCGCACGGCCTCGACAAGGTACGCCTCCGCCACGCCGGCCAGCTTACCAAGCGTACGCTTGCTTGGTAAGCTCGCCAGCGTGGAGCCTCTGGCCGCGCGGACAGTGCCCGACCTCGTGGCCGCCGTCGCGCGCAGGTGGCCGGACGGTGTGGCCGTGGTCGACGGGGCGGTCCGCCTCACCTTCGCGGCGCTGGCGGACGAGGTCGACAGGTTCGCGCGCGCGCTCGCATTCCGTGGCGTGCGCGCCGGTGACCGGGTCTCGATCTGGGCGCCCAACAGCTGGCACTGGGTCGTCGCCGCGCTCGGCACGATGAGCGCCGGTGCGGTGCTGGTGCCGCTCAACACCCGGTTCAAGGGCGCCGAGGCCGGTTACATCCTCCGCCGTACGCGAGCCCGGCTGCTCTTCACCGTCGAACCGTTCCTGGGCAACGACTACGTCGGGATGCTCGCCGGGGAGGACCTGCCCGACCTGGAGACCGTGGTGGTGTTCGGCCGGACGCCGTTCGCCGACACCGGGTCGGCGGTGCTCGACAAGGTACGACCCGACGACCTCTCCGACATCTCGTTCACGTCGGGCACCACCGGGCTGCCCAAGGGCGCGATGCTGACCCACGGCCAGACCACGGCGCTGTACGCCACCTGGAGCGAGCTGGCCGGTCTGCGGGCCGGGGACCGCTACCTGATAGTGAACCCGTTCTTCCACACGTTCGGCCTCAAGGCCGGCATCATCGCCTGCCTCCTGCGCGGGGCCACGATCGTGTCACAGCCGGTGTTCGATGTGGACACGACGCTACAGCTCGTCGAGCAGGAGCGGATCACCGTGCTGCCCGGGCCGCCCACGCTCTATCTGTCCATCCTGGACCATCCGGACCGCCACCGCCGGGACCTGTCGAGCCTGCGGGTGGCGGTCACGGGCGCGGCCGTGGTCCCGGTCGCGATGATCGAACGTATGCGGGCGGAACTGTCCTTCGCCACGATCCTGACGGCGTACGGGCTCACCGAGTCCTGTGGCACCGTCACGATGTGCCGCGCCGACGATGACCCGCTCACCATCGCCACCACCTGTGGACGGGCGGTCCCGGGTGTCGAGGTGCGCGTCGTCGGCGAACCGGGGGAAGTGGTCGTGCGCGGGTACAACGTCATGCGCGGTTACTTCGAGGACGAGGCCGCCACGAAGTCCACTGTGGATGCCGATGGCTGGTTGCACACCGGGGACATCGGAGTGCTGGACGAGCGCGGCTACCTGCGCATCACGGACCGCCTCAAGGACATGTTCATCGTCGGCGGCTTCAACACCTATCCGGCCGAGATCGAGCAGACCCTCGCCGGGCACGTGGCGGTGGTGGAGGCCGCGGTCGTCGGCGTACCGGACGAACGGCTGGGCGAGGTCGGGCGGGCATTCGTGGTGGTGCGTGCCGGCGCCCGGACCAGCGAGGCGGAGCTGATCGGGTACTGCCGGGAGCGGCTGGCCAACTACAAGGTGCCGCGGACCTTGGTGTTCGTCGACGCGCTGCCGCGCAACGCCGGCGGCAAGGTACTCAAGGGCGTCCTGCGCGGTGAGCCAGACCGTCGATGAACAGCGACGTGCAGTCTTCGGCCAGCCGGGAGACCGGATAGTCGCGTCTCGGCTTGAACCACCGGACCGACAGCCAGACCGCGTCCCGCATCAGCCGGTAGAGAATCTTCGGCTCGATGTCCGACCGGAACGCGCCCTGCGCCACGCCCGCGTTGATGACCTCGATCCAGCACGCCTGCACCTCCCGGGCGGTCGTCTTCAGGTACGCGAACCGCTCCAGCCGGCTCAGGTAGCTCACGTCGTTCTGGTAGATCTCGGTGGCATGCGGATGCGCCTCGACCACATCGAGGGAGGCGACGACCAGATCGTGCAGCCGGGTACGCGGGTCGGCGTCGCTGGCCAGCACGCGCTTGTACCGAGCGCGCAGATCCTCCAGATAGGACGAGATTATCTCGTCCACGATGGCTTCCTTGGACTCGAAGTGGTGGTAGAGGCTGCCGGAGAGGATGCCGACCTCGTCCGCTATCTCCCGGACCGTTGTCGCGGCCACGCCCTTGCGGGCGAACAGTGCCGCGGCGCTTGCCAGGATGTGCTCACGCCGGTCAATGGGCTCACGGGCCATGCGCACACCCTAGCGTAGCCAACCAAGCGCTTGGTACATTCATGACCGATGGCGGACAAGCGGATGACCGAGGCCGAGGTCGTTGCGGAGCTGCACTCCGGCATGACGATCGGCATCGGCGGCTGGGGTTCGCGGCGCAAACCCATGTCGCTCGTCCGCGCGATCCTCCGCTCCGAGCTGACCGACCTGACTGTGGCCAGCTACGGCGGGCCCGATGTCGGTCTGCTACTGGCCGCGGGCAAGGTGCGCCGGCTGGTCTACGGGTTCGTCTCGCTCGACACCATCGCGCTGGAACCGCACTTCCGCGCGGCCCGGCAGTCCGGTTCGATCGAGGTGACCGAGTACGACGAGGGCATGCTGCGCTGGGCGCTCTACGCCGCCGCTTGCCGCCTGCCGTTCCTGCCCACCCGGGTCGGCCTCGGCTCGGACGTGCTGCGCGTCAACCCCCTTTTGCGAACCGTCGCCTCGCCGTACGACGACGGTGAGGAGCTCGTGGCCGTCCCGGCGCTGCGGCTGGATGCCGCCCTCGTACATCTCAACCGGGCCGACGCGCACGGCAACGCGCAGTTCCTCGGCCCGGACCCGTACTTCGACGACTTGTTCTGCATGGCCGCGCAACGGGCGTACGTCTCCTGCGAGCGCATCGTCACGACGGAGGAGCTGACCGCCACCGCGCCGGTACAGACCCTGCGCATCCACCGCTGGATGGTGCGCGGTGTCGTGGAGGCGCCACGCGGCGCCCACTTCACGTCGTGCGATCCCGACTACGGTCGGGACGAGGACTTCCAACTCCGGTACGCGAACGCGGCCCGCGATGCCACGGCCTGGGCCGCGTTCCGGGATCGGTACCTGGACTCGGACGAGGCCGCGTACCAGGCCGCGGTCGCGACATGACTCCCGCGACCCGGGCGGAGATCTGTGCGGTCGCCTGTGCCGAGGTGTGGCGCGGCGACGGGGAGATCCTGGCGAGCCCGACGGGTGTGATACCGACGATCGGCGCCCGCCTCGCCCGCGCCACCTTCGCGCCCGATCTGCTGCTCTCCGACGGTGAGGCGATGCTCGGCCGGGGCACGTGGGCGATCGGGGAGCGGCCGGCCGTCATCGAGGGCTGGCTACCGTACCGCGCGGTGTTCGATCTGCTCTACACCGGCAAGCGACACGTGATGATGGGCCCGAGCCAGATCGACCGCTACGGGAACGCGAACATCTCCGCCATCGGCGACTACGACCGGCCGACCGTGGCCCTCCTGGGCGTGCGCGGGGCGCCGGGCAACACCGTGCACCACCCGACCAGCTACTGGGTCCACCGGCACGGGCCGCGCTCGTTCGTCGCCGCGGTCGACATGGTCAGCGGTGTCGGCTACGACCGCGCCGCCGCGGCGGGACCGGCCGCCACCCGCTACCACGAGGTGCGGCGGGTGGTGAGCGACCTCGGCGTCTTCGACTTCGCGACGCCGGACCGCCGGATGCGACTCGTGTCCGTCCACCCTGGAGTGACCGTGGCGCAGGTGGTGGCGGCGACCGGCTTCGAGCTCGCGATCACCGGAGAGGTACCGGAGACCCGGTTGCCCACACCGCACGAGCTCGAGCTGATCCGTACGGTGATCGACCCGCGCGACGCCAGAGCGCACGAGGTGACCGGATGACCGGGCTGCACACCGCGATCTGCGACCTGTTCGGGGTGCGCTACCCGATCGTGCAGACCGGCATGGGCTACGTGTCCGGACCACGGCTCACATCGGCGACCGCCAACGCCGGCGGGCTGGGCATCATCGCGGGCGCCACGCTGAGTCTGTCCGATCTGGACGCGGCCATCGTGGAGACCAAGCGACGGACGGAAAGACCGTTCGGGGTCAACCTCCGCGCCGACGCGCCGGACGCGCCGGCCCGGGTCGAGCTGCTGATCCGCGAGCAGGTGAAGGTCGCGTCCTTCGCGCTCGCGCCGCGGCCCGAGCTGATCGAGCGGCTGAAGGAGGCCGGGGTGGTGGTCGTACCGTCGGTCGGGGCGCGCCGCCACGCCGAGAAAGTGGCCGCGATGGGCGCCGATGCCGTTGTGGTGCAAGGCGGTGAGGGGGGAGGGCACACCGGACCGGTACCGACCTCGTTGCTCCTGCCCCAAGTGGTGGACGCGGTCGACATCCCGGTGATCGCGGCCGGTGGGTTCTTCGACGGTCGCGGGCTCGTGGCCGCGCTCGCCTACGGGGCCGCCGGCATCGCGATGGGTACGCGGTTCCTGCTGACCACCGACAGCCCGGTGGCCACCGAGGTCAAGCAGCTCTACCTGAGCGCTTCGGTCACGGACACCGTGCTGACCGATGCCCTCGACGGCGTTCCGCAACGGCTGCTGCGTACTCCGTTCGTCGACCGCATCGTCCACACTGGACCGACCCGCCGGCTGCTGCGCTCGGTGCGCAGCGCCGCCGCGTTCCGCCGGCACTCCGGGTCGAGTTGGCGGGACATGGTCCGGGAGGGCAGATCCATGAGACGCGCGCACGACCTGCGCCTGAGCCAGGTGTTGCTCGCCGCGAACACCCCCGCGTTGCTGCGGGCGGCCATAGTGGACGGTCGGCCGGAGATCGGTGTGCTGGCCACGGGGCAGGTGACCGGTCTCATCGAGGACCTGCCGAGCTGCGCCGAGCTGATCGAGCGCATCGTCGCCCAGGCCGAGGACGTGCTGGCCAGCCTTACGAAGGGCGGCCGCGATGCCGGATAGCCATCAGTTGCTCGCCGGGCGGACCGTGCTGGTGACCGCGGCGGCCGGTACGGGCATCGGTTACGCCACGGCCCGCCGGTGCGCGGAGGAGGGTGCGCGGGTGGCGATCAGCGATCGGCACACCCGCCGGCTCGCCGAGGCGGCCGACCGGTTGGCCGAGCTGACCGGTGAACCGCCGCTGGCCATCGAGTGTGATGTGACCATCGAAGAGCAGGTACAGCTGATGGTGGACACGGTCGTCGACCGGTACGGACACCTCGACGTGCTGGTCAACAACGCCGGTCTCGGCGGTACCGCCGACGTGGTCGACATGACCGACGACCAGTGGCACCGGGTGCTCGACGTGACGCTGACCGGTACGTTCCGGTGCACCCGGGCGGCGCTGCGGCACATGATGCCCCGGGGCAGCGGGGCGATCGTCAACAACGCCTCGGTACTCGGCTGGCGTGCCCAGGCCGGCCAGGCGCACTACGCGGCGGCGAAGGCCGGTGTCATGGCGTTGACCCGTTGTGCGGCGCTGGAGGCGGCCCGGGCCGGCGTGCGCATCAACGCGGTCGCGCCCAGCATCGCGATGCACGAGCACCTGTCGAAGGTGACCTCGGACGAGCTGCTGACGAGACTCGCCGCCAACGAGGCGTTCGGCAGGGCCGCGGAGCCGTGGGAGGTGGCCAACGTGATCGTGTTTCTCGCCAGCGACTACGCCTCGTACCTCGTGGGCGAGGTCGTCTCGGTCAGCGGTCAACGATGATCACGTCAGAGGTGCACGCGGACGGTGTCGCCGAGGTGGTGATGGCACATCCACCCGTCAACGCCCTGCCGGTCGCGGGCTGGTTCGCGCTCGCGGAGACGCTGAACCGGCTCGGTACCCAGGCGGAGGTCCGGGCGGTCGTTCTGCGGGCGGAGGGCCGCGGCTTCAACGCCGGCGTGGACCTAAAGGAGCTGCAGCGCAGCGCGGACTTCACCGCCCTGCTCGAGGTCAACCGCGGCTGCGCGGCCGCGTTCGCCGCGGTCTACGACTGTCCGGTACCGGTGGTCGCCGCGGTCCACGGCTACTGCCTCGGGG
>DASRII010000042.1:0-4628 GCA_035650075.1 Micromonosporaceae bacterium | reverse complement strand
CGACACTCCACCCCAGGCGCCGCACTGGGTCGACGTGGTCGGCCTGGTACGCGACCACGGTCCCGGTCCCGTCGACGGCGGCGGACACCGCCGTGCCGAGGTTCGTCCGGATGACGATGTCTCCGCGGTCCACCAGGTGGTTGACCGGCCGGACCGCCGGCAGCGCGCGGGCGGTGAACACGACCCGGCCGTACTGGACACTGCCGAGCAGCGCCATCGCCTCGGCCGCCGGCAACTCGACGAGCTGCCGGCGGAGCTGATCCGTGGCCGTCATGGCGGGCGCACCTCCCTTGGCTACCGGGGCTTCCGCTGAGCGTCGCGCCACCGGCAGCCGGCCGCACAGGGCCGAAGGACCCGCACCGACGGGACATTCGCCCGGCTTACGTCTCCCCGGGCTCGTCCAGCCGGAAGCCGACCTTCAGCGCGACCTGGAAATGGCCGATCTGTCCGTCGACCAAGTGACCGCGAATCTCCGTCACCTCGAACCAGTCCAGGTGTCGCAGCGTTTCGTTGGCGCGGGCGATCCCGTTGCGCACCGCCTGGTCGATGGACTCGCTCGACGAGCCCACGATCTCGGTGATCCGGTAGGTGTGGTCCATCCGTTCAGCGTCTCACGGAAGTTCGTCCGCGATGCCGTGCGCCCACGCATCGATGGCCGCCCAGTCGCGGAAATCCCCGTCCGGTGCCGGTCGGGCCGCTCGAGAACAGCCAGACCGGCCGGGTCGACAGCTCCGCCGCGTGCGTCTCGGCCAGCCGGCGGGCGCTGTCCAGCCACCGTCCCATGTAGACGGCGCTGCCCAGCACCACCGCCTCGTAACCGTCCACTGTGGTCACATTCTCGGCGGCTACGACGTCCACGTCAGTGCCGCCGGGTAGCGCGTCCCGCAAGGCGGCCGCGATCCGGTCGCCTATCTCCGCGGTCGCACCGTGCTTGCTCGCGGCGCTCACCAACACTTTCACGTCTGCCACTCCTCTCGCGCGGCGTCACCTGGCCAGCAGCGCGATCAGGTCGCCGGAGGTGACCACCCCCATTGGTCGGTTGTCCGCGTCCACCACGGCGACCGCGTCCACACCGGTCGCGCACATCACCCGCGCCGCGTCGGCCACGGTGGCGCCGGTACCGACGAACGCGGGCGTCGGATCGAGCACCTCACCCACCCGCTGCCACGTCAACGCGGACGGGTCCCGGGCGAAGGCCGAGGCCACCACCCGGTCGGCGAGTACGCCGACGCAGCGCCCGGCGAGGTCGACGACGAGGACGTGCCGGATACCGTGGCGAACCATCACCGCCAGCGCGTCGCCCAGGCTGAGATCGTTCCGGACAGTCAGGTCGGTACGGGTCATCGTGGTTGTCAACGGTCGCGCCGCGATGGGCTGGTCGACGCGCCGGGTCGAGCGGCGCCGGACCATGACGTAGCCGCTCATGTCATGCCTCCCGTACTCGTGTCCGCCTTTCGCCCTCAGTCTCCCGCCGCGTACGGGTCGCCGAGCAGGGCTGGACTGCCCGCCGGACCGGGTCGAACGGCCCTGGCCGATGGTCCACCGGCGGGCGCACGGTGGTGGTCTGCCCGTCCGGTCACGGGAGGAGCGAGCCTGATGACCACGCTCACGACGACGGCCTTCGACACCGCGGTCCAGGCGGCCGTGCGGGCGCCGTCGATGCACAACAGCCAACCGTGGCGGTTCCGGTTGCGCGACGGGACCATCGAGGTGTACGCCGATCCGGCGCGCCGGCTACCGGTCGCCGACCCGAGTGGCTGGGGCGTGCGGCTGGCCTGCGGTGCGGCGGCGTTCAACGCCCGGCTCGGGTTGGCGGTCACCGGCTGCCCGAGCGAGATCGAGATGCTGCCCGACGCCGCGTCCCCGGACCTCATGGCGCGGCTCGTCCCGTCCGGCGAAGGCCCGGCCACGCCCGCCGAACAACGGCTCTACGAGGCCGTGCCGCGCCGGCACAGCAACCGGGCCCCGTTCTTCCCGGAGCCGGTACCGGCCATCGCCCGCACCGCGCTCGTCGAGGCCGCCCGCGTCGAAGGGGCCTGGCTGGAGTTGCTCATCGGGCAGGGTCCACTGGCCGCCGTCGCCGAGATCGCCCAGGCGGCCGCACGCGTCCTCGACCGCGACCCCGAGTACCGGGCCGAACTGGCCGCCTGGACCCACGACGACGATGACGACCGGGGCGACGGGGTCCCGGGCGAGGCCGGCGGGCCGAGCCCCGAGCCCCAGGACCTGCTGCCGAGCCGGCGCTTCGGCGACCGGCTGCGCGCCCCCGGCCGGGACTTCGAACCGGACCCGCTCGTCGCGGTACTCGGTACGTCCGGTGACACCCACCGCCACCAGCTGGTAGCCGGCATGGCGCTGCAGCACGTCCTGCTCACCGTCACCAGTGCCGGTCTCGCCGCGTCGATGCTGTCCCAGCCCATCGAGGTGGCCGCCGCCCGCGAACAGCTACGTCTGGCCCTCGGCCGGTTCGGCGTGCCACAGCTGGTGATGCGCATCGGGTACGGCCAGCCGGGTTTCCCAACCTCGCGGCGCGATCTACGCGAGGTGATCGACCCCTGACCTCACCGGCCCAGGTGCTGTTCGAAGAAGGCGGTGATGGTCTGCATGCAGCGTGCCTTGTTGTCCAGCCGGGTGAGGTCGTGGCCTTCGTCGTCGAAAACCAGGTAGTCCACGTCCTTGCCGGCGGCGCGCAGCTCGGTGACGAGCTGGTCGGAGTCGGCCTTGGTGACCCGCGGGTCGTTGGCACCTTGGACGACCAGCAGCGGGCAGGCGAGGTCGCCGAGGTACGTCCGCGGCGAGTGGGCCACCAACTTGTCCCGCTCGGTCTCCGGATCCGCGATCTCGAGCTTGAGGTACTCGCGCCACGACTCGGGCAGCCGCGTCGTCCAGGACACCAGGTCGTACGGGCCGAACATGTCCACCCCGGCCGACCACAGCTCGGGATGGCGGCCGGTGAGCGTGAGCGTCATGAAGCCGCCGTACGAGCGGCCCATCACCCCGATCCGGTCGGCGTCCAGGCGCGGGTCCTCGCGCAACCGCGCCACTGCGGCGACGTGGTCGAGCCGGTCCTGGCCGCCCCAGTCACGGTCGACGTGCTTCATGTACGCCTGGCCGTATCCGGTGGAGCCGCGCACGTTGGGTACGAAGACGGCGAACCCGTGCAGCGTGAAGTACTGGATCAGCGGCATCGAGAACCATGTGAAGTCCGGGCGCTCCTGCCCTTGCGGCCCGCCGTGGATGTAGTACACCACCGGTCGCGGTCCTTCGAAGCCGAGCCGTTCCGACGGAAGGTAGAGCCTGGCTGAGACGCGCAGGCCGTCATGGCTCTCGTACGACGCGTCCTCGCCGGGCGAGAGCAGCTGCGGGTCGACACCGAGCACCCGGTTGCGGGTGATCGTGGTGGTCTCGTTGTCCGCGTCGACGATCGCCAACTGGGCCGGTGTAGTAGCCGACGAGAACGCGAGCACGGTCCGTCCGCTGGACCGGTCGTGGTTGTGGTTCTCCACGACCCCGTTGGCAAGCTCGCCCTGCCCCCACAGCACGCGGGTGAAGTCCAGCGTGCGCTGCTTCGCGTCGAGGATCCCTTCGTACTCCCACGAGACACCGTCGGCGTTGTATCCGACGAGATACCTGTCCCCGGACACTCGCCGGGTCGACTCCCACTGCGCCACTCCCTTGTGGACGGTCCCGGTAACCGTCACCGGCTCCACCTTCTCCGGCTCGGCCAGCGAGAACCAACCCAGGCCACCGAGGTCGTCGAAGAGGGTCGTCTCCACCACGACGGACTGCTCGTCGTCGACGAACCAGCCGAAGCCGAACCCGTTCAGCTGTACCGGTTGCGCGGCGTCGCGCTGGTCGAGAGGCACCCCGTTCAGGAGCCGCCGCGGGCCGGCGTCCCGCTCCCACAGCCACAGCGTGGTGTCGTTCGGGGAGTACTGGTCGAGCAGCAGGTAGCGGCTCCGGTCCGCACTGTGCGCAACGGGTACGTTCCCGTAGTTCGAGCTGCCCAGCGGTACCAGGCTCGCGTCCGCCACCTCGAAGTGGTACGCCTCCTGGGCCGCACGCACCCGGGTGTCCACCCAGATCGAGCCGCGACCGTCCTGATCGAGCTCGACCAACTGCACCTGTTGCCCGGCGAACCGGTCCCCGAACAACGGCTCCGGGTCTCCCCCGGCGATCGGGACGACACAGGGCTGCAGCAGCTCGTTGCCGTCCCGGTCGATCATCACCACGATCACACCCAGCTCGGGCAGCGCCACGAACACCTGGCCTTCGGCCAGCGTCGGCGTCAACAACGCCACGTCGGGCGGCAGGAGCGGTTCGGGCACGCTGCCGTTCGCGTCCATCGCCCACAGGCTGAGTCGACCGGACAGGTTCGACACGAAATAGATGCGGCCACCGGCGAGCTGGGGCGACAGGAACAGCGGTGCGGACAGCAGGTGCTCGATCCGGAAGCTCATTTCAGGACCCTACCTCGGCGGCCGTCGCCCGTACGATGCGGCGATGTTCGTCGTAAGCGAACGCACCGGTGAATCCGCGGGCATCCGGATCCACTGGCGGGAGGCCGGTACCGCCCCGGTCCTCTACCTGCACGGCGTGCCAACGGCTTCGTGGCAGTGGCTACCGTT
>DASRII010000041.1:0-3308 GCA_035650075.1 Micromonosporaceae bacterium | reverse complement strand
GATCGCGCTGGTGCCGGTGGCGCGTTGCTGCTCGATGGTGTCCACGAACGCATGCAGGTCGGGTGAGGTGCCCCGGGTTTGATGGAGGCTATGAAGGTTGCGTCCCGACTCCATCGGCCGGACCTTGGAGCTGATTGTAGTAGATGGCTTCGTACTCCGCGGGTGGGATGTGGCCGCACCAGGAGTGAAGCCTGCGCTGTTGTACCAGTCCACCCGCTCCAATGTGGACAGTCCGAGGTGTTCGAGGTTGCGCCACGGCCCGTGCCGACGTACCAGCTCCGCCTTGTACAAGCCGATCACCGTTTCGACGAGAGCGTTGTCGAACGAGTCCCCGACGCTGCCGGCTGAGCAGTTGATCCCAGCAGCGGCCAGCGTCGCGGTGTAGCGGATGCACAGGTACTGCCCAGGTTCAACTGGTCGTCGCAACACCGGTGGTTTGATGCGACAGTAGCAGTTCGTTCAATGCTTCGGTTGGTGTCTTCCAGCCGAGTGTTTTGCGTGGGCGACTGTTGAGTGTTGCGGCTACGGCGTCGAGGTCGTCGCGGCTCCAGCGGGCCAGGTCGGTGCCCTTGGAGAAGTACTGGCGGAGCAGGCCGTTGGTGTTCTCGTTGGTGCCTCGTTGCCATGGACTGTGCGGGTCGGCGAAGTAGACCTCAATGCCGGTGTCGATCGTCAGCTTCGCGTGCTGGGCGAGTTCCTTGCCGCGGTCCCAGGTCAGTCCGGCGCAGATGCTCGGGCAGCGTGAGGATCGTTGCGGCGATCGCGTCCCGGACATCCTCGGCGCCGCGCCCGGCCAGTGCCGGACCGTTCTTGACCCGAGGCTCGACGCCGTAACCTTCCATGCGAGGCAGGTGCAGCAGCAACGTGAAGCGGGTTGTCCGCTCGACGAGCGTGCCGATCGCGGACCGGTCCGTTCCGATGACAAGATCGCCTTCCCAGTGTCCTGGCACGTCGCGGTCCTCGACGTCGGCGGGCCGGCCTGTCCCGCGCGTTGGGCGCCGGCCGCAGCGGCGCCCGCGCCGTACCGATGAACCGTGGCGCTCGTCGCGCCGCGTCCGGGTGGCCCACCCGTCCGTAGGAGTGATTGCCATGCGTACCAACGATCCTGACACCGCCCCGAAGGCCCCCATCCCGACGGGCGCTTCATACTGCCTCTCCTGTAGATGCTGCTTGGATTCGTGGTGTGGTTGTCGGAGCCTCGTTGGGCTGGCGGAACTTCCAACGAGGGGCGGGATGCGACAGCATCGGGCGCGGCCAGAAACCTGGCCAACGCCGACCAGGAACTCGCGGTCCGCGGAAGGCGACTGCCGCTCATGCCCGTGGCTGAACGTGCGCAGGGATTTACTTCACTGGACACCAGCGATGCGGACGAGAGTGCGAGTGCGGGCCTCCTGGTATGGGCAGCCCAGCCGCGTGAACGTCGCCGCCAGGTTCTCGACGGCGGTCCGGTCGCCGGCCGCGATCGCGGCGGCGCGTTCGACGATGCCGGTCGCGATCGGGTTGTCGCGTGCCGCGTGCCGGGCCCGGTCGATCCGCGACCGCGCGTCGTCGAGTTGGCCGAGGACGGCGGCCTCCGCCCACACGGCGGCGTACCACGGCCGGTACAGGATCTGGCCCGCGTGCCACCATGTCTGTGGGTCGTCGAGGTCGGCGGCGACGCAGTCCAACGCCGCCCGGATGTCTCCCCGATGGAGGGCGACGACGGCGTCGAAGGTCGGCGCCCATGCCTTCGAGGAAAGTCCCGCACTCGTGCCGAGGAGGTCCTTGGTGAGTCGCAGCCACTCCGCGCGGCGGGTATCGTCGCCGAGGATGCCGTGCACCATCGCTACGGCACTCGACGAGCTCGCCAGGTTCGGGACGACCGGCCGGCCACAGCGTTCCCAGCTGTCGCGGAACAGCTGTTCGTCGCGGAGCACCGCGTCGAAATGGCCGGCGAGGGCGTCGACCGTGAGCCGCGGGGCCAGGCCGACGAGGCCCTCCTCGCGGGAGAAGGGCAGCCGCGCCAGCCGGTCGGCGTACTCGGATGCGCCGGCCAGATCGCCGGCCGCGAGCAGGACCTCGCAGCCGTACTTCACGTGGTCCCGGTGTCCGAGGCCAAGCGTTGCCACCATCGGCAGGGAGCCGATCACCGCGTCGCGTCGCCGTACCGCCGCCACGGCGGCAGGAAGGTCATCAAGCCTCAGGTGCACAGCGATTAGTAGGTCCAGCGCGGCGTCTTCCAACGCGGGGTCACCAGCCTGCCGCGCGACGCTGACGGCGTGTTCGGACCGCTCGACGGTCAGGCCGCGATAGTCGGCGAACGCCTTCGCGACGGTGACCGTGGCTTCGGCCAAGGCGGAGCCGTCCGAGAGTGCGGCGGCCTCGGCGAGCAGGGCGGCTGCCTCGTCGTCGGTGGGCGCCTGCGTCATGATTCCCGGGGCCCGGATAATGAGCAGCGACATCCGGGCCAGGTCGCAGGCGGCACCGCCCAGGTTCCCGAGTGACCGGGCCAGGTCGGCGGACTCGCGGAGCAAGCGCAGCATGTCGGTGCCGAGGAAGCCGGAACCCGCCGCGCCAGCCGCCATCCGGAGGTACTCCACCCGGTCGGCCGGTGACGGGCTGAGCGCGGCGGCCTGCTCGTAGCGGTACGTGGCCTCGGTCAGTCGTCCACGCAGCCAGAGCTGCCCGGCCAGCTGGGCCGCGAGCTCTGCGGCCCGGCCGCGGCGGTCGGGGTCCGCAGCGCACCGCAGCAGCGCGGCCCGGGCATCGTCGACGACCCGGTCGAACCTGGTGCACCACGCCTCGTCGGGCGGTGCGGCCGCGAGATCGGTGAGGACGGCGCGGCACCATGCGTCGTGCCGGCTCTGAACGGCGGCCAGCTCGCCTGACGCGTCGAGCCGCTCCTCGCCGTACTGCCGGATCGTCTCCAGCAGTCGGTAGCCCGTCGGCTCGCCGCGGGCGACGACGAGCAGGCTGTGGTCGGCCAGACGCGACAGCCCGTCGGCGGCCTCCGCGTGGTCGCGCGCAGGAGTGGCGACCGCGCGGGCGGCGACGACGTCGAACCAGGAGGCGAAGAGGGCGACGCCGCGCAGCAGTGCCTGGTCGGCGGGAGTGAGCAGGTCGTAGCTCCAGCCGATCGTGTCGCGCAGCGAGCGGTGCCGATCGGCCGCGTGGACGCCGACGGTGAGGAATCGCAGCCGCTCGTGGAGGCCGGCCTCCAGCCCGTCCAGCCCCAGCGTCGGGTAACGGGCGGCGGCCAGCTCGATGGCCAGCGCCACGCCGTCCAGGCCCCGGCACAAGGCGGCTGCGCGGCGCTTGTTCGGCGGGGT
>DASRII010000040.1:0-2766 GCA_035650075.1 Micromonosporaceae bacterium | reverse complement strand
GGTTTGGGTGCATGGCGGGCAGGCCATGTAGCGCACGCTGAACCGGGTCGGTGTGGTCCAGCGGCGGCAGTGGCCGCACCAGATGGCGGTGACGGTGCAGCGCCGGGGTAGGTGCACCATCGTGCGGATGGTGCGCCGGATGGTGCGGCACCAGGTGGCCAGCTGCTGGAGTTCACGGACGAGCTGGCGGCGCAGGTCCGGGAGGGACACTCGACGGTGTCCGACGGTGATGATCCGGATGGTGGTCATGCGGCGGTCCTCCAGTCCAGCGATGGGGTCGTGGTGGTGGTGGTGTTGTCGGTAAGGGTGTGGGGTCGGCGGATCCAGGCGGCGTGGTCGGCGATGGCCAGGATGTGCGCGTCGGTGAGGTAGCCGATTTTGATGCGGCGGGGGGTGCCGCCTTCGGCGATGAGGTAGGCCGCGCCTTGGTTGGTGGGGGCGATGTCGGTGGCGGTGTAGCCCTGTTCGGCCCAGCCGTGCCCGAGCACGATGTTGCTGCTGTTGGTGGTGGTGCAGCGGAATGCGGCCCGGTAGCCGAACAGGTCGCGCAGCGAAGTGGGGATGATGTCGAAGCTCGGTCGTTGGGTGGCGGCCACGACGGGGATGCCGCAGGCCCGGCCTCGGGCGACCAGGTCGCGCAGGAGGGCGGCGAATTCGTCCTGCTCTTGCTTGGTGCCGATGGTGGCGGAGAACAGGGCGATCTCGTCGACGATGACGACGATGACCGACAGCCGATCCGAGGCGGCGATTTTGCGGCGGTTCTTGGCGAGCAGCCAGGTGTAGCGGTTGTCCATCACCGTCTGCAGGCGGCGCAGGGTGTCGATGGCGTGGCGGATGTCGGGGCCGACGAACTCGTCGGCAACATGGCGCCACATGCCCAGTTCGACGAGTTTGCCGTCGAAGAGCACCAGGCGCGCGTCGGTGGAGAGGGCGGCGTGGGCGGCGATGGTGTTGAGCAGTCCGGATTTGCCGCCGCCGGGTTCACCGCCGGCGAGCAGGTTACGGTAGACCAACTCGAGGTAGACGGGTGCGCCGAATTCGTCGATGCCCAGGTAGATGGGGTCGAAGATGGACAGCATCGGGCCGACCGGAACCGGGTCCGGATCCGGGCCGGCGAGCACGGTTGGCATCAGGCGTTCCTTCCTTGCGGTGTGATGGGCGCGAAGCAGCACACGCGGTCGCACTCCGCGCCCGACGTAGATGGGTGGGTTAGCAGCCGTTCTGTTTGAGCGCGGCCAGGTCGGCGCGCACATGGGCGCACAGGTCCAGCAGGACAGCGACGGCACGGGTCGGGCTGTGCACGCAATGAATGTGGCCGGTGTTGATGAGTCGGGCGCAGCGGATCGCCACCGCGTGCATGTTGCGCAGCCGGGCGGTTTCCCGGTCGTAGAAGCTGCGCGTCAGGACGGCCATGGCGTTAGATCCAGTCGGTGACGTCATCGTCGGCGACGGCCGTAGCGGAAGCCGGGGAGGCGGCCGGCGAGCTGGCCAGAGAGGTGGCCGGTGCGGTCGTGGTGCGCGGCTGCGCAGCTGTTCGGGCCGGTTTGCCGACCAGGGCCGGGTTGATGTCGGACAGGTCCAGGGCGGTGGGTAGGTCGCCGACGGGCCGCAACGCGGGCGGGGTATCGGTGTCGACCAGGTCGACCAGCGGAGAGTCGACGTCGGCGGTAAGGACTTCGCGGCGTTTGATGTCCAGCCGCAGGTAGGCGGCGGTGGACTCCGACGCGCGTTCGGCGATGACGGTGTTGGCGTGGCAGGCCACGGCGAGTTTGTCGTGGCGGGCTTCCAGGTCGGTGTGGGACAGTCCGGGGCGCAGGTAGATCCAGACCCGTTCGCCCACTGGGGTGGGGTGGGCCCACAGGATCAGCGGCAGGGTGCCGGACTGGTTGGCGATGATGAACTCGGCGAAACACACCCGTAGCCGGTGCCGCACGATCAGGCACCACGCCCAGGCGACGATGCTGCGGCGGATCGGGCCAACCGCAGCGGGCACGCCGATGAACACGGCGACCACGACAAGCCGCACTAGGAGATGCGTGTGGCTGGCCAGGGCGGTCCAGCCATACACCACGGCCAGGGCCAACAGGATCTCTGGGGTCCACCACCAGATCAGCCGGATCACCGGCCAGATCCGGACCAGCAGCCAGGCGGCCGCACCACAGATCAGGCCGGCGGCGATGCCGGCAAACAGGGCCAGGATCGGGTGCATCCGATCGGCGGTGATAGTGGCCGTCAGCAGGGCGACCGTGAACGCGGTGAGGATGAACGCCAACCGGGCGTTACGGGCCGAGGAGCGGTGCACCCGCGCTTCGAGCACGGTCACCGCACCGACCGCGGCCTTCCGCCGAAACGGGCGGTGGGGGCTAGACTTGGGCACGACGAGTTCCCCCTTTCCGAGGGTTGGAGTTTGTTGGAGGGCACGGGGTCGGCAGGTATGGGAGCCAGTACCGACCCCGCGCCAGCTTTCTTGGCAACGCGACCGTTCAGCGGTCACGTTCGGGCCGGGAAACGTTGGGAGCCAGGGCCGCTCCCGGACCATCAGCTCAGATCACGATCAGCGGACCGGTGGCCGCTGAGAGACTCTGCTGGACAACCGCACCGGGCTGACACAGCCTGGATGTAGCGATGGACTCACTTGCCGTTCGGACTAGCCGGCTTCAGCTCGGTCGCGCGGAACGCCACGCCGTTGCGCCCGTTGGTCGCCCACGGGATGGCCTCCAAACGAGACACGGCCACGAGCTGCCCCACCTTCACGTTCGGCTTCTC
>DASRII010000039.1:0-2650 GCA_035650075.1 Micromonosporaceae bacterium | reverse complement strand
GACTCCTCAGAAAGTCCACACTGGACAACACCTGCGAACCGGTGGTGCCGGGTTAGCCTCAGTGGGTGGTCTCAGCCGCCGGGGTGGTCGGCGCGGGCCGCCGCGACAGCCGTGCGTACGTCGGGGTAGAGCCGGATCGCCCGGTCGCGAGGTTCGGCCCGGTCCAGCACGTCGCGTACCTGCCCGATGTCGTGGGCGAGCAGCAGCTCCACACCGTCGCGGCGCAGCCCGCCGGACAGCTCGACGAGCATCTGGACGGCCGTCACGTCGACGAACGGCACCGTCTCGGCGTCCAGCACGATCGCGTGGACACCATCGGCGCGGGCGAGGTCTCGGATCCTGGCCCGGACATGGTCGGCATTGGCGAAGAACAGGCCGCCTTCCACCCGTACGACGACGATGCCCGGCGCCACACGGTAGCCGGGATGGCGGGTGAGGTCGGCCCAGGACTCCTCGCTGTCGGCGGCGTGGCCGAGCACCGCGACGTTGGGGCGAGACGACCGGTAGAGCAGCAGGAGCATCGACACGGCTATGCCGATGAACAGCCCCGGCAGGGTGTCGAATACCAGCACGCCGAGCATCGCCGCCAGCGCGGCGGTGAAGTCGGCCCGCGCGGCTAGGCCGTAGATCGACCCCAGCCGGCGGGTCCACAGCCGGTACAGGCGTCGCAGCGCCGGGATGTCGACCAGCTCGATGACGGCGGCGATGACGACGGCTCCCAGCGTCGCCTCGGGTAGCTGTTCGAACAACCCGGTGAGGAACAGCAGAGTGAGGCTGCCGTTGACGACCATCCCGGCGGACAGGCCTGAGCCGACGTTCGCCGCACCCACGCCCAGCAGCTCCCGGTTGGGGTCGATGTCGTAACCCTCCCGCGCGGCGTAGTCCTTGGCGGCGCCCAGGCCCTCGGCGAAGCCCACCAGGACGACGCCGGTGGCGGCGGCGGTCAAGGTCGCGTAGTCGGCCGCCACGACGTCGGGCAGGCCCAACGGTGGCAGGCCGGCGTCGATGTGCCCGACGACCGCGACGCCCCGGTCCGTCAGGTCGAACAGCACGACCGCGAGCACGCCCAGCAGGACCGCGACGAGCGATGCGGGCAGCAGCGGGACGAAGCGCTTCATCACCAGTACGAGGGCCAGGGACGCCGCCCCGATCGCCAACGTCCAGCCGTCGGTGTCGCCGAGCTTGGTCACGAGATCCCAGATCTTCTCGAAGAAGTCGCCCTCACCCTTCTCGACCCCGAAGATCTTCGGTAGCTGACCGGCGATGATGGTCAGCGCCAATCCGATGATGAACCCCTTGAGCACCGGCTCGGAGATGAAGCCGGCCAGGAATCCCAGCCGCAACAGTCCGGCCACGATGGACACCAGGCCGACGGCCAACGCCAGCGCGGCGGTGGCGGCGGCGACATCCGGCCCACCCTGACCGACAACACCGGCCACGATGCCGGCGGACAGCGCGGCGGTGGCCGACATCGGCCCGACCACAAGGTGGCGGGACGTTCCGAACAGCGCGTACAGGACGAGTGCCGCCGGGGCGGCGTAGAGCCCGACAACCGGGGGGACGCCCGCTATCGTCGCGTACGCGAGGGATTCGGGGACGAGCACGGCCCAGACCGTCAGGCCGGCGACTACATCGCGGGACAGCCATGCGGTCCGGTACCCCCGCAGCGAGGGAAATAGCGCGAAGGTCCTCATTGCTTTCCGATGCTCGGATCTCCGTGCCGGTGCGTGCTCACCCATCGCGGGTGATTCGCCACCCGCCGTGGACAGCCACGCTCGCCGTGACGCCGGATCGAAGGGTGGATCGACGATGACGGTCGGGACCGACGCACTCGCGTCGTGGCGGGACACGGCGGCACGCCAGGCCATTGTGGACTTTGTCGAGCAGGTCACGAAGGACGGTTCGCCATCCTTCGTGCCACCCGGCGAACGGGTCGCGGTCTTCGACAACGACGGCACGCTGTGGTGCGAGAAGCCGATGCCCATCCATCTCGACTTCATCCTGCGCCAGTTCGTGGTGATGGCCGAACGGGACGCCGACCTGCGTGGCCGGCAACCGTGGAAGGCGGCGTACGAGCGCGACCACGGTTGGCTGGGCAACGCGATGGTCAAGCATTACAACGGTGACGACAGCGACCTCACAGTGCTGATCGGTGCGTTGCAGGAGTCGTTCGGTGGCCAGAGCGTGGACGACTACGCCGGCCAGGTCGCGGCGTTCCTGGCCACCGCCGAGCACCCCACGCTGCACCGCCCCTACCGCGACTGCGGCTTCCTGCCGATGGTGGAACTGCTGCGCTACCTCGAAGGCAACGGGTTCGACACCTACATCGCATCCGGGGGTGACCGCGACTTCATGCGCCCGGCGGCGGGGCCGCTCTACGGCATCGCACCGGACCGGGTGATCGGCAGCAGCTTCGGGTTGACCTACCAGGAGGACGACGTGGAGGGCACGGTGATCTACAAGTCGAGCCTGGACGTCTTCGACGACGGGCCGGAGAAGCCGATCCGGATCTGGAGCCGGATCGGTCGCCGGCCCATCCTGGCCGCCGGGAACGCGAACGGCGACATACCGATGCTGCGGTTCGCGGGCGGTCCCTCCCTGCCGGCGTTGCGCCTCGTCGTGCGGCACGACGACGCCGACCGCGAGTTCG
>DASRII010000038.1:0-5864 GCA_035650075.1 Micromonosporaceae bacterium | reverse complement strand
TCGGCCACCCACGGGTCGGCGAAGTCGTTGAAGTGCTCGAGCACCTTGTAGTTGCCGCAGGCGATGGCGAAGTGCACGTTGGCCATCGTGGCGGCCGGTCCGGCGACGTTGTGCGGCGCCATCAGCAGGCCGTACGCGTCGGCCCAGCCGGCCAGCTTGCGCATGCCGGTGTAGCCGCCGATGTGCGTCAGGTCGGCCTGCACGATGTCCACAGTGTCCTGTTCGAACAGCTCACGGAACTCGGCCACCTGATGGATCCGCTCACCGGTGGCGATCGGCAGCGTCGTGCCCGCCCGGACCTGGCGGAACCGCCCGGCGTGCTCCGGGGGCACCGGCTCCTCTATCCACTCTGGACGGTACGGCTCGAGGGCGCGGGCCGCGGCCACCGCGGTGGCCGCGGTGAACCGCCCGTGCATCTCGACCATCAGCGCGACGTCCGGCCCGACCGTGTCCCGGATCGCGGCGATCAGGTCGACCGCGAGGCCGAGCTGCGTCGGGGACAGCTCCGCGGTAGCCGCGCCGAACGGGTCGACCTTCAGCCCGCGGTACCCCCGATCGACGACGACCTTGGCCATCCTCGCGAACGACTCGGGTGTGCGGTCGCCCTGGTACCACCCGTTGGCGTAGGCCGGCACCCGCTCGCGGAACTTGCCACCGAGCAACCGCCACACCGGTTGGCCGGTCGCCTGTCCCACGAGGTCGTAGCAGGCCTGGTCGAGGATGGCGAGCGCGGTCTGGGTCAGCTCGCCGGGCCGCCCGTAGTCCTCCCACTGCGCCCGCCACGCCAGCCGCTCGGTGTCGAACGGATCGGTACCGACGACGTAGCGGTGGGCCAGCTCCTCGATGCAGGCCACGAGAGTCGAGGTCTTGTTCACCATCCGGGCCTCGCCGAGTCCGCGCAGGCCATCGTCGGTCACCAACTCGACGAAGGTCAGCTCGCGCCACGGCGTACCGACTACGACAGTTTCGACGTCCACGACTCTCATGGGTGTACTGTATAGAGTCCACAGTGGACAAGCAAGAAACGGTCGCCCTGAACAGGAGTTGCCCATGACGACGGTCCAGGGATACGACCCGCGGACGAGCGCGCCCATCGGACCGCCGGTACCGATGACACCGGCCCAGGAACTGGAAGCCATCTGCGCGGCAGCGAAGGCAGCGGCCCCGCTCGTCGACGCGCTGCCGTACTCGACACGGGCCGAGGCGCTCCGCGCGGTCGCCGCCGCGCTGCGGGACGCCGAGGCCGACATCGTGGCGCTGGCCGACGCGGAGACGGCGCTCGGCGTACCACGGTTGTCATCGGAACTGGTACGCACCTGCGTACAGCTGGAGATGTTCGCCGATGTGGTAGCCGAGGGCTCGGTCTTCGAGGCGGTCGTCGACCTGCCCGACGCGGCGGCGAAGCCAGCCCCGCGTCCCGACCTCCGGCGGATCCTCGTCGGCCTCGGGCCCGTCGGGGTGTTCTCCGCCAGCAACTTCCCGCTCGCCTTCTCGGTAGCCGGCGGTGACACCGCGAGCGCGCTTGCGGCCGGCTGTCCGGTGATCGTCAAGGCACACTCGGCTCACCCCGGCCTGTCCGTCCTGTGTGGACGGATCGTGGCCGGCGCACTGAAGGACGCCGGCCTACCGGACGGCACGTTCGCCGTGATACACGGCACGGACGCCGGTCGCGCGCTCGTACGCCATCCCTCCGTCACCGCGGTCGGCTTCACCGGGTCGCTGCAGGGCGGCCGGGCGCTGTTCGACATCGCGGTATCGCGGCCGGACCCGATCCCGTTCTACGGCGAGCTCGGGTCGCTCAACCCGGTGGTGGTCACGCCCGGCGCGGTCGCCGAGTCGGGCGCCGAGATCGTGGCGGGGTTCGTCGCGTCGTACACCCTGGGCGCCGGCCAGTTCTGCACGAAACCCGGCCTGCTCCTGCTGCCCGCCGGCCACGGGCTGGATGCCGCACTCGCCGGCGCGGTCTCGGATACCACGGTCGGCCCGCTGCTTACCGGACGGATCCAGGAGGCGTACGACGACACCGCCCAACGGCTCGCCGCGGTGCCCGAGGTCCGGTCGATCGTCCCGCCGGTACCGGTCGACGGTCACGGCCACGTCGTGGCGCCCACGTTGCTGGCGGTACCGGTACCCGCGCTGCTGGCCGACCCGGACGCGCTGCTGACCGAGTGCTTCGGCCCCGCGGCACTGGTCATCGAATACTCCACAATGGACGAGCTGCACGCGGCCCTGGACGCCATGCCCGGCAGCTTGACCGCCGGCCTGCACGCCGCCGCGGGCGAGACCGAGCTGGCCGGCGCGATCGTCGCGCGCATCGCCCGCCGGGCCGGCCGGGTCATCTACGGCGGCTGGCCGACCGGAGTCGCGGTCACCTGGGCGATGCACCACGGCGGCCCGTGGCCGGCCACCACCGGTCCGCTGCACACGTCGGTCGGGGTGACCGCGATCCGCCGGTGGCAGCGGCCGGTGGCGTATCAGAACGTTCCCGACCCGCTGTTGCCCGAGGCGCTGCGCAACGGCAATCCGCTGCGGATACCGCGCCGCGTCAACGGGCGGCTGACCGCCGATCCGATATGACGCGCGCCGCCGCGGAGTACCGCGACCGCGACCAGCAGAGGAGTGGCATGCGCGCCTTCATGGTCCACGGACCGGGCCGCCACGGACTGTCCACCGTGGAGGATCCGGCACCGGGACCGGGTGAGGTGCTCGTCGCACCGGCCGCCGTCGGGATCTGCGGCTCGGACCTGGAACTGCTGGACGGCCGGCGGCCGGCCAACTACGTCCGCTACCCGGTGGTACCCGGTCACGAGTGGGCCGGTTACGTGGTGGCCACCGGCCAAGGCGTGACCTGGCTCGAGCCGGGCACCCCGGTCGTAGCCGAGGGCGTCCGCTCCTGCGGCACGTGCGGCCGCTGCGGCGAGGGGCGTACCAACCTGTGCACCGGCCGCCCGTACGCCGAGACCGGCTTCACCCACGCCGGCGCCCTCGCCGAGCGGATGGTCGTGCCGGCCGGACTCGTCCACGAGCTGGCGGCCGGCCGCTCGATCGCGTCGGCGGCGCTCATCGAACCGGCCGCGTGCGTCGCCACCGGTCTGCTCGAGGTCGGGGCACCCCGAGCGGGTTCGCGGGTCGCGGTGGTCGGCGACGGGCCGCTCGGCCTGCTCGCCTGCACGCTGCTGCGCCTGGCCTGCCCGCGGGATCTGGTGCTGTTCGGGTCGCGGCCGCGGCGGGTGGCATACGCACCAGCGTTCGGCGCGACCGCGGCCCTGCTACGCGAAAAGGCCTCCGGTGCCGGCGTACTCGGCTCGTTCGACCTCGTGGTCGACTGCACCAACGTGGCCTCCGGCGCGGCCACCGCCTTGTCGCTGGCCCGCCGCGCCGGTACCGTGCTGCTGCTCGGCATATCCGGCGAGGGCGCCTCGGCCGTCGACCCGGACGTGGTAAGCCTCGGCCATCTGCGGGTGCAGGGGGTCTTCGCCGCGTCACGGCCGGCGTGGCAGTGGCTCGTCTCGCTCTACGATGCCGGGCTGTTCGACCCGGGCGCGCTCATCACGCACCGGTTCAATCTCGACGACGTCGACCAGGCGTTCGCGGTCCTGGGCGACCGGACCGCCGGCGCGCTGAAGGTGGTCGTGGAACCGAACCGAAAGGACTTCTAGATGGTCGTCATAACCTGGCTGGGCCAGGCCGGGTTCCTGCTGCGGTCGGGGGAGGCGACGGTGCTCATCGACGCCTGCCTCACCGCGTACGAGGGCCGGCGCTATCCCCCACCGGTCGACCCGGCCACACTGTCCGATGTGGACATCGTGCTATGTACGCACGAGCACTGGGACCACCTGGACGCCCCGACCGTGGCGGCGGTGGCGGCCGTCTCCCCCGGCGCGCGGATCGTCGTGCCGCTACCGATCGTCGACCAGGCGGTGGCCGCGGGCGTGCCGGCCGACCGGGTGGTCGGCGCGGTGCCGGACGAACCCATCACCGACCTCGGCGCACCGGTCTTTCCCTTACCGGCGCGGCACGGCGTGGACGTCGCCGACGCGTACACGTTCGGTCTCGTCGAGGGCGAAACCCGTTACCTGGGTTACGTTGTGGAGCTCGGCGGCGCGCGCGTCTACCACGCCGGCGACACCGTCTGGTGGCCGGGCCAGGAGGAAGCCCTGCGCCGGCTAGGCGTCCACGTCGCGCTGCTGCCCATCAACGGACGCGACCAGGTACGCGAGGCGGACAACATCGTCGGTAACCTCGACCACCGCGAGGCGGCGTGGATCGCCCACCGCGCCGGCGTGGACCTGCTCGTGCCGATGCACTGGGACATGTTCGACGGCAATCGCGGTTTCCCCGACCAGGTCATCGCGACCGTCGAGCGGCTCGACCTCGACGTATCGGTGCTCGTGCCTCGACGGATGCACCCGTTCCGCTACCTGCCGCCGGCGAGCTGACCCAGGGTCACCGGTTGGGCGAGCGGGCGGTGGGCGAACGCGCCCACATCGGCCGCGGTCACGTCGCGGCCGGACAACCGGGCCGCGAGCACCGCGGTGGCGAAGCCGCACACGCGACCCTGGCACCATCCCATGCCGGGCCGGGCAAACAACTTGACGGTACGGCCGTCAGTCGCGCCCAGCTCCTCGACCGCGTCGACGATCCGAGAGTACGGCACGCGCTCGCAGCGGCACACGACGGTGTCACCCGTGAGCCACTCCGGCCAACCGCCCGGCGGCGCGTGCACGGTGTGCATGACGGTGGCGAACCGGCGAAGCGTCGCGCGCCGGGACAGCAGCGTGCGCGGTGGCGGCTGGTTGGCGAGCGCCGCGCCGACCAGATGGCCCTCGGCAACGGCGAGCGCCGCGCCGCCGATCCCGGTGACCTCACCGGCGGCGTAGACCCCGGGCACCGACGTCTGTCCGGTCGCGTCGACGGTGACGACGAGGCTGCCGTCGGTGTCGAGCCGGGTCTGGCAGCCGAGCGCCAGCGGCAGCTCCAGTTGCGGCGTGAACCCCCAGCCGACGGCCAGCGCGTCACAGTCAACCGTCTTGGTGCGTCCGGTGCCGTCCAGTCGCATGGCCTCCACTGTGGACACCGGATCGCCATGGGCCGCCACGATGGCGTGCCCCGGGTGGTACGGCACCCGGTGCCGGGCCAGCCTCACCGCGTACCAGGCCGCCTCGGGAGCCTTGCGGGCCGCGATGCCGGCGCGGGTCAGGTAACCGAGTGGGTTGCCGGCTTCGTACACCCCGACCACACGGGCGCCGGCCTTCGCCAGGCCAGCCGCCACCGGCAGCAGGAACGGGCCGGCGCCGGCGACGACGACCCGCGTACCGACCCGGACCCCGGCTCCCTTCAACTGTGCCTGCGCACCGCCGGCGGTGAACACGCCCGGCCTGTCCCAGCCGGGGAACGGCAGGGTGCGGTCGTACGCCCCGGTCGCCAGTACCAGCCGGTCCGCGGTGACGGTGCCGCGCGGCGTGTGCAACCGGAACCCGGGCTCCACGAACCAGACCGGGGTATCGGGGCGGTACGCATCCTCTACTGTGGACCAAAGCCGGCGGAACGCGCGCGGACCGGGTTCGCCGGCTCGGTGTCGCCAGTACTGCCCGCCCGGACCCGGTGACGAGTCGAGCAGCACGACATCGAGGCCGGCACGGATCGCGGTGGCCGCGGCGGCGAGCCCGGCCGGTCCGGCGCCGACGACCGCCACGTCATGGTGCCCGGCCACGCTGGTGGTCTCCGTCCGGGCCGGTACCAGGCACGTGCGCTGGTTCGGCTCGCCGTCGACGGTGTCCAGGCAGCCGAAGCAGACGCCGATGCCACAGAAGATCCCGCTCATGCGAACCGCTCCGGCCGGAACGGGGCCGGGTCGACGGATG
>DASRII010000037.1:0-4825 GCA_035650075.1 Micromonosporaceae bacterium | reverse complement strand
TTCGTCCACTGTGTACGCCCGAGCGACGACATTGGCCACCGCCTGGTCGAGGTCGGAGATCTCGGCCTCGGCCAGGAAGCCGACCTTGCCGAGGTTGATGCCGAGCAGGGGCGCCTTTGCCGGCCGGGCCAGCTCCGCGGCACGCAGCAGCGTGCCGTCGCCGCCGAGCGCGAACACGATCTCCGCACCGTCGGCCGCTGCCGGCCCGCTCACCGGGCGCACCCCGGGCAGGTCGAGGTCGGCCGCCTCCTCGGCGACCACCCGTACCTCGAAACCGGCCTCGATCAGGTCCCGCGCGACGGTACGGGCGTGTTCCGTGCTGTCCCGGCGGCCGGTGTGGGTCACCAGCAGCGCGGCCCTAGACGTCATTGCCGCTCCCGCTTCGCCGCGCGCCTCATGCGCCGACGGTACCCGGACCGCGGGCAACCATCGCGCGGACCGCCTCCTCGTCGACCGGCTCGGCCCCGCGCCGCAGCCAGAGGAAGTACTCGACGTTGCCGGACGGGCCGGGCAACGGGCTGGCCACCATCCCCGCGACGCCGAGATCCAGCTCGGCCGCTGCCTCCGCCACACCCAGCACCGCGTCGACCCGCAGCGCGGGATCCCGTACGACGCCGCCGGAACCGACCGCCCGGCGGCCCACCTCGAACTGCGGCTTGACGAGCGGCACGAGGTCGCCGTCGGGCGCGGTACAGGCGGCCAAGGCGGGCAGCACCAGGCGCAGTGAGATGAACGACAGGTCGGCCACGGTCAGGTCGACCGGGCCGCCGATCAGCTCCGGCGTGAGCGCGCGGACGTTCTGCCGGTCCAGCACCCGCACCCGAGGATCGGTACGCAGCTGCCACGCCAGCTGGCCGTAGCCCACGTCGACCGCCACCACCTCGGCCGCCCCGGCGCGCAACAGCACGTCGGTGAAGCCGCCGGTCGACGCACCGGCGTCCAGACATCGCCGGCCGGCCACGCGCACGCCGTCCGGGCCGAACGAGGCGAGCGCGCCGGCGAGCTTGTGGCCGCCGCGCGACGCGTACTCGTCGGCCGGGTCACCGCCGAGCAGCCGTACCGGATCGGCGGGATCGACCAGCGCGGCCGGCTTGCGGGCCGGCACGCCGCGGACCTCCACCCGGCCATCGGCCACGAGGGCCGCGGCCTGGTCGCGCGACCGTGCCAGGCCGCGCCGCACCAGCTCCGCGTCGAGTCGGGTACGGCGCGCCAACGCGCTCAGCCTTCGTCGATGGTCGCGAGGGTCTCCTGGAGGGTACGGTGTGCGGCCTCGTACTCCTCGATCTGCTCCTCGACCGGCAGCCCGGCGGCACGGTCCAGCGCCGCGACGGCCTCGTCGACGCGGTCGTGCCCGGTACCCTCCGGCTCCGTCATGACGTGGCCTTCTTCGCGGCGGTCGTCTTCCGCGGAGTAGCGGTCTTGGTAGCGGCGGCGGTCTTGGCCGGCGCCTTCTTGGCCGGCGCGGCCGTCTTCTTGGCGACCGTCTTCTTCGCCACCGTGCGCTTCGCGACCGTCTTCGCTGGTGCCGTCGCGACCGCCGCGCCGTTGCCCGGGACCGCCGGCGACGCGGCCTGCGCCTCGCGGAGCTGCTGCTCGAGGTCCTTGACCCGGGCGGTCAGGTCGGCCACCTCCTCGGCCGTAGCCAGACCGACGGCACCGAGTGCGCGGTCCAGTTCGAAGCGCACCAGTCTGGTCAGCGACTCCCGGTTCGCCATGCCGGTCGCCACCAGGTCCTCGGCGAGCGCCTGCACCTGTGCCGCGGTCGCACCCCCCTTGCCCACCAACCTCTTGGCCACCTTGCCCGCCTTCTTGCGCGACGCTTCGGTCAGCCCGAGAGCCACCTCCACGTACGCCTTCCACGCATCCTGCATCCCGTGTTCCCTCCGGTCGTTTCGGCACGTGTACAGGTATTACGCTACCGGCCGGCCCCCTGAGCTCGAGTGGGGTACCGTGCACGCGTGGCGACCGAGGACGAGTGTCGTGCCGCGTTGGCGGCGTTGGCAGACCGGCTCGACGAGCACGCCGACGAGGTACGCGGCAAACTGGATCTGGACCGCCCGATCGCCTGCCGCATCACGGATCTCGGCGTCGCCTTCCACGGCCGGTTAGCCGGCGGCCGGCTGTTGGACATCGCGGACGGTGACGACCCGCAGGCGAAGATAACGCTGAAGACCACGAGCGACGACCTCGTCGCGCTCGTCGACGGCCGGCTCGATTTCGCCCGCGCCCTGGCGTCCCGCCGGGTGTCGGTCAGCGCGAACCCGTTCGACCTGCTGAAGCTACGCAAGCTCCTGTAGACAGCTCAGCTGTCCACAGTGAACAGTCCAGATAGGTCGGTCGCGACGTGCGTCGGCCGCTGGTCCTCCGGTGCCGATCGCAGCGCCTCGGCGTCGGTGACTCCGGTCAGCACGAGCAGGCTGTCGTAGCCCGCCCGCCGCGCGCCGGCCACGTCGGTGTCGAGCCGGTCGCCGACGACGAGCGGCCGGCGTGCCCCGGCATGCCGCGCGGCGGTCTGGAACAGGGCCGGTCCCGGTTTGCCCACGACGAGGTCGGGTGCCCGGTCCAGGGCCGTCCGCAGCGCGGCCACCAGAGCCCCGTTGCCCGGCAGCGGACCGCGCGGCGACGGCAACGTGGCGTCGGTGTTGGTCACGACCCAGCTGGCGCCGGCCCGGATCGCCACGCTCGCCTCGGCGAGCTGCGCCCAACCGACGCCGGCGGCGTACCCCTGAACCACCACCGGTGGTGCGCCATCCGCCCGGTCGACCGGCTCCAGCCCGACGGCGGCGACCTCCTCCCGCAGCGCATCTGCGCCGACGACCAGCACCGGTGTCCGGGCCGGGTACCGCTCCGCGATCACCTCGGCGGCCGCCTGCGCGGACGTGAGCACCTCCGTCGCGTCGGCCGGGATCCCGAGCCCGCTCAGCAGCGCGGCGACCTCGGTGGAGCGGCGGGACGCGTTGTTCGTCACGAACATCACCGGCACGCCCCTGCGACGCAGCTCGGAGACCGCCTCGACGGCGCGCGCGACGGGCCGGTCCCCGAGGTAGACCACCCCGTCGAGGTCGAGGATCACCAGGTCGTACCCGTCGACCAGGCTCACTCGTCGGCGTCCCCGGCCACGTCTTCGTCCTCGCCGTCCTCGCTCTCCTCCAGCAACACCCCGTCGAGGTCGAGCAGCCGCTCGGCCGCGTCGGTGGTCACGTCCTCGTCGGCCATGGCCGCCCGCGCGAACCACTCCCGCGCCTCGGCCCGCCGCCCGATGGTGAGCAGCGCATCGGCGTACGCGTACCGCAGCCTCGCCACCCACGGCTCCGTCAACGTCGATCCCAGCTCCGGCACCTGCAGCATCGCCACCGCCGCCGGTCGCTGTCCGAGGTCGCCGCGCGCCCCCGCCGCCACGATCAGCAGCTCCGTCGCGGCGTCCGGGCCGAGCTTCGACCGGTCCGTCATCCGGTAGATGTCGATCGCCCGCTCCGGCCGGCCCAACGCCCGCTCGCTGTCCGCGATCACGGCCAGGTGCGTCTGGGTCCCGGAGAGCCGGTGGTACGTGCGCAGCTCAGCGATTGCCGTCTGCCACTCCCCGACGCGGTACGCGGCCAGTCCCGTCGCCTCCCGTACCGCCGCGATTCGGGCGGCCAACTGCCGGGCGGCCTGGGCGTGGGCGTACGCCTCGGCCGGGTCCTCGTCGAGCAGGCGTCCCGCCATGATCAGGTGGAGGGCGACCTTCTCGGCCACCGGCCGGGCGAGCGCGTTCAGCTCCGCCCGTACCGCCGAGTCCAGCTCGCGCGCGTCGATGTCGTCCGGTATCGCCGGTCCGCTCGGCGTCTCCTCGCGCCGCACGCGGTCGTCCCGTCCCCGATCGTCCCGCCTGCCGTGGTCCTGCCTGCGGTCGTCCCGTCGCGGCGTCCAGCCGGTTCTCGGTCTGTCCGTCCGCTGCCTGTCGTCGCGTGGTCGTGCGCTCCGGTCACCCTCTCTACGTGGTCTTTCCGTGCTGCCGCCATCGCGTCGAGGTCTGTCGGTGGCCCCGGCGTCACGCCGCGGCCGGTCGTAGGTCCGCTCGTAGCGCGGCCGGTCGCGGCTGTCGCCATCCCGCCGCGGTCTGTCGTAGCCCCGCGTGCTGTCACCGTCACGCCGCGGTCGCTCGGGGGTCCCGCCGTCGCGGCGCGGCCGGTCGTAACCCCGGTCGTAGCGCGGCCGGTCCTGGCTGTCGCCATCCCGCCGCGGCCGCTCGGGGGTCCCGCCCTCACGCCGCGGCCGGTCGTATGGTGGTCGGGCTTCGCGCCGGGCGTCGGTCCGGCGATCCTGCCTGGGGCGGTCGGTCCGATCCCAGTCCCGGCGCGGCCGGTCCGTGCGGTCCTGACGTGGCCGGTCGTCGCGCGCACGGTCTCCGGCGCCCCGCGGGTCCCGCGTGCGGTCCCGACCTGCTGCGCCACGATCTCCCCGGTCGTCCCGGCCCCCGCGGTACCGGTCGTTCGAGCTCGACCGATCGCGACCCGTACCGCCGGATCCGCTCCGCCCGCCGCTGGACCGCCCGCCGCTGGACTGTCCGCCGCTCGAACGTCCGCCGCTCGACCGGTTGGCATGTGGACCATCGGCCCTCCGGCGCTCCGGCCGGCCCTCGTCCTTCACGCCGTACATCTTTCCTCACACACAAAGGGCCGCCCCAATTGGGGCGGCCCTTTGTTATTTAGTTGTCCGGCGGCGTCCTACTCTCCCACACTGTCTCCGGTGCAGTACCATCGGCGCTGGAGGGCTTAGCTTCCGGGTTCGGAATGGGTCCGGGCGTTTCCCCTCCGCTGTGGCCGCCGTAACTTTATGGTTTTGT
>DASRII010000036.1:0-15487 GCA_035650075.1 Micromonosporaceae bacterium | reverse complement strand
CGTGTATGCCGATGAGCATTCAATAGATATCAGCGTTCATGACCCGTTGGATATCCATCGATGACCGAACCCGACGAGGATGACGACGACCCGGCGTTCTTCGAGCGAGTGCGTCGCGGCACGGCGGCGTTGCGGGCTCTGATGGCGGTACGGCCAGGCGCCGACGGGATTACGGGCAGCGACGCCTCCGGCGTGGTCACCGTGTCCCTCGGCGCCGCCGGGCTGCCGGAGCGGATCGATCTCGACGACGGTTGGCGCCGGGCCGTCGGCGTCGATGACTTCGCCGCCGCGATTACTCAGGCATGCGGTGGTGCCCACCAGGCGCGGTTCGACGCGACGGATGCGGATTCGGGCTGGATGGCCGAGGTATCGGCCGTACTCGCCTATATCGACGGCGAAGGACCCGAGCCCCGCAGCCTGCCTCAGGGGGAGGGCACGCACACCGCCTCGCCGCATCTGCCCGACCTGTCGGGACTGCTGGCCGACGTCGTTGCCGCGGACCTGATGGAGGACGCCGGGAGGGCCGCCGAGGCGGGACCTCCTCGTTACTGCGGCAGCGCCGGGGCCGGGCGGCTCACGCTTACCCTCGACGCTACCGGGAAGCTGATCTGCGAAGTGGACCCCGACTGGGTAGGCCGCCAGGAGACCCGAGACTTGCGCGACGCGCTCGCGTCGGCGCTGGCGGGCCTACACGCCGAACGGCGCGCGGCGGCCACGTCGAGGTCTCCGGTGACCCGGTTCGCGGCCCAGGTGGGAGCCTTCACCACTGGGTACCCGTTGCCGAGCTGACGGGCCATCCGGCCCGCCGGACCGCGGCGACCTGCTGGGACGGCAACTACTTGCCAAATCGGTAACTGTGAGGCACTCTTTCGTGCATGGCCGATGGCATGTCCCCGGAGCAGGCTCGCGCCGCTCTCGACCGGGCGGCGCAGTTGTCGCGACGGGTCGAGTCGCGCGCGCGATCCATGAAGGCGTACTCGCTCGTGAACGCCGCGGCCTGGGCAGTGTCCATCCTGGCCTTCGGGTTCATCGAATCGATCCCGGTGCGGTTGGTGGTCTGGCTGGCCCTGCTGGTGCTGCCGTTGGTCGGTGTCGTCTCGTGGTACCGGCGACAGCCCGTGACCGCGGTCAGTCCGCCGCGCCCGCGCGGCGGCTGGGTGATCTACAGCTGGACGATGATGGTCGTCTACGCGATCGCGGTGATCGTCGGCCAGGTCGCCGACCTGTACGGTGAGCCGCTCTACTGGGTTCCGGCCGCGGTCGTCGTCGCCGCGCCGCTGACGATCCTCGCGCTCCGGTTGCCGCGGGCATGACAGGCAACCACCCGCGTCACGAGCTGGACGAGCTGCTGATGCATCCCGTGCGGCTGTCCGTCGTCGCCGCCCTCGCCGGCGTCGAGCGGGCCGAGTTCGCCCTGGTCCGCGACACGGTCGAGGTCACCGACCCGATGCTGTCGAAGCAGGTGGCGCTGCTCGAGGGGGCCGGCTACGTCGGCGTCCACAAGGGACGGGTCGGCCGCCGTACCCGGACCTGGCTCGGCCTGACTGCCGACGGACGGGAGGCGTACGGTCGGCACCTCGCCGCGCTCCGGGCCATCGCGGGCGACGCGTTCACGGCATGAGCCCGGCCAGCTCGTCGCGATCGGCGGCGGTCAGGTCTTCGGCGAGCGCGACCGCGTCGACAGCCGGGGCGAGCTGCTCCGGCGACCGTGGGCCGACCACGATCGCGGTCACCCGCGGGTCGGCCAGGACCCAGGCCAGGGCGAGGGTCGACAGCTGCACCCCACGGTCGGTGGCGTGGCCGCGCAGCGCGTCGATCGCGCGGAAGGTGGAGTCGTCGACCCAGTCCTCGTACGGCTGGGGGCGCAGGGTCATCCGGGACCCGGCCGGGTAGGACTCGCCGGCGCGGTACTTGCCGGACAGCCAGCCGCCGGCCAGTGGGCTGTACGCGGTGAACGCCACCCCGTGCCGCGCGCACGCGTCGAGCGGGGCCGAGCGCTCCAGCAGGCTGTACCCGTTCTGCAGGTTCACCGGCCAGGCCGCACCGAGACCCCGCGCCGCCTCGATCGCTCCCGCCAGCTCGCCCGCCGAGTAGTTTGACAGGCCGTAGTGGCGTACCTTGCCCGCCCGGACCAGCTCGTCGAATGCGGCGACCGTCTCGTCCATGGGCGTCCGAGGATCGGGTTCGTGGGCGAGGTACAGGTCGATCCGGTCGGTACCCAGGCGGCGCAGGCTCGCCTCCACCTGGTCCCGGATGTGCGGTGCGCCGAGCCCGGTGTTGCCCGGACCCGGCCCGACCCGGTTGCCCACCTTGGTGGTCAGCACCAGCTCGTCGCGGGCGCCGTTCCGGCTGGCCAGCCACTGTCCGAGCCACTCCTCCGACCGCCCGCCGCCGTACGAGTTCGCCGTGTCCACGAGCGTGATGCCGCGGTCGCGGGCGGCGTCGAGCAACGCGAAGGCGGCCGCCTCGTCGTCACCGCGGCCGAACAACTCTGGCGCCGACCCGATGCCCCCGAAGTTGCCGCACCCCAACGCGATCGCCGAGACGGTCAGGTCCGTGCCGGCCAGCGACACGTATCGCATCGGCCCTCCGGATCGCTATGAGAACAGCGTGCACTCGTCGGCGAAGTACGTGCTGGCGCTCCGCTCGTCGACGAGCTCGTCCGCCTCGGCGACGAGGATCGCTTCGACCAGCGCCTGGCCCGTGCCGATCGCTTCGGCGACGCGGCGGTGACCGTCGATGACGAAGAAATGCGGCCTCGCGTACCCTAGCCGGACCGGCTCGTCCTCGGTACCCCGGAAGGTGGTCGGGTAGATCCGCTCGGGATCGATGAACAGGACGGTCTCGTCCCGGAGTGTCTGGAAGGTCTCGACGACCCGGTCGACGACCTCGAGCGGCGTGGCCCGGGTGCTGTCGCAGACGAGGTCGTAGTTGCGCAGTCGGGTCTTGTCGACGCCGTACCGGCTGATGAACCGGATCCGCTCGCTCTCGCTGCGCTTCGCGAGCCCGTCCTGCGCCTCGTCGATCGAGGCGTAGCTCTCGACCGTGTCGGCGGGGCGGCCCACCGCCCGCTGCGCCGCGACCGATGGCTCGGTGACGAGGTGGACCTTGAGCGCGCCGGTGAAGAAGAACCACGCGAGCCGGCTGTCGACGATCACCTGCTCGCCGGATCCGGCGATGTCGCTCTGCAACTGATCCACGTAGAAGTCGACCTTGTCGTCCAGCTCGGCGTGCAGGTTGAGCTGGAGTGCGGTCATGCCGCGTTGCTGCGCCATCTCGCGGTAGAAGTCACCGACGCTGATCCGGCGGATCCCGAGCCGCTCGGAGAGCAGCCTCGAGACCGTGCTCTTGCCGCTGCCCAGATCTCCGTTGAACACGACCGACCGGCGGGTTGCCATGGCCGAGAATAGCAAGCTCCACCAATGACGGGGATCACCGGTGGCGGCCCCTCCACCGTTCGGGTTACCCGCCGCGGGGATCCCGACCCGTTATGTGCAGCAGCCGATCCTGTACCGACGCGTCTCCGGCGAGCGTGCCGTCGGGGGCGGCGAAGAACCGGTGGGTCGTCTCGGCGGCGGTCGGGGTCTCGGGCAGGCCGGCGTAGATCTCCTCGAGGTTCTCGTCGATCCACGCCACCAGGCCGGCATCGAGGCGCTCGTCGGCACCGATCGCCCGCGCGAGGTCCCAGGTGTGGATGGTGCTGTCGGTGGTCCGTACCGCCAGCGCCTGCCGGGCCGTCATCCGGCCCAGCGGATGGTCGAGCTCCCGCTCCAGCGCACCGGGCTCAACGAACGCGTCGGCACACGCCCGGACGCTGCGGGTGTACGCCCCGACCGGGTCCGAGCCCAGCGCGTCGGCGTCCCGCGCCCGCAGGAACTCCGCGCTGGTACCGCCGTGTAGCAGGCGCACGTAGCTGACGTTCGCCTGCGCCATGTGGTTGACCAGCTGCCGCACGTTCCACTCGGTACACGGAGTCGACGAGTCCCATTGGTCGGGCCGCACCGCCCGCAACCGCGACTCGAATCCGGCGCTGGCGAGCACGAACCGATCGACGAGGCCATCCCACACGTGGTACAGCCTGGACCCTCGGACCCGGGATGGAAAGATTCTGTGGTGCGTACCGTCGACGGTCCGACCGACCGGGTGCTGATCGTGGGCGCCGGGCTCGGTGGCCTGGCGTGCGCGCTGCACCTGGCCGCGGCCGGGCGCGAGGTGACCGTGCTGGAGCGGGAACCGGTACCGGGTGGGCGGGCCGGGCGCCTCCATGTGGACGGCTACGAGTTCGACACCGGCCCGGTGGTTCTGACCATGCCCGACGTGATGGCGGAGGCGGTCGGCGCGGTGGGGGAGGATCTCGCCGACTGGCTCGAGCTGCGGCCGGTGGACCCCGCCTACCGGGCGCACTTCGCCGACGGCTCCACATTGGACGTGATCGCCGACCCGCCGCGGATGGCGGTCGAGGTGGCGCGGGTGTGCGGCCAGCCGGAGGCCGACCGGTACCTGCGCTTCGTCGACCACCTCCGTCGACTGTGGACGCTGGAGCGCCGGGACTTCATCGAGCGCAACCTCGACAGCCCGCGCGAGCTGTTGACGGGCAACCTGCTGCGGCTCCTGGCCGCGGGCGGGTTCGGCCGGCTACAACGCAAGGTGGACCGTTTCCTGCGCGATCCGCGTACCCGAAAAGTCTTCTCCTTCCAAGCGCTCTACGCCGGGGTGGCGCCGCAGGACGCCCTCGGCCTGTACGCGGTGATCGCCTACCTGGACGCGGTGGCCGGCGTGTACTTCCCGCGCGGCGGTGTCCATGCCCTACCCCGCGCACTGGCGGCGGTGGCGGCCAAGCACGGAGTGCGGTTCCGCTACGGCACCACGGTGTCCGGTGTGGACATCGAGGGCGGGCGGGCCACCGGCGTGCGCACCGCCGAGGGCGAGCGGATGCCGGCCGACGTCGTGGTGCTCAACCCGGACCTGCCGACCGCCTACCGTGATCTGCTGGGCGAGACCCCACGCCGGACGGTACCGTCGCCGTCCGCGGTGGTGCTGCACGTGGGAAGCACTCGACGGTACCGGCACATCGCGCACCACAACCTCCACTTCGGACGGTCGTGGCGCGGTACGTTCGACGAGCTGATCCGTCAACGGCGGCTGATGAGCGACCCGTCGCTGCTGGTCAGCAACCCGACGCCGGCCGACCCTTCGCTCGCCCCACCGGACCGCCAGGTGTACTACGTCCTCGCGCCGGTGCCCAACCTGACGGCCGCGTACGACTGGCGCGGCGAGCTGGCCCAGCGGTACTCCGACGAGCTGGTGGCGACGCTGGAGGATCGCGGCTATCCGGGGTTCGCCGACGGCATCGAGGTGTTCCGGACCGTCACCCCGGCCGACTGGGCCGATGCCGGGATGGCCGCCGGTACGCCGTTCGCCGCCGCGCACACGCTCCGACAGACCGGCCCGTTCCGCCCGCGCAACCTCCACAGTCGACTGTCCAACGTGGTCTTCGTGGGCTCTGGTACGCAACCCGGCGTCGGCGTACCGATGGTGCTCATCTCCGGAAAGCTGGCCGCGCAGCGGATCACGGGCCGCCGGTGACCCGGCCGGCGATCGTCCGGTTCCACCATTGCGACAGCCCGACGCCGACGAGCACGAGCAGCGCTCCGGCCAGCGCGAACCAGACGGTTATCTCCATGTTCCGCCGTTGCAGCACGATCGAGTCCGGCAGGTCCAGCAGGACTTCACTGAGCGCCTCGGCGTCGTCGGCCTGGAAGTATTCGCCACCGGTCAGCTCGGCGACCCGGGTCAGCGTCTCCTCGTCGATCTGCGTGAACCGCCCGCGCCCGCCACCGCCGGGTGGTCGCCCGTCGCCACGGAACGGGGCGTCGCCGTTGATCTGGTCCCGGTTGCAGACCAGGGGGGAGGGCTCGGCGGTACCGAAGCCGATCGTGTATACCCGCACGTGCCGGGCCGCGGCCTGCTCGGCAGCGGTCACCGGGTCCACGCCCTGGGTGTTCCGCCCGTCGGTGAGTACGACGATCGTGTCCGGCTGGTACTTGCCGAGGTTCGCGCCGGCATCCGGCAGTTCGACGCCGGTCGGTGGGACAGCGGGGTTGATCTCGGCGATGGCGTCGACGGACGTGAGGATGGCCAGCCCGATCGCGGTACCGCGGGACGTGCGCAGCGTGTCGATCGCGGCCAGCAGTTCCTTCTTGTCCGTCGTGGGTTCGACGAGCAGACCGGCGATGCCGGAGAACGTGACCAGGCCGATCTTGGAGCCGTCGTCCTGGGCCTCGATGAACTCGCGGGCCGCCTGCTGGGCCGCGGTCAGCCGGTTGGGCTGCACGTCGGTCGAGCACATCGAGGCGGACACGTCGATCGCCAGCAGGATCGAGGCGTTGTTGGACGGTACCGGGACGGATGCCTGCGGGCGGGCCGCGCCGGTGGCCAGGACGACCAGGCCGGTCGCGAACAGCCAGAGTGGGATGCGCCGGCGCCACAACGACCGGCCGGGCAGGGCCGCCCGGATCAGCGTGACGCTCGATACCCGTACCGCCTCCCGGCGCCGGCGCCGGCGTACCCACCACCGGTAGCCCAACAGCAACGGGAAGGCCAACAGCGCGATCAGGGCCCACGGCCAACTCAGAGACATCTACACGATCCGTCCGAACCAGTTGGTCATCAGTAGTCCGCCGGCCGTCAGAAGCAGCACCGCGACGAGAACGGCCGCGCCGGTCAGCTCGATCGACTCGTTCTCGGTGTGGATCCTCAGGTCCAGCGACTTGTAAACAGCGCCGAGCGCTTGCGCGTTCTCGGCCCGGTGGTAGGACCCGCTGGTCGTCTCGGCGACCTCGGTCAGCAGCTCCTCGTTGAGCGCTGTCGACACCTGGTACCCGTCCACCTCGATGGTCGCGCCCTCGACCGTACCCACGCCGATGGTCTCGATGTGCACTCCCGCGGCGGCGGCCAGCTCGGCGGCGGCCACGGCGTCCGGTCCACCGGTGTCTTCGCCGTCGGACAGCAGCACGATCGTCGCGGAGCCCCAGTACCCGAGGTCGGCCGGCGGCGTGGTGCCCGTCGGGTCGGGCAGGCCGACGGACTTTCCCACGATGACGGTCAACGAGCCGAGAATGGCCTGTCCCAACGACGTACCGCCGGCGACGTTGAGCCGGTTGATCGCGGCTATCGCCGCCTCGTGCTCGGCGGTGGGCAACTGGGTGGTCTGTGCGCCCTGGCCGAACGCGACCACTCCGATGTCCACTGTGGATGGTTGAGCGCGGACGAACTCGACGGCGGCCGCCTGGGCGGCCGCGAGCCGGGAGGGCGCGATGTCCTCGGCCGCCATGCTGTTGGACACGTCGAAGGCGAGAATCACGGTTCCGGTCGCCTTCGGTACCGGGACCGTCGCTTGTGGACGCGCGACCGCCAGGAGCAGCAGGGCCAGCGCGGTCAGGAACAGCAGCGGTGGCAGGTGCCGGCGCAGACCCGCGCCGGTCGCGGTCAGGCCGGCGGCCGCCAGTGCCTTGGCGCGCTGCGCCTGCAGCCAGTAGTAGGCCGCGCCGAGCCCCAGGCCGCCCAGCACGGCGACCACGACCATGACGGGGTACCGGAAGCTCATGCTCGCCTGCGCTTCGATCGGCGCACCATGTCCACCAGCGCCTCGACCAGGTCCTGATCGGTGGTGATCCGGTGCGCGGTCACGCCGGCCCGCCGCATCGAGGCGGCGATCGCGAACTCCCGCGCCTGCACCTCGGCCCGCAACCGGCGCTGGAACAGCGGATCGCTGGTATCGGCGAGCAGCTGCTCGCCGGTCTCGGCGTCTTCGAGCAGCACCCACCCGAGGTCGGGCAGGTCCAGCTCGACGGGGTCGACGACGCGGATCGCGACCACCTCGTGCCGCTGGCCGAGCCGGGTCAACGCCGGCTCCCAGTCGACATCGCCGATGAAGTCGGAGATGACGAAGACCAGGCAGCGGCGGCGCGCGGTGGACGCGGCCAGCCGCAGCATCGCGTCGAGGTCGGTCGTCGTCCCGTCCGGACCCGGGGTCGCCGCCCGGATGATCTCGTGGGCCAGGCGCAGCACGTGGTTGCGCCCGGCGCGGGGCGGCACCACCTGCTGGTACCGGTTGTCGTAGAGGATCGCCCCGACCCGGTTACCGCCGTGCGTGAACAGCCGGGCGAGGCAGACGGCCAGCTCGGCCAGTACCGAGTCCTTACCGCGGTCGGCCTCGCTGAACCGCATCGACGCCGACCGGTCGAGGACCAGCCACGCGGTGAGGTCGCGGTCCTCCGTGTACTGGCGGACGTGCGGCTCGTCCAGCCGGGCGGTCACGTTCCAGTCGATGTGCCGTACGTCGTCCTCGGCGGTGTACTCCCGGACGCTGTCGAAGTCGATCCCGGTACCGCGGAACACGGTGCGGTACGCGCCCTGCAGCCGCCCGTCGAGCCGACGGACCACCTTCCATTCCAGGCGGCGCAGCAGCCGATCGGGCGCACTGGTCATAACATCGTCCGCTGCAGCGGCGCGTCCGGTACCGGCAGTGCGCCCAGCACCCGGGTCAGTACGGTGTCGGCGTCGACCTCGTCGGACAGCGCCTCGTAGGACAGCACCAGGCGGTGCCGGAGTACGTCGAGGGCCAGCTCGGTGACGTCGTGCGGGAGTACGTAGTCCCGCCCGCGGATGAAGGCGAGCGCCCGCCCGGCCAGGATCAGGTTGATGGATGCCCGGGGACTCGCGCCGTAGCTGATGTACCTGGCCAGCTCACCCAGCCCGATGGCGGCCGGCCAGCGGGTCGCGTTGGCCAGGCGTACCGAGTACTCGATCAGTGACGGGTCCACGTACACCCGCTCGACCAGTGCCTGCATCGCGATGAGCCGCTCCGGATCGACGACGGCCTGGCTGACCGGGTCGGGCGCGATGGCCCGTTCGACGATCACGAACTCCTCGGTCGTACTGGGGTAACCGACGAGCACCTTCATCATGAAGCGATCGACCTGCGCCTCGGGCAGGGGATAGGTGCCCTCGGACTCGATCGGGTTCTGGGTGGCCATCACCAGGAACGGCCTCGGTACGAGGTGGGTCTCCCGGCCGATCGTGACCTGCTGCTCCTGCATCACCTCGAGCAGGGCGCTCTGTACCTTCGCCGGGGCCCGGTTGATCTCGTCGGCCAGCAGGAGGTTGGTGAACACCGGCCCGAGCGAGACCTGGAACTCGCCGCTGGGCTGGTGGTAGATGCGCGTACCCACGATGTCGGCCGGTACCAGATCCGGCGTGAACTGCACCCGGTGGAACTGCCCGCCGATGGCTCCGGCCAGCGTCTTGACGGCCAGCGTCTTGGCCAGTCCCGGTACGCCTTCGACGAGGATGTGCCCGCGCGACAGCAGCGCGACCAGCAGCCGCTCGAGCAGGGCGTCCTGTCCCACGATGGTCTTCTTGACCTCGTACAGGATCCGCTCCACAGGCTGGTCATTGTTGGGGTCCACGGCCACCGCCTCCCGCCGCTACGGCCGTACCGATCGGTACGGCGAAACCGATGCCGATGAAGGTGCCCGCCTCCGTCGGGTTGGCCAGCGCCACGACGATGCCGACCGTTTCACCCTTGGTGTTGACCAGCGGGCCACCCGAACTGCCCGGGTTCACCGCGGCGTCGAACTGGATCAGTCCGCTGAGGTTCGTACCGTCGTTGCCGGTCGCGTTCCGGTTCAGGCCGGAGACCACGCCGGAGGTCGTACTGCCGGTCAGCCCGAGCTGGTTGCCGATGGCGACCACGGTGTCGCCGACCGCCAGCCGGCCGGCGTTGCCGAGCACCGCCGGTACCAGCACGGTCGGCAGGGCGTCGGTGGTCAGCGCGGCGATGTCGACGGTCGGGTCGGTGGCGAGGATCGTCGCGGTGGACGGCGTACCGTCGGCGAACGTCACCCGGATGTCACCGCCGCCGCTCACGACGTGCAGGGCGGTCAGGATGATGCCGCGGGCGTTGGCGATCACGCCGGTGCCGGTAGCGGTCACTTTCCCGGTACCCGGGCTCGAGGTCTCGACGGTGACCACCGACGGCGCGAGGGCCGCGAAGACCTCGGCGGTGCTCAGCTCTTCGACGGCGGTCGGCGCCGGTGTGGCCGTCGGCGTCGGGGCCGCGGAGTCCGCGGATCCCCAGCGGAAGGAGACGAACGCGGTGAGCGCGAGTACCAGCACCACGACGGCTGCTCCGACCGCGACTCGAGCCTGCCTCCCCGGGCGCATGGCCTCAAGATAACTGCGCAACCTGTGCGGGGCGAACGCCAGTATCAGCCTGCGGTCTGAAACGACCGCTTGGAAAAGCCCATCATGTAGCCATCGATGGCGGTGCGCACCGGTTCGTCGGGTCGTGCACCGGCCCCGAGGGCGATGAACAACGGGATGTAGTGGTCGGCCGTCGGGTGGGCGTAAGGCATGCCGGGCGCCCGCGTCCGGTACGCCGCCAGCTCGTCGACGTCCCCGCGGGCGAGCGCGTCGGCGACCCAGGCGTCGAAGTCCGACGACCACGCCGGGACGGCGCCGGCGAGCATCTCCCGGGTGAGGAACGGCAGCCCGTGGGTCATGAACCCCGAGCCGATGACGAGCACGCCGTCGTCGCGCAGCGGGCGCAGCCTACGGCCGATGTCGAGCAGCCGGGCCGGGTCGTGGGTGGGCATGCTCAGCTGCAGCACCGGGACGTCGGCCAGCGGGTACATGGCCATCAGCGGAACCCAGGCGCCGTGGTCGAGTCCGCGACTGGGGTGCTGGTGAACCGGTTCGCGATCGGGCATCGCCGCGGCCACCTGATGGGCCAGCTCGCCGGCGTCCGGCGTCTCGTACCGCATCGTGTAGTAGCGCGGATGGAAGCCGCCGAAGTCGTACACCAGCGGGGTGTGCGCCGCCGGGGCGGACAGGGACAGCGGCGCGGTCTCCCAGTGCGCCGAGACGATGAGGACGCTGCGCGGCTTGGGCATCGACTGCGCCCACTGGAAAAGCTGGCTCAGCCAGAGGGCGTCGTCGAAGAGCGGAGGAGCGCCGTGGCTGAGGTAGAGGGCCGGTAACGGGCCGTCGTCGGGCGTCCATGCGAGCTGGGTACCGGCGCGGGGCAGCGCCTCGACGAGAAACCGGTCATACGCCCCAGCCGGCGTCTCGGGTTCGAAGGGGTTCACCCGTCCCACGGTACGTTGAGGAAATGACGGAACAGATCACCGCAAGGCAGTTCCACGAGGCGGAGGGCGTCGAGGACTGGCGGGTGCTGTTCGACGGGGCGTACGCGTACTTCCGCACCGGGTCCTTCACGGCGGGCGTGGCCCTCGTCGAGGCGATCGGCCGGGCGGTCGAGACCGCCGACAACCATCCCGACGTCGACCTGCGATCCCAGGGCGTTACCGTCCGGATCACGCACGGGCCCGAGGGGCTGGACGGGCGCGACGTCGAGCTGGCCCGGCAGATCTCCGCCGCGGCGCGCGATCTGGGTGCACCCGCCGATCCGGGCGCGGTCCAGTACGTCCAGGTCGCCATCGACGCGCTCGCCACCGCGGAGGTACGGCCGTTCTGGCGGGCCGTGCTCGGGTACCGCGAGGTCGGCGACGAGGACGTGATCGACCCGCAATCCAGAGGACCGTCGATCTGGTTCCAGCAGATGGACACGCCCCGCCCGCAGCGCAACCGCATCCACGTCGACGTATCCCTGCCGCACGACCAGGCCGAGGCGCGTATCGCGGCGGCGCTGGCCGCCGGCGGCCGCATGGTCAACGGCAAGTTCGCGCCGGCGTGGTGGACGCTGGCCGACGCCGAGGGCAACGAGGTCGACGTGGCCACCTGGATGGGTCGCGACTGACTACCCGCCCTACTCGCCGACGGTGACGACCACCTTCGCGCGGGCGTGTTCGACCTCGACGTACCGGATCGCGTCCGGCGCCCGCTCCAACGGGTACGTGCGGTCGATGACGGGCGTCAGCTGGCCGGACTCGATGAGGTCCCGCAGCGCCGCCAGATCCCGGCCCGGCGGGACGGTGGTGAGGACGCGAACCTGACGGCGGGACAGTACGAGCCCACGCAAGGTCAGACGCATCGGGCCGAGGAAGCTGACCTTGCCGTTGCCGGACACGCCACCACCGGAGAGCACGACCGTGCCATCGGCGGTCAGCGTCCGCCGTAGTTCGGTCAACGACCGGTTCCCCACGAGGTCGAACACCACGTCGTACCGCTGACCGTTGCGGGCGAAGTCCTCCCGGGTGTAGTCGACGACGTGATCCGCACCGAGTTTCGAGACGAGGTCGACGTTGCGCGTGCTGCACACCGCGGTCACCGTGGCGCCCATGGACTTGGCCAGTTGTACGGCGAACGTCCCGACCCCACCCGACGCCCCGTTGATCAGCACACGCTGCCCCGGCTTCACCCGCCCGTAGTCGCGCAGGCCCACGAGCGCGGTGCTCGCCGCCAGCGGTACCGCGGCCGCCTGCGCGAACGACAGGTTCTTGGGCTTGCGTTCCACGCGGGACTGCGGGACGCACACGTACTCGGCGAAGGCCCCATCGGATTCGCGCAGGTCGCCGTACACCTCGTCGCCTGGACCGAAAGTGGTCACGGCCCGGCCGACGGCCTCGACCCGGCCGGCGATGTCGCTGCCCCGGATCTTCGTCTTGGGCCCTCTGCGTCCCAACGCGGGAGCGGCGAGGCGCGCCAGGTAGGGGTCGCCGCGCATGAGGTGCCAGTCGCGCGCGTTGACCGAGGCCGCCTCGATCTTGACCAGCACCTCGTCGTCGGCGGGCGCGGGCTGGTTGACGTCGGCGAGCCGGAGCGCGTCGGATGAGCCGTACCGGTCCTGGACTATCGCCTTCATCGACCCCTCCATGATTCGTACGTTGTAAGTCTTACGCTGTAAGGCTAGTCGTACGTCGTAAGGTGGTCAAGTGGTCACCCAGGTCGAACCGGCTCGAACGCCGCTGAGCAGGGACCGGGTGCTCCGTGCCGCGGTCAAGATCGCCGACGGCAGCGGTATCGACACGCTCACGATGCGCCGCCTGGCAGAAGAGCTGGGGGCGGAGGCGATGTCGCTCTACTACCACGTGGCCAACAAGGAAGACGTGCTGAACGGCATCACTGAGCTCGTCGCTACGGAGATCAACGAGGTGGTCGACCGCATCGAGCCTCCGGCCACGCCCGCGGACTGGAAGAACGTGGTGCGCCGGCGGATCCTGGCCGCCCGCGAGGTCCTTCTCCGCCACCGCTGGGCGCCGCAGGTCTTCGAGACCCGGACCACCATGAGCCCAGCGGTCCTGCGGTACCACGATTCGCTGATCGGCCTGATGCGGGCCGGCGGCTTCTCGTACGACGTGATCCACCACGCGCTGCACGCGCTGGGCAGCCGGGCTCTCGGGTTCACTCAGGAGCTGTTCGACCCGAGTGGCGCGGCGTCGGTCCCGTCCCCGGCGGCGTTCGAAGCCATGGCCGAGCAGCTGCCCAACCTCGTCGGCATGCTCATGGAGGTAGCCCACGACGATCCCGACTCCACGCTGGGTTGGTGTGACGATCAGACCGAGTTCGAGTTCGGGCTCGATCTCATCCTCGACGGTCTCGATCGGTTGCGTTCGGCTGGCGGGGTCGGCCGAGCAGGCGGTTGATCAGGTGTGGCTCGCCGGGCCAGGCGGCCAGCAGTACCTCGCGGGGGACCTGGCGGCCTGCGTACCGCAACGCGAGGGCGACCACCACGATGTCGTCGAGCGGGCCGATGACCGGCAGGAACTCCGGGATCAGGTCGATGGGGCTGGCGACCCACAGCCCGGCCACAATGACGGCGATCTTCGCGCGCCGCGGGACGCGAGGGTCCCTGCGGAGCCTGCGTACGGTCGTCACGCAGTCGGGGATGAACGCGGCCAGATCGCGCACGATGCCCTTGGGCAACGTCTTCGCGAGAATGATCAGCAGCCCCCAGGAGACCAGCAGGGCGGCGACGGCAACGCCGAGGCCGATCAGCCAGTCACGCATCTAGGTCGCTCCTCCGAGGCCTTCGATGATGCACTGAGTCACCGAATGGACTAACCTCTTAGCTAAGGAGGTGTTCATGTCCAGCGAGGCCGCCGCTCAGTTCAATATCCACGAAGCCAAGACGAACCTATCGCGGATCATAGAGCGGGTGGAACATGGCGAAGAGATCATCATCAGTCGGGCCGGCAGCCCGGTCGCGAAGGTCGTCCCGCTACATCGGACAGTGAACCGCACAGGGCGCGGCTCACTCCGCGGCACGCTCGTTCTGGCTGAGGACTGGGATTCCGCTGAGACCAATGAAGCCATCGCTCGGGACTTCGGCCTGACCGGATGAGCCTACTCATCGATACGCATGTCGTGATCTGGTGGCTCATCGACGACCCGATGCTGAGCAACGACATCAAGGACCGACTCGATCACGAGCCGGATGTCTACGTCAGCGCGGCGACGCTTTGGGAAGTCGGCATCAAGCAGGCGAACGGCAATCTGGCTGCACCGGCCGATCTGCTAGAGCAGATCCGTGACAGCGGCTTTCGCGCCCTACCCGTCACGTTCGACCACGCCATTGCGGCCAGCCATCTCCCACTGATCCACAGGGACCCTTTCGACCGCATGCTGGTCGCACAGGCTGGGTGTGAGGACCTCACCCTGGTGACCAGAGACGCTGACGTCCAGAAGTACGACGTTGCCGTTCTGGCCGTGTGACGGTGCGACCAGTCCGCTCAAATCAGGCCGGCGTCGTGGGCGAGTAGCGCGATCTGCGTGCGATTGCTGAGATCGAGCTTGGTCAAGATGTGCGAGACGTGCGTCTTCACCGTGCTCAGGTTCATGAAGAGCTGGCCGGCGATCTCGGCATTGGAGCGTCCCTGGGCGATGGCCACGACGACGTCGCGTTCCCGAGGCGTGAGTGTGGCGAGCACGGTGCGGGCGCGTTCGTAGGACTCCGCGCCGGAGGCCGTCTGTTGCATGAGCCGGCGCACGACACCGGGTGACAGGATCGGGTCACCCGCGGCCACGTCGCGGATCGCCTGACTGAGCTTGTCCGGCGGGGTGTCCTTGAGAAGGAAGCCACTCGCGCCCGCACGTAGTGCCCGCACGACGTGGTCGTCGGTGTCGAACGTGGTGAGGATGATGATCTCGGGTGGACGGGGACGGCGGCGCAGGCGCTCGGTCGCGGTGATTCCGCCGACGCCGGGCATTCGGATATCCATCAACACCACATCGGGGGCGTGGCGGTCGACCGCTGTGATCGCCTGAGCACCGTCGGCGGCGTCGCCGACGACCGCGATGCCATCCGCGCCGTCGAGCATCATGGTCAGCGCATCGCGTACGACGGCATCGTCGTCGACGATGACGACCCGGATCAGGCCCGTCATGCCGGCCACGGAAGCCATGCGTCCAGCCGGAACTGGCCGGCCGCGTCGACGTGGTACTCGATGCCACCGCCGGCGAGCGTGACCCGTTCGGTGAGACCGATCAGCCCGGTGCCGGCGCCGGGCAGCGTACCGGTGCCGGG
>DASRII010000035.1:0-20757 GCA_035650075.1 Micromonosporaceae bacterium | reverse complement strand
TATGCCTGGACTGATTCGGGGTGTGGCGCGCACGGCGGTCATCGCGGGTACCGCCACCGCGGTGTCCAACCGGGTGTCCCGCCGGCAGGCGGGCCGGTGGGCCCAGCAGGAGGAGCAGCAGTACGCCGCCGCGGCGCCTCCGCCGGCCACGGACACCGATATGGACGCGAAGCTCGCACAGCTGCAGCGACTCGGTGAACTCAAGGCACAGGGGGTGCTGACCGATGCCGAGTTCGAGGCCCAGAAGAGCCGACTTCTGGCCTCCTGAACCGGACGTTTCCGTCGCTCGAGGACTTGTGCGACGGGAAGGACCACCCGTTCCGGGTGACGACCCGGCGGTTGGGTTTGGTTCACCGTAGAAGATGTGGAGACGCGGGTCGTAGTAGTCGGGGCCGGCTTCGCGGGAGTCGCCTGCGCGAAGAAGCTCGCCAACGATCCGCGCGTCCGGGTGACCGTGCTGGACAAGGCGGGCTACCACCAGTTCCAGCCGTTGCTGTACCAGGTCGCCACGGCGGAACTGACACCGTCGGACATCGTGTTCGACCTCGCCGACGTGTTCGGCAAGAACCCGACCGTGGACCATCGCACGGCCGAGGTCGTCGCGGTCGACCCGCACGCCCCGAGCGTCACGCTGGCCGACGGGTCCACTGTGGACGGCGACGTACTGGTGCTCGCCGCCGGTGCCCAGCCGAACTTCTTCCACACGCCGGGCGCGGACCGGTACGCGTACCCGCTCTACTCGGTCGACGACGCCCGCCGGGTCAGGTCGCGGGTGCTGCAGCTGTTCCACGATGCGGCGGACGATCCGCGGACCGTCGCCGAAGGCGGGCTCACATTCGTGGTCGTCGGCGGTGGGCCGACCGGCGTCGAGACCGCGGGCGCGCTGGCCGAGCTGGTGTACGACGTCATGCCGCACCGGCACGAGGCGTTCGCCATCGCCGGCGCCCGCATCGTGCTGGTGGACCTCGGCCAGGTGGTGCTGCCGCCGTTTTCCGACGCGGCCCACACGTACGCCGCGAAGCAGCTCCAGCGCCGAGGTGTGCAGCTGCGGCTCGGCATCTCGGCGACCGAGATCACGGAGGACCGCGTCGCGCTCAGCGACGGGACCACGATCCCGACCCGGCTCGTGGTGTGGGGTGGCGGCGTGCAGGCCGCACCGCTGGCCGAGAACTCTGGGCTGCCGCGCGGCCGGGGCGGGCGGATCGAGGTACGCCCCGACCTGACCGTCGAAGGCTTCCCGTCGGTGTACGCGTTGGGCGACTTCGCGAACACGCCGGCCGACAACGGGGACGCCCTGCCGGGGCTCGGCAGCGTCGCGCAGCAAGCCGGGGCGTGGGCGGCCCGCAACATCCTGGCCGACCTCGACGGCACCGGCCGGACGTCGTTCCACTACCACGACAAGGGCATCATGGCGATGATCGGTCGCAAGGCCGCCATCGCCGAGATCGGGGACAAACGGCACGAGCTGCACGGTCGAGTCGCGTTCGCGGCCTGGCTCGGCGTACACGCCCAGCTGCTCGCGAACCTCGACGCCGAGATGAAGGCGTTCTTCACCTGGGCCGAGGAGTTCTACGTCCGGCCGCACCACCGTTCGGCCGCGCTCCTCGATCCGTCCACAATCGACACACCGCGCATCGACTGGGGTGGTGGTTGACATGGCGCCCGCCGACATGGAGTCGTCGTGACATCGATATTGAACGGCCTGGTGTCGTCGACCACGGCCCTCTCGCCGTTCCCGCCGATCGCCGACTACGCGTTCCTGTCCAACTGCCACACCGGCGCGCTCGTGGCTCCGGACGGGTCCGTCGATTGGCTGTGCCTTCCTCGCTTCGACTCGCCGAGCGTGTTCGGCAGCCTGCTGGATCGGGAGGCGGGCAGCTTCCGGTTCGGCCCGTACGGGATCGACCATCCCACCGCGCGCGGCTACCGGCCGGGCACGAACGTGGTGGAGACGACGTGGCGGACCCAGACCGGCTGGTTGCTCGTCGTGGACGCGCTGACCATGACCGGGCACAGCGCCGAGGACACGGTGACCCCGCACACCAGACCGCCGGCCGACGAAGACGCCGACCACGTCCTCGTGCGTACCGCGTACTGCATCGACGGTCGGGTCGAAGTGGAACTGGTCTGCGAGCCGGCGTTCGACTACGGCCGCACGATGGCGCAGTGGGAGCTCGTCGACGGCGATCGGCACGTCGCCGACGCGAGCGGGGCGGGGCAGCGGCTTCGGCTGCGCTCCGACCTCGCCCTGGGTGTCGAGGGCGACCGGGTGCGCGCGCGCCGGGTGCTCCACACTGGACAGCGGGCCTTCTGCGCGCTGTCCTGGGCCGCGGGGTTCGAGGCGCCGACGGACGTCGACGAGGCAACGGCTCGGATCGACGCCACCACGACGTACTGGCGGTCGTGGCTGGAGGGTGCGCGCCTGCCGGACCACCGGTGGCGCGATCCGCTGCAACGCTCGGCGCTGACGGTGAAGGGCCTGACCTACATGCCCACCGGTGCCACGGTTGCCGCCCTGACCACATCGCTGCCCGAGACGCCGGGCGGCGAACGGAACTGGGACTACCGGTACACCTGGATGCGCGACAGCACCTTTACGCTGCAAGCGCTGCACTGGCTCAATCTCGACTGGGAGGCCGACGAGTTCATACAGTTCGTCGCGGACCTCGAGGCCAACCCGGACGGTTCGTTGCAGATCATGTACGGCATCGACGGCCGCCGGGACCTCACGGAGTCCACAAGGGACGAACTGTCCGGCTACGACGGTGCCTATCCGGTGCGCATCGGCAACGGCGCGTTCAACCAGCGGCAGAACGACGTGTACGGCGCCGTGCTCGACTCGATCCTGCTGCACACCCGGCGCAGCCAGCGACTGCCGCGGCGGCTGTGGCCGATCGTCGTCTCCCAGGCCGACTGTGCGACCCGCGTTTGGCAGCAACCCGACCAGGGCATCTGGGAGGCCCGCGGGGAGCCGCAGCACTACGTGTCGTCGAAGCTGATGTGCTGGATCGCCCTGGACCGCGCGGCGAAGCTCGCCGAGATCCGGGGCGACCCGCGGCAGGCAGCGAAGTGGCGGGCCACCGCCGACGAGATACACGCGGACATCCTCGTCCACGGCGTGAGCGATCGTGGCGTGCTGCGCCAGCACTACGCGACCGACGCGCTCGACGCGTCCACGTTGCTCGCCGTGCTCTTCGGGTTCCTGCCCGGAAACGACGAGCGGCTGCGCAAGACCGTAGACGCCATCGCGACCGACCTCACCGAGGACGGCTTCGTGCTGCGCTACCGCACCGACGAGACCGACGACGGGTTGTCCGGCAAGGAAGGCACGTTCCTGATCTGCTCCTTCTGGCTGGTCTCCGCGCTCGCCGCGATCGGCGAGCTGCCACGCGCCCGGGACATGATGGAGCGGTTGCTGCGCGTCGCCTCGCCGCTCGGGCTCTACGCCGAGGAGCTCGACGTGGGCACCGGGCGGTACCTCGGTAACTTCCCGCAGGCGTTCTCCCACCTCGCGCTGATCCAGGCGGCTGCCCGCATCATCCTGGCCGAGCGGTTGGAGGAGCTGCTATAGCGCACTACACGCATGTGTAGTAAGCTGCCCGTGTGGACAGTAACCTACGTCAGTGTGTAGGACGAGTGTGGTAGCGGTCGAACGGGCCCCTGAGGACCTGACCGCTCGGGCCAGGATCCGCGACGCGGCACTGCGGATGTTCGCCGAGCGTGGCATCGGCCCGACGACGATCCGGGACATCGCCGCGGCGGCCGGGGTCTCCTCCGGTCTCGTCCGGCACCACTTCGGGTCCAAGGACGCGCTGCGGGACGCCTGCGACGCGTACGCCATGGACCAGAGCAACCGGATCCGGGAGCAGATGTTCGCCGAGGGGCGGCTGGCCGACGCGGGGTTCATGGGCTCGGTGCACCCGACGGCGAGGCTGCTCCAGCGGTACCTGGTGCGGTCGCTGATGGACGGCTCGGAGGCCGCCGCGGCGATGTTCGACGAGATGGTCGAGATCGGGGAGCGCTGGGTCGCGGCGAGCGAGGTCGAGACCCACGACCTGCGCGCGTTCTCCGCGGTCCTCGTCGCCATGCAGATGGGCGTGTTCCTCATGCACGACCAGCTGTCCCGGACGCTGGGCATAGACATCGAGACCACCGAGGGCTGGATCCGGATGAACGTCGCGTTCCTGGACGCCTTCAGCCAGCCACTGCTGACACCCGAGCAGACCGCCGCGATCCATGCCGCGCTGGACCGGCTGCGGGCACATCCCCCGAAGGAGTAGTACGACGATGAGCGAAGCGATTCGCATCGAGGGTCTGGTCAAGACGTTCGGGCGTACCCGGGCGTTGAACGGGCTGGACCTGGCGATCGAGGCCGGCGAGGTGCACGGGTTGCTCGGACCCAACGGCGCCGGCAAGACGACCACGATCCGGGTACTGCTCGGCCTGCTGCGGGCCGACGCGGGCCGGGTACAGGTGCTGGGCGCCGATCCGTGGCGGGACGCGGTGCCGCTGCACCGGCGGCTGGCCTACGTACCCGGCGAGGTGAACCTGTGGCCGAACCTGTCCGGTGGCGAGGCCATCGACCTGTTCGGCGCGCTGCGCGGCGGACTGGACCCGGCGCGGCGCAACGAGTTGGAGGAGCGCTTCCAGCTCGATCCGAAGAAGCGCTGCCGCACGTATTCCAAGGGCAACCGGCAGAAGGTGGCGCTGATCGCGGCGTTCGCGTCCAATGTGGAGCTGTTCATCCTGGACGAGCCGACGTCGGGCCTGGATCCGTTGATGGAAGCGGCTTTCCAGCAGACCGTCCGCGAGGTGGCCAGCAACGGCGCGACCGTCCTGCTGTCCAGCCACATCTTCTCGGAGGTCGAAGCGCTCTGCTCACGGGTCAGCATCATCCGCGAAGGGGTCACCGTCGAGTCCGGCACGCTGGCCGAACTGCGGCACCTGACCCGGACGTCGATCGCGGTGGAGACCGCCGAGCCGATCACCGGGTTAGCTGGTTTGGCCGGCGTACACGACCTGGTGGCGGACACCACGCGGGCCACGTTCGACGTGGACTCCACCGAGCTGGCCGGCGTACTGCGCCACCTGGCGACGTTCGACGTGCGGTCGCTGACCAGCCACCCGCCGACGCTGGAGGAGCTGTTCATGCGCCACTACGGCGACGCACCGGTGGGAGCGTCCCAATGAGCGGGTTCGCGGGTACCGGTCGGCTGGTGCGGCTGGCGATCCGCCGCGACCGGATCCAGCTTCCACTGTGGATAGTCAGCGCCGGGGTCCTGTCGTCCGCCGGAGCCGCCGCCGTCGCGAACACGTTCCCCACCGAGGCGGACCGGGCCAGCGCTCTGGCCGGCGCGGGCGGCAGTGCCGCGGTACTGGTGATGCGCGGCATACCGGTCGGCACCAGCCTCGGTGCCCTGGTGAACTTCCGCAACCTCGCCTCCATGCTGGTGCTGGCCGCGCTGATGAGTACCTTCGCGGTGGTCCGGCACACCCGGCAGAACGAGGAGACCGGCCGGGCCGAGCTGATCGGTGCCGGCAGTGTGGGTAGGCACGCGCTGTTGACGGCGGCGCTCGTCGTCACGTTCGGCGCCAACCTGCTCTTCGGCGCGGCGGTCACCGGTACCCTCGTCGCCGCGGACCTGGGGGCGGACGGCGCGCTGGCGTTCGGCGCCGCCTGCGCCGCGACGGGCATGGCCTTCGCCGGAATCGCCGCGGTCGCCGCGCAGCTGTTCCAGAGCTCGCGTACCGCGAACGCCTGGGCCGCCACCGCGGTCGGCGTCGCCTACGTGGTGCGCGGCATCGGCGACGCCCTCGGCGAGCGCGCCCCGGACGGCATCCAGGTGACCAGCTCGTGGCTGTCCTGGGTGTCGCCGATCGGCTGGGGGATGCAGGTGCGGCCGTACGGTGACGAGCGCTGGTGGGTGCTCGCCCTGCCCGTGGCGCTGGTCGTGGTGTGCGTGGCGACCGCGTTCGCGCTCGTCGACCGGCGGGATCTGAGTGCCGGCTTGATCCCCGACCGCCCCGGCCCGGCGACCGCGTCGCCGGCTCTGCTCAGCCCGCTGGGTCTTGCGTGGCGGCTCGAGCGCAACTCGACGATCGGTTGGGTCATCGGCAGCGCGGTGTTCGGCGTCGGCATCGGTTCGCTCGGCGGCGTGGTGAACGAAGGACTGGGCGGAAACCAGGGCGTCACCGAGATGATGGAGCAACTCGCGGGGCGACCGGGCGCGCTGACGGACGTGTTCTTCGCCGCGATGATGAACATCTTCGGCGCGCTGGCCGCGGGTTACGTCATCCAGGCGCTGCTGCGATTGCGGACCGAGGAGGCCGGGGGACCGGCCGAGGCGGTACTGGCCACGTCCGTCGGCCGGGTCCGTTGGGTGGCCGCGTTCTCGACCGTCACCGTCCTCGGCGCGGCCGCGATGCTGGTGGCCGCCGGAGCCGGTACCGGGATCGCCGACGCCGCATCGGGCGGGCACACCGGGATCGGCACGCTGATCGGTGCCGGGCTGGCCCAGTTGCCGGCGGCCCTGACGCTGGCCGGCTTCGTGGTGCTGGTGTACGGCGGGCTGCCACGGCTCGTGGTCACGCTGGCGTGGACCGGGCTCGCGGTGAGTCTCGCTTGTGGACTGTTCGGCGATCTGCTCGGGCTTCCTCAGGCGGTACGCGACCTGTCGCCGTTCAGCCATGTCCCCGCGATCCCCGCGGTCGACGCGACACCCGGTCCGCTGCTCGCGCTGACGGCCGTGGCGGCCGTGTTCGCCGCGGCCGGCATGGCGCTGTTCCGGCGGCGCGACCTCGTGCCCTGACGGCCGCTGTCCGTCCGCCGTGAGCTATGGCTCGCGGCGGACGGATCTCCTACGCTCGCGGGCGTGTGGCTGAGACAGCGCTGGCCGGTGGTCGCTACGACCGCGATCGCCGTGCTGCTGGCGGTCGCCGGGGCGGTCGGCCTGGCGCGGGCCGACGACGGCCTCGAGCGGCGCATCGTGGTCGTGGACGGGATACCGCTGCACGAGGTACGCCCAGCCAACCAGTCCGGCCCGCTGCCGGGCGTGGTGGTGGCACACGGGTTCGCCGGCTCGGCGCGACTGATGTACCCGTTCGCGGACACCTTGGCGCGCAACGGCTACGTCGTCGTCCTGCCGGATCTGACCGGCCACGCGGCCAACCCGCGCCGAATGTCCTCTAGCGACACTCTGCAACGCGACCTCGCCGTGGCGCTCCGGCACCTGCGCTCGCTGCCGTCGGTGGCCGCAGACCGGGTCGCGCTGCTCGGGCACTCGATGGGTGCGGGGGCGGTCACCCGGTACGCCGCGACGGACGGCAGCGTGCTGGCCACGGTGGCCATCTCCCTCGGCGACGCGTCTGCGTTGCCCACCGGCGCCGACCGCCCGCGCAACCTGCTACTGCTGTACGGGGCAGCGGAGTTCCCGCGGTTCGTCGAGGCGGCGGATCGGGGGCTGCGGTTGGGGTACCCCGAAGGAGGGCTGGACCACACGTACGGCGATCCGGCCACGGGTACCGCCCGCCGTGCGGTCGCGGTATCGGGCGCGGAGCACATCTCGGTGCTGTACGTGAACCGTACGCATGCCGAGGCGATCGGCTGGCTGGACTCGGTACTGCGGCCGGGGCAGCCGGTCGCGAGCACGGTCCAACCGCGGCGTCGGCTGGTGCCCGCCGCGTGGCTGCTGCTCGCGTTCGTCCTCGGTGGCTACCCGCTCGCCGTGGTTCTGCTGGGCCGGCGTCCGCGGTACGTCCACAGTAGACAGGTGCGACCGGCCGTCTTCGCGGGCGGTCTCGCCGCCGCCCTCGTGGTGGCGGCCGTGCTGGCCGGGGTGGCGCCGACCGTACGGCTTCCGTTGGCCGTGGGCGGGTACGTCACCGGGTTCGCCACGATCGCCGCCATCGGGCTGTTCGTCGCGTGGCGCCTCGGCCGGCGGCTGACGGGCGAGCCGCGGACGATCCCTTCACGCATGGTCGTCGTCACCGTGCTGTTCACGCTGTACGCCGCCGCCGCTGTCGCGGTACCCCTGCATCTGGGCATGACCCACGCGGTGCCCAGCGGTCAGCGGTGGTGGTTGCTGGTCGTGGTCGCGGCGGCCAATGTCGCTCTACTGTGGACGGCGGAGCTGCTGTCGTCCGGAGTCGCCTGGCGGTTCGCCATGATCCTCGCTGCCGTGGTAGCCGCGCTCACCGCCGCCACGGTCCTCGGTCTCGCGCCGGGCTTCCTGTTGTTGGTGCTGCCGTTGCTGGCCGTCCTGCTGGCCTGGCAGGCGGTGTGGGCGGCCGTCCTGCGGCGGTACGGCGCACCGCCATGGACCGCCGCGTTCGCGGGCGGCGTCCTCGTCGCCTGGCCGGTCGTAGCCTCCCTGCCGCTGGTGTGAGGATCGGAGGATGACCGCGATGGTCGACGACGAGCTGCTCGACTGGATGCTCGCGGGTGACCCGGCGATCCGGTGGCGGGTGCTGCGGGATCTTACCGACGCGTCCGACGAGGAGGTGGCCCGCGAGCGGAGCCTGGTCGCCACCGAGGGCTGGGGTGCCCGGCTGCTCGCGGCGCAGAGCCCCGACGGCGGGTGGGGCGGTGGCGCCTACTCTCCTAAGTGGACGTCGACGACGTACACGCTGCTTCGTTTGCTGTGGTTGGGCCTGCCACCCGGTCATCCCGCCGCGCTGCGCGGGTGCGAGCAGGTCTGGCGGTGGAACGCGGCCCTGCGCGTGCCGGAGACGTGCATCGTCAGCATCGTGCTGCGGCTGAGCAGCGCGCACGGGTACGCCGCGGCAGGGCTCGACGACCTCGTGGAGTACCTGCTCGACCAGCAGTTGGTCGACGCCGGGTGGAACTGCGCGAGCCGGGGCGACAAGAACAAGCACAGCTCGTTCCACACGAGCATCCAGGCGCTCGAGGCGCTGGAGGTGTACGCCGGTACGGGCGGTCGGATCGCGGTACGCCAGCCGATGCGGCGGGGGCACGAGTTCTTTCTCGAGCACCAGCTGTACCGGTCACACCGCACCGGAGACATCGCCATCCGGGCGAGCACCAAGTTCCCCGCGTTCCCGGAGTGGCACTTCGACGTCCTCCGCGGGCTCGAGCACTTCCGTGACGGCGGAGCGCGGCGGGACAAGCGGCTCGGCGACGCCATCGAGGTGCTCCGGCGCGCCCAGCGCAAGGACGGCCGGTGGTCCACGTACTCCCAGTACCCCGGCCGGCAGTGGTTCCAGCTCGAACCACCCGGCCCGAGCCGGTGGAACACCTGTCGGGTGCTGCGGGTGCTGCGCTGGTGGGAACAGCGATGATCAGACGGCGACCACGCTGTTGTCGCAACTGCCGGTCCTCGTCATGCTGACGATCCCGGTGCGTCCGTCGCCGAAGAACCGGGAGAACAGCCCGGCCGGCCGCCCGCCGAACAGCAGGGGGCCGAACACCGGAGCGACGTCGACGTCGTACGGCTCGTCCACCCCGTCGGCGAGCATCGTCAGCCGGCAGGTGTGCGGGGTCACGTACTCCTGGATCGCGCTCGTGCCGGCCTCGGCGGCGGCGACCACGGCCGCCTCCCACGCCGCCGGGTCCGTTTCCCGGCCGAGGACGACCTGCCTGCCGCTCATCCCCAGGCCCGCCTTGAGCACCAGCGTGGGCCGGTGGTCGATGGCGAACCGGACGAGGTCGACATCCCGGCCCTGCCAGGTGGTGCGCCGGTCGGTGAGGACCCGGGTCCACGGCAGGTACCGGTCGACCAGCGCCCGCTCGGCCGCGCTCAGCCATGGCCGGCCCTCCGAGAGCATTCCCATGGTCAGTTTGCTGGACAGGAACGTGCTGGTCTGGGTGCCCACCAGCAGGCAGCCGTTGTCCAGCGCGACCTGCACCGGTGCTGTATCGATGCCACGCTTGACCCAGTCCGGGATGGTGAAGTTGCGCAGCCCCAACGGGTAGCGCAGGTGTGCGGGACAGTCCCACGCCTCATGAAGGTCCTCGGGCTCGAAGAAGCGTGCGGTCAGCCCATGGCTATTGAGGTGGTCGGCCTCCAGGTCGAAGTACCGGGTGGATTCCACCCTCTGGTCGCGTGCGCTGCCGACCAGAGCCACCCGGGGCGCCACCCCCAGCTGTGCAATCAAGTCCCGGAACATCTGACTCCGGACGACCAGCGGGTCCTCGTAGCTGAACGGCAACCGGCCGGTCTCGTCGGCGTAGAGCTTGCGCCAGACCTCCATACGGCAGTGCGTCTCGATCGGGCCGCTGAGCGCGCCGCTCACGTTGAACTCCAGGAACTGTGGACCGTCCGGCCCGATGACGACGTCCGGCCGGGTCACGCAGTCGGCGTATCGTTCCTCGACGTGCTGGTCAGCGACAAACAACTGGTCTTCGCTGCGCGGCATCTTGTACGCCACGAGCCGGCCCGCCGTGGTCGGCGCGCTCTCCAACGCCGTGCGCCGCAACAGGTCCAGCAGGGCCGCGGAAACCCGGAACAGCTCGGCGTAGGCGGCCCGGGGTAGCGCGATCGGGGCTGCGGGCAGCACAGGTTGGTAGGGCCAGCCGGTGTCGCGGAGCTCGAAACGCAGCATCTCCCGGATGGTGTCCGGTGGAGCGGCCGGCATCAGCTGGTACTTGCCGAACCACGGATGTCCGGTGGCCGTCCGGAGATCGATGCTCGCGCACATGCCAGTTGCCTTTCGTAACAATGACCAGATGACACTGCGTCGCGTGGGGGACAACGAGTTCGTCGAGGAGCACGGCGGTGACTACGAGGACTTCGAGCCGGGGATGGTGATCCGGCACTGGCCGGGTCGCACCATCACCGAGACCGACAACACCTGGCTGACCCTGCTGACCATGAACCAACATCCGCTGCATTTCGATCGGCACTACGGCGAACGCGCCGAGTTCGGCCAGGTTCTGGTCAACAGCGGGATCACCCTGTGTCTGGTCAGCGGCATGACCGTGCAGGCACTGTCCGCCCGGGCGGTGGCGAACCTCGGCTGGGACAAGGTCCGCCTCGAGGCCCCGGTGTTCGTCGGGGACACGCTGTACGCGACGAGCCGCATCCTGGACAGGCGGCTCTCCCGGTCGCGGCCCGGGACGGGGATCGTCACGGTGGAGACGACCGGTGCGAAGTCGACCAAGGAGATCGTGATCATCTTTGAGAGGTCCTTCATGGTCCGCTGCCGTACGGCGGGCTGATCCACCGGTTATCACCCGCCACCGGCGCCGCGTACAGGGCGGCCGCGGCCGCGGTGTCCTCGATGGCCATGCCCACGCTGCGGAACACCGTGGTCTGGCCGAGTCCACCGGCGGCCTGCCCGGTCACAAGGGTGCCCAGTTCGTGCAGGTCGTCCGTGCTGATCAATCCACCGGCCAGTGCGGCGCGCACCTCACCCGCGTCCTCCAGGGCGGCGGCGCGCTCCTCGACGACCACGAACGCGGTCGCGAGCAGCGCGGGATCGACCTCGATCGCGCCCTCGTGGGTACCGCCGATGATGTTGACATGTGCGCCGGGCCGCACCCAGTCGGCCGCCACCAGCGGCGTCCGGCCGTCGGTGGAGGTGGCGGTGCAGATCACCGCGGCGTCGGCGACGGCTGCCCGAGCCGTGTCGCAGACCATGACCTGGTGACCCAAGGTCGCCCGGACCCAGCCCGCGAACGTCGCTGTGCGGTCCCAGTCGCGGGAGAAGACCCGCACGGAGCGGATCGGACGTACCGCAGACACCGCCTGAACCAGGGCGCGGGCCTGCACTCCAGCGCCGATAACGGCCAGTTCCTCGGCGTCCTGCGCGGCGCACAGGCGGGTCGCCAGGCCTGCCACCGCACCGGTGCGCACGGCGGTCAGCGCGGCGCCATCCAGCAGGGCGGTGACCTGCCCAGTCGCCAGGTCGGTCAGCACCAGCAGACCGTGGATCAGTGGCAGCCCGCGTTCCTGGTTTCCCGGGGTCAGTGTGGTGATCTTGACGCTGCCCACTCCGTGCCGTTCCCAGACCGCGGCTCCGGCGAGCAGCTGCCTTTGCAGGCCGTGTTCCAGCACGGTTCGCGACGGTGACCTGGTACGCCCAGCCGCGAGGTCGGCGAACGCGTCGGCCAAGGTGTCGATCACCCGTACCAGCTGGTCCTGGCCCGCCATCTGCTCGGTGCCTATCATCGCCGGGCTCACGCGGCTGCCAACCGGGCGCTCAACTCGGCCACCACGTCCACGATCAGGTCCTCCTGCCCGGCGATGGCCTGCCGCCGGCCCAGCTCGAAGAACACGTCGCGTGGGTCCACCCCGGCGCGGTGTGCCTTGTCGAACACGTGGTGCTTGAACCCGGAGAAGACCCCGGCCAGACCACTGACGATGCTCAGCGAACCGATGACCGGCGGTGCGGGCATCAGCTCCCGTTCGGCGAGGTCGGCCGCGTCGAGCAGCGCGTAGAGGTCGATGCCGGTGTGGAACCCGTACCGCTCCAGCACCGGCACCAGGACCTCGAGCTGGGTGTTCCCGGCGCCAGCGCCGAAGCCGCGGGCGCAGCCGTCGATGATCGTGGCACCGGCGTCGGCAGCGGCCACCGAGTTCGCGACCGCCATACCGAGGTTGTTGTGCCCGTGGAAGATCACCGGCACGTCGACCGCCTCCAGGATGGCGCCTATGCGCTCCGTGACGTCGCGGGGCAGGAAGTGGCCAGCGGAGTCCATGATGCCCACGGCCTGCGCTCCGTACTCCACGGCGGTCGCGGCCTGCTCGGCGAGCTCCTGCGGCGTCGCCATGTGGCTCATCATCAGGACGCAGTGCGCCTGGGCGCCCACCTTGCGCAGGAAGCCCAGGTGCCGTTCGGCCAATGACGTCTCGGTGCAGTGCACTCCGATGCGGACCACGTCGGCGCCGTGTGTGACCGCCCGGCGCAGGTCCTCGCTGGTGCCCCAACCGGGCAGCATGAACACGGCCATCCGGGCGCGCCGCAATGCCTCCCGCACGGTGGACAGCATCACGTCGTCACTGACCGCGGCCTGTCCCACCTGTAGGGAGGAGGCGCCCAGGCCGTTGCCGTGGCCCACCTCCACCACCGGTATCCCGGCCGCGTCGGCCGCCTGCGCATATCCCCGCAACGCGGCGGCGCTGAGCTGGTGGCGCACCGCGTGCTGACCATCCCGCAACGTGGGATCGTGGATCGTGATGGCGGTCACCGGCCCACCGCCTCGAGGGCGACCCGGCTGCGCCTGGCCGCGTGTCGCTCGGCGACCAGGATGGCCGCCGAGTTGATGATGTCCAGGTTTCCGGCGTACCGGGGCAGGACGTCGCCGCCCGCGATGACCTCCAGTGAGACGACGACCCGGTCGCCGGCCACGGTGCAGGCGACGAGGTCGTAGCCGGGGACGAACCTGCGCACCCGCCGGGCGGCGTCGGCGACCACGGCGCCCACTGCCTCGGCGCTGGCGCCCGGGACGATCGCGTGAACCGCCGTGCGGAACGTGGCCGGTGGCACCGCCGGGCTGATGTTGAGGATCGCCTTTGTGTCGGACACGCCGGAGAAGAGCGTGACGGCGTGCTGGGTGGTGGCGACGTACTCGTCGAGGTTCAGCCGGGTCGCCCGGCCGGCGATGGTGCTGGCCACGGTGGAGACGACCTCGACGTACTCCACGGTGAACCGGCTCGCCAGCGCGTACGCGATCGGGATCGACGCCTGCCCGCCGCAGCTGATCAGGCTGACGTTGCGGGTGCCGCTGGCGGCGCCCGCAACGGGCACGGTAGGTACCACCGGTAGCCCGATCCTGCTGGGCGTCAGGTCCACCATCAGGGTGTCGAGCGGCTCCAGTAGCCGCCAGTGCTCGGCATGCGACATCGCGTTGGTGGCATCGAACACCACGTCGAACGGCTTCGGGGCGGCGAGGACCGCGTCGATCCCACCCGCGCTCGTCGGGTAGCCGAGCGCTGCGGCGTGCCTCAGGCCCGCCGACCCCGGGTTGCGCCCGGCCACCAGAGCGCACTCCAGCAGGCGGGACGCGTGGACCTTGCTGACCAGGTCCCGACCGATGACCCCGGTGCCGATGACGGCGACATAGACCGGATAGACCGGCTCGGCGGCTGTCATGGATAAACCTCCCGCCCGCCCTGGCCACCGCGCCCGCCGCAGGCGAACCGCTCGGCCCAGGCGTCCCCGCGGGCGACCGTCGCGCGGGCCAGCCGGGCGAACGGCGGACCGACCATGGCGCCGTCCAGGATGGCGACGCCGCCGCCGGCCGCCTGCACGGCCTCGGCGACCCGCCGGGCCGAACGCAGACCATCCGGGTCGGGCCGCAGAGCCCGGTTGATCGCGTCCAGCTCGCTCGGGTGCACCGTCGCCTTGCCGTGGAAGCCCAGTTCACGGATCCGCTCGAGCTCCTGCGCCAGCACGTCCGGCGCGTCGAGCCGGAAGTTGGCGGTGTCGACGCAGGCCGTGTCGTACCGGGCGCAGGCCAGCGCCATCGCCTGCCGGGGGCCGAGCATGCCCGCCCAGGTGATCTCGATTCCCAGAGTTGCCGCCAGGTCCGCCGAGCCGAGGATCAGCCCGTCGGCGGCGGCTGCGATGGCGGCGATGGCGGCGATGGCCGCCGGCGTCTCGACAGTCACGAAGATCTCCGGGTGTGCCCCGGCCGAAGCGAGTGTGTCCCGCAGCAGGCTCACCTCGACCGGGGAATCCACCATCGTCATCACCACCAGGCCCGGCCGGACCGAGCACCCGGCGAGCATCGCCAGGTCGTGCACGGCGTCGATGGTGCCGAGCTGGTTGATGCGAACGGCGATGTTGCCGGGTGCCGCCGCCTTGTCCAGCGCGTCCTGGCACACCATCCGGGCCGCGGCCTTGCGCTGCGGCGGGACGCCGTCCTCCAGGTCGATGAGGTGCACGTCGGCGTCGTAGGACCAGGACTTCACAATCCGGTCCAGCGACAACGCGGGGGTGTAGAGAATGCTACGGGGTATCGCACGGCTGCTACCTGTCATCGCGCCACCTCCTGCCTCGAGCTCGAGGGCTGGGCGCCCACCTCGACGAGCACCGCACACAGCCGGCGGATCTGTTCGGCGCTCTGGCCGGCACGAAGCATCACCCGCAGCCCGGCTGTGCCGCGGGCGACGATCGGGAAGAACACCGGCGAGACGTAGAACCCGGCCTCGAACACCCGCCGGCCCGCTTCGATCACCGTCGCGTCGCTCAGCGGCACGATCCGGATCGGGTACGTCGTGCCGGCCTGCTCTGTCGCGACGCTCATGTCGAACAGCTCGATGTTGGCCCGCAGCCGCCGCTGGAGCGTGGTCAGCTCGGCGGAGCGGTGGATCTCCGCCGAGGCGAGGGATGCGCCGACAGCGGCCGTGTTCATCGGTTGCGAGTAGCACAGGGCACCGGCAAACCGCTCGATCACCCGGAGCGTCGCCGTTGGGAACCCGTCGAGCAGGATCGCCGCGCCGCTGGTACCGAAGCCTTTGTTCAGCGTGGCCACGGTGATGGTCCGGTCGTCGAGCACCGGGCAGTGCGAGCGGACGTAGCCGACGCCCCGCTCACCGTAGGCTGAGATCGAGTGCGAGTCGTCGTAGTACACCAGCAGGCCGTACCGCTCCTGCAACTCGGCGAGGGCCGTGACCGGCGCGTAGCCACCCAGGCTGTCCGAGCCGTCCACCACGTAGCAGACCCGCTCGTACCGCCGGCACACGTCGGCGAGGAACTCGATGTCGTGGTGGCGGCAGGTCACCACCTCGGTCTCGTCTGCGCAGGACGCTTTCGCGCCGGCGAGTGACACATGGCAGGTACGGTCGAACACCATCAGCGGCCGCACCCCGTTGCCCAGGTGCCCCGAGGCGACGAGCGGCAGCAGGCCGGCGCTGGCGACCCCGGCGGAGATCGCGGCGACCACGTCGGCGTTGAACAGCTCGCCGAGCGAGGCCTCCAGTTCCAGCAGGGCCGGAATCTGCACCCGGCTGCGCGGAATGCAATGGTCGAGTACGCCGAAGCGGCGCAGGGCCGCGACGGCACCCTCGACCACCGCCGGGTGCGAGTCCAGGTCCAGATAGGAGCAGCAGGTGAAATTGACGAACTCGTGGCCGGCGGCGGTGCGCAGGACGCCCGCGTCGAGCTCGGCGACGATCCCCGCCAGCCCGTTGCGCTCGGACATGTCCCAGAAGGCGTTGCCGATCCCGATGGCCATGTCGTTGTTGCGGTACCGGTGGGTCGGCGTGATCGCCCGGCGGCCGGTCACGATGCGCCGTCGGCCGTTGCCTGCGCTGGCTGGTAGTTGTAGATGCCTTTGAGCTTGCGGAAGATTTCTGTATAGATCGCCACGCCGAGCACGTACGGCTGGCGGAAGATCTTCGCGTCACGCAGCCAGAAGTTCACGTTGATGTTGACATCGTCCAGCGACTCGGCCTGGTGCCACCAGCCCAGCGGCAGGTAGAGCATCTGCCCGGGCTCGAGGATGAACTCCCGGCGCTCGGCAAGCCTGGCCGCGACTTTTGGAAACCGCGCCAGGTCTACATCGTTGAGGTCGAACACCTGCGACTTGTCGCCGTACCCGCGCAGGACCGAACGGGGGTAGTACCCCCGGAGGCCGGGTGGAGCCAGGACGAACCGCTTGCGGCCCTCGAGCGCGATATTGAAGTTCTCCAGTTCGTCCCAGTGGTTCTTGGTGAACACGCCACGGTGACTGACCCACAGATTGGCCGCGTTCAGCGCGCCCCGGTAGTCGAAAAGCTCCCCGGCGTCGAACCCGAGCGCCGCGTTGACATCGGCTGGTCGGTTGCGGATGTTCGACACGATGCGGTTCCAGGTACTGGGATCGGTCCAATATCGGTCGTCGTTCAAGAATTCCCTGAGCGGAATCTCCCGGCTGGTCCACCGCAGCGGGTTCGCCTTGTCGCTCGGCTCGGTGAACAGGGTCACCGGCATGCTGCCGAGGCGCTCGGCCAGGCCGGCCCGGCCGAGACCCTGGATGTCCTCGGGCAGGGTGATCACCACCGGGACGTCGGCTCGGATCAGGGCCCGGCGGCCGAAGGCCAGGAAGTCCTCGAACGACATGCGCGGGACAGGCAGGCCGGCCGGAATGCGATGTTCAGTGATCTGATGAGTCGACGTCACGACTGCTACCTCAATCTGTGCGGGCCGGTACCGGCGGAGCCAGCTCCGCCTCGCCGAACGGAGTGGATCTGGTGCCGCGGAGTGCGGATGCTCCCGCGACGCTCAGGGCCAGGGCGACGGCCCCGCCGCCGACCGCGACCCAGGCCGCCTGCCGTGAACCGCTCGAGTCGGCCGCACGCCCGGCGACGGCAGTGCCCAGGGCGATGCCGAGGGCTCCGGCGCTGATGAGCCATGAGAAAGCTTCGGAGAGGGCAGTCTTCGGGGCGACCGCGTGCAGCACGTTGCTGCCCGTGATCAGCGCTGGGGCGATCGCGACGCCTGCGACGATCGCGAGGAGGGCCATCGCCAGGGACGACCTGGCGTACGCCAGCGGGATCGCGCCAAGTGTCAGCAGGCAGGCGGTGACCGAGAGCAGCCGCACCTGGGACAGCCGCCAGTCCACCGCGCCGTACACCGCGCCCGCGGTCAGGCTGCCGACCGCCGTCAGCGAGACGAACACCCCGCCGAGCCCGAGCGCCGACTGCTCCCGCGCGAACGCGATCATCGTGACGTTGACCGCGCCGAGCAGGAAACCCATCCCGGCGTAGCAGACCATGAGGACCTGCACTCCGGGGACCGCGATGGCCCGCTCGGGAACACGGTCGGTCCCCGGCTCGGGCGCGGGCTCCGACCGCCGCTGCAGGGCTACGGCGATGGAGCCGACCGTGCTGAGCACCGCACAGGCGACCAGGCCAGCGCCCGGGTGCACGGTCGTGACCAGCACCGCGACGAGCAAGGGCCCGAGCAGGAAGATCGTCTCATCCAGGACGGACTCCAGCGCGTACGCGGTCCGCAGCCGCTCGGAGTCGACGAGCGCGGCCCATCGCGCCCGCATGAACGAGGAGTAGGAGACCGTGGCGCATCCGGTGGCCGCGGCCACGACGACCAGCACCCGCAGGGGTGCCTCCAACACGATCGATACCAGCAGCAGCGTGATCCCCGTTGCGTGGACCGGGCAGGTGATGAGCAGTACCCGTCGCTGGCTGAACCGGTCGGCCAGCCGGCCGAGCACTGGGCTGACCACTCCCTGCGAGATCAGCATCGCCGCAGTCACCGTTCCCGCCGCCGCGAGCGACCCGGTGACCGCCGAGATCAGGAGCAGGCAGCTGATCGACCGCATGGCGATCGGGAACCGGCCGACGATCCCCCAGAACGCAAGCGGTGCGGCGCCGGGCACTCGCAACAGCCGGCTATATGACCCGAAGCCGGATCCCAAACGCGACGCGCCCTTCGACACAATGGCTCCCGTCAGAGTGCCAGTGATCTGCTGGCGGAGATCACTGCTGGGTCCGGATCGCCTGGTCGACGGCTGTGTTAGTAGGAGGGATCAGCTCTTCGCGAACAGCGAAGGTGACATCCGAGGCGGGTGCGGCATCGACCGCGGCACTTCCATCACCATCACGAGTGCACCCTTGTTCCCAACGGTGCTCCAGTCCCCCGAAGCGGGGATAGCGATCCATGACCCGAAGACAGCGAAACGGTCGCCTCGATCACCAGTGATCGTGACGACCGTCGTGCCCCTGATCTGCGTGCCCCCGGTGGGATTCGAACCCACACTGTCGACCTTTTGAGGATCGCGACTCTGCCGGTTGGTCTACAGGGGCCTGAGCGGGTCTAGCGTACCCATTACGCTGGTGTTGTCGGTCAGCGGTGGCGGAGATAGAGGTACAGCGTGGGCGGGACGCAGCAGCCGGGGTCCGAGCGCCGGCGGGTGCTCATCGCGGAGGACGAGGCCCTCATCCGGCTCGACCTCGCCGAGATGCTTGTCGAAGAGGGCTACGACGTCGTCGGGGAGGCCGGCGACGGGGAGACCGCTGTTCGGCTCGCCGAGGAGTTGAAGCCGGACCTCGTGATCCTCGACATCAAGATGCCCATCATGGATGGACTGGCGGCGGCGGAGAAGATCGCCAGCGCGCGGATCGCGCCGGTGGTCATCCTGACCGCGTTCAGTCAGCGCGATCTCGTCGAACGGGCCCGGGTCGCGGGCGCGATGGCGTACCTGGTGAAGCCCTTCCAGAAGAGCGACCTGGTCCCGGCCATCGAGATCGCGCTCTCCCGGTTCGCCGAGTTCGCCGCGCTCGAGGCGGAGGTCGCGTCGCTGGGCGAGCGGCTGGAGACCCGCAAGGTCGTCGAGCGGGCCAAGGGGCGGCTCATGATCGCGTACGGGATGACCGAGCCGCAAGCCTTCAAATGGATCCAGCGGATGGCGATGGACCACCGGATGACCATGAAGGACGTGGCCGAGCGCATCCTCGTCGAGGCCCCCGAGACCCCCGCCGGCGGTGCATAGACTCGGCCGCATGGCGCGTACGGTCCCGTGGATCATCCTGGTCCTTACTCTTCTGGGCGGCTGTAACGACGCCGGGCCGGCCCCCGAGCCCGAGCCGCTCAGCTTCGCGTGGCAAGAGGTGGCGCTGCCCGTCCCGCCGGGCCCGGCCGGGCGGCTCGCGCCGCGGGACGCCACGGCCTGCGGGGAGCGCTGGTACGTCGTCGGTGCGGTCATCGGACCCGACGACGCGACCCGGCCCGCGGCCTGGACCAGCGCGGACGACGGTCAGACCTGGACCTCGATGAGGTTCCACCCGCGCACGTTCTACGGCGAGCAGGCCGTGCTCTACTCCGCCGCCTGCCGGGGCGACGAGTTCGCCACGATCGGGGCGAAGAGCGGCGGGGCACACGGTAACCCCCGGGTGACCCAGTGGTACCTGCGGCCCGACGGCGTCGTCGACGAGGTGATCGCCGGGTTCCAGCAGTACGGCGGGCCAACCGCCGGCAGCGTGCGGCGGATCGTCGCGAGCCCCGACGGCTGGCTGATCGCCGGCAACCGGGCGAGTGGCGGCGCCGTGTGGCTCTCCCGCGACGCGACGGCGTTCGAGCTGGTCGAGGGCGTGCCACCGCTGGCCCGGGACGCCGCGGCGACGACCGCGGCCGCGGACGCGGTGCGCCGGCCCGAGGGCTGGGTGGTGGTCGGCGGCGCCCAGGCCGTCGGGCGCATCGACCGCGACCCCGCCGCGTTCCTCTCCGCGGACGGAAAGACCTGGTCGCGGGTTGGGCTACCCGGGACGAACGGGTACGACGATCTGCAGCGGGTCGTCGTTCTGGACGACGACCTGGTGGCCGTGGGGCTGGCCGGGGCGTCGTTCGGCGCCTGGCGGCGTACCGGCGGATCATGGCAGCAGGCGGGTCGGTTCGGGTCGACCGGCTCGTCGGGCACCGCAAACGTCCCGGGCGTGGCGGTCGCCGGCAAGGAGGTATTCGTATCGGCCAGCGACGGTACCGCCCACAGCCTCTGGGCCTCGGCGGACGGCGGCGTGACCTGGCAATCGGTGGTCCTGCCCGGGGCCGCACCGGCCGGTTCCGACCGTTCGGCCACCCTCGCCGGATCGGGTGAACGGTTGATACTGGTGGTGGACGACGGGCTGGCCGGAAAGCTGTGGTCAACGAAGATCGCGCCTGGATAACAGTTTGCGCATGCGGCCTAGCACTCCCTTACGACCCTGGTCGGCGCTCCTGTAACCTGCGCCATCACGGACCGCGACGCAGGCAGGCGGTTCGCCGACCGGTGGGTCCCGTCCCTGAGCTGCGTCGGGGTGTGAGTACTCTCCGGGAAAACCTGCCTGCATTCGGAGGAGGGCAAGGAGCCGTGAGGCGAAA
>DASRII010000034.1:0-3595 GCA_035650075.1 Micromonosporaceae bacterium | reverse complement strand
CCTTCGCACCGCAAGTGGGCCTCATCCTGCTGTCGCAGCACGTCGAGGTGCACCACGCACTGCGCCTCATGAACGAGTTCGACGGCGCGGTCGGTTACCTCCTCAAGGACCGGGTTTCGGATCTCGGCGCGTTCGCCGTCGACATCCGCCGAGTCGCGGCCGGCGAGGTCGTCATCGACCCGGAGCTGGTATCGAGGCTGGTCGGCCGCCGCCGGGAACACGACTCCCTCGCCGAGCTCACCGACCGCGAGCTCGAGGTCCTCGCGCTGATGGCCCAGGGACTGACCAACGCGGCGCTGGCCAAGGAGCTATTCGTCAGCCCCAAGACCGTCGAGGGCTACGTGCGCAGCGTCTTCACCAAACTCGGTCTGGCACCGGGCGAGCGGGAGCACCGGCGCGTGCTGGCGGTGTTGCAGTTCCTCCGCAAGCACTAACCCACACGCCACGCTTCCCACGGCCGGATCCGTCAGGCGCCCAGCCTAACCTGATCATGACCAGACGAGCACATCTCGGCCACGACCGGACTCCGACTTGGTCCGCTTGTCGTGACGCTGAGTAGCGCGCGGTCGGCGGCATGTCAGTGCACGTGATCATTGGAGCAACGGTCACCGGCGCGTGGGAGTCTCATGCCAGCAGGAGGCCGGATGTGTAGCTTTCCGAGCCCTATGCCAGGAACGAGCGGCGCGTCTCCGCACCCACGTTGATGCCGCCAATCAGGGTGCCGGCCTGGTCGTAGATGTCGGTCGTCCGGTTGCTCCGCATCACCTCACGGATTCCTGGCGGCAACGCCGGCGGCTCGTCCTCGGTCAGGCGCATCTGCGTCGCGGCGGCGATGAGGCGGGTGGCAATGTCGGCGGCGTCGGCACTGACCAGAACCCGGCCGAACTCCCAGCCGGACACGGTGAGATCCAGCAGTTCCAGCGTGTGTACCAGCAACCAGTTCGGATCGGTCAACACCATCGCCCGCTTGGGGCGTACCCCGATCGCGGCCAGCGCCGCACCCAGGTGGACGTAGGGATGGAAGCCCGAGGGCAACTCCGCCAGCCAGTACCGCAGCTCCGGACCCATCTGCCGGTACAGCGCACGGTACGTGCGCCGGTCCACGCCCAACCCGCGGGCGGCAGCCTGGGCCTGGACATCGGCATACGCCTGCTCCGCCGTCGCGTGCACGATCCGGGTCGCGACGGTCAGTCCATCGTCGTCGTTCAACAGCGGCACCAGCGCGTCGACCTGCTCGCGGAACCGTACCTGGACGTGGCCGCCGAACCGCCGCCGGATGTCGGCGATCAGTGCCTCCTGCCGGGCCGGGTCGACCAGGAGGGGTCCGTCGGCCGGCTTTCGCCGGAACCACCGCATGCCCGCTCCCCACGCCGATTTCCGTCATGCTAACGGTACGGAAGTCCACAGCGTGTGCGTGGCGCGTCCGAAGCGCAGGACACCGTCACGCAGGCTTCCTCGGCGCTCGTGCCCGGGTTGAGTTCGCGGTAGACGCGGCGGGCGGTCGCGAGAAGGCGGTCGGCGTCGGTAACGGTGAAGTCCCGCCGCAGCCGTATGGACAGACTCATACCGTTGACGAGCGGATCGTCACCGATCACGCCGTCATCGCAAGCCACGCCGACACGATAACGGAACCGCGTACTCGGCGATCCGAAGCACCGCAGACCGTTGGGTTTGTACCGGGATCGACACGAACCGATTCCCAACGGAGCCTGCGGCTCTTCGGCGCTATCCCGCTCGGCTGAACGCCGGCGTACCTGGACGAAGCGGTCGCACCATCCTTACAAGGGTGACACGAGGTCCAGTCGGGGCCGGGAGCCGACCAGGTGTCGCTTGCCACGAGGAAGCGACAACCAGGCGCCCGTCGCAAGTTCCGTAGCCGCAGCCGACGTCCGCCGAAGCCGACAAATCTGGCACCGGGCGGGCCTGCCCCGCGGGCCCGCCCGGCTCGACCCCCGGGGTCTCCGCATCCTCGCCGCCCATTGATGGGACAGGAACTGGCTTTCGACCTGGGTCTTTGCCCACCGGCACGCTATTCGTCGGCGGCCGCACATGCCGTTCCGTTGACGGTGAAGTCGTGGATCACCATGCCGGTTCCGTTGGCGTGGAAACCGACGGCCACGGTGTTGCCAGGTTCGACGACGCCGTTGCTCTCGATGTTGTGGGCGACGATCGGCCCGGAGAACGTTTCGAACCTGGCGTTGCGGTACAACACGACGCGCTGCGGCTCAGGCAGCGTGAAGCGGAGCGTCCAGGCGTTGATCACCGCCGCGCCGGTGTTTCGGATCTTCACCTGGCTGAGGAACCGGGACGGCTCCACCTGCTTCCAGTCGTAGTCGATGGCGCAGGCCAACGTTGGCTCGTCGAGCCGAACCGGCGTGGCGTTGGCGGTGCCCGCCTGCACCGCAAGCCCGAGCCCGACCATCCCGGCCGTCAGGCACAGGAAGATTCCCGACATCCTCTCCCCCATCCGTTGTCGAGTCCTGGACGAACAATGACGACAGCCACTGGATTTCGACTGAACGGAGCATGGTGGTCCGGATACAGGTCCTGGGCATGACCCGCGCGTGGCTCGACGACCGGCCCGTGGATCTGGGTCCCGCCGGACAGCGGGCGGTCCTCGGGCTGCTCGTGCTCGGAGAGGGCCGGCCGGTAACCCGTTCCGCGCTGGTCGAGGCGCTCTGGGGCGACCACCCGCCGGAGAGCGCGGTCAACGTCGTACAGACCCGGGTGAAACACCTGCGAAAGGCGCTGGAACCGGACCGGCCGTCACGTTCCGTCAGCCAGCTCATTCCGCGGACTGGCGACGGGTACCGGCTGGTCGCGGCACCGGGCAGCGTTGACCTTGCCGAGTTCCGCAGACTGGTCCGGTTGGCTGGCCAGGAGCGCAATGTCGACCGGCTGGACGAGGCGTTGCGGCTCTGGCACGGCGATCCGCTCGTGGACGTGCCGGTCCTGGCGGGTCATCCAGCAGTGCGGGCGCTCGTCGAGGAGCGGCGAACCGTGCTCACCCGATACGCGGATGCGATGCTGGCCGACGGCCACGCCGACAGGGCGGTGCGGCTCCTCGCGGAGGCGGCGGCCGCCCACCCCCTGGACGAGGTCGGCCAGGCCCGGCTGATCCGTGCCTACCAGGCCGCCGGCCGGCGCGCGCAGGCGTTCGCCACGTACCACGCCGTCCGCGAGCAACTGGTGGAAGAGCTCGGTGTCGACCCGGGCCCGGAACTCACGGCGGCGCACGAGGCGCTGCTGCGTGCCGACGAGCCGCGCCGCGACGGCGGCGAGCAGCCTGAGCGGACCGGCCGCACCGGGCGGGCGGACAGGGTCGGCGGCGGACGGGACCTGCCCGTCAGCGTGCCGGCACCGCCCCCGGTGCCGGTTCCGGCCGAGCTGCCGGCCGACACCGGCGGCTTCGTCGGCCGTCAGGCCGAGCTGGCGGAGCTGGATCGGCTCGCCACGGCCGACCGCGAGAGGCCAGCCACGGAACTACGGGTCATCGTCCTGTCGGGCACGCCGGGCGTCGGTAAGACCACGCTCGCGGTGCGATGGGCGCACCGGGTACGGGACCAGTTCGCCGACGGTCAGCTCTACGTCAACT
>DASRII010000033.1:0-26938 GCA_035650075.1 Micromonosporaceae bacterium | reverse complement strand
GCGCAGCCCGCGCGCCACGTTGTACTCCCCGCCGCCCTCCCAGACGCGGAACTCGCGCGTGGTGCGGATGCGCCCCTCGCCCGGATCCAGGCGCAGCATCACCTCGCCGAGCGAGACGAGGTCGAAGCGACATTCGGCGGCCGGGCGGATCTCCAACCCTGTCATGGGACTCAGCCCCGAACCGCGGCGACCGCCGCAACACAACGGCGGGTCACCTCGGCCCAGTCGCCGGCCGCCAGCAGGTCCGGCGCGACCATCCAGGTGCCCCCGACCGCGAGCACGCTCGGAACCGCGAGGTAGTCCGCGAGGTTGCCGGTGTCGACGCCACCGGTCGGGATGAAGCGGACCGTGCGGAACGGCGCACTGAGCGCCTTCACCATGCCGACACCGCCGAGCTGCTCGGCCGGGAAGAACTTGACGGTGTCGAGCCCGGCGTCGAGCGCCATCTGGATTTCGGTGGCGGTCGCGATGCCGGGGAAGACCGGTACCCCCAGCTCCTGGCAGCGCCGGACGACCGCCGGGCCGAATCCGGGGCTGACCACGAACCTGGCCCCGGCCACCACGGCCTGCTCGGCCTGCTCTGCGGTCAGCACGGTCCCCGCGCCGACGACCAGCTCGGGACGGACCGCCATCGCCCGGATCACGTCAGCCGCCGCGTCGGTGCGGAACGTCACCTCGACGCAGTGCAGGCCACCCGCGACGAGGGCGCCGGCTAGCGGTTCCGCGCCGGCGGAATCCGCGAGCACCACGACCGGCACGATCCGATCGACGCCGATGACCTGTTCAGCATGTTGAACGGTCGTCACGTATGTGACCATACAGCGATGAGCCAGCCGGTCAAGTCCGCCGATCGCACGCTCGAGGTGCTGGAGGCCCTCGCCGTCTCGCCGACCCGGCGGACGCTGGGCGACCTCGCCCGCGCCCTCGACATCCCGCGCAGCAGCCTGCACGGCATCCTGCGCACGATGGCCGCCCGTGGCTGGGTCGAGACCGATCAGACCGGGACCAGGTTCGGCCTCGGCCTGCGCGCGTTCCAGGTGGGCGCGGCGTACCTCGACGCGGACGACGTCGTCGGTCTACTCAGGACAGTGCTGGACGACCTGTCCACGGAGTTCGGCGAGACTGTCCACCTTGGACGGTTGGACGGGCCGTACGTCGTCTACCTCGCCAAGCGCGAGTCGGTACACCCACTGCGGCTGTACAGTGCGATCGGCAGGCGGCTGCCGGCCCACGCCACGGCGCTCGGGAAGGCATTGCTGGCCGAGCGCACCGACGCCGAGGCCCACCGCCTGGTGGGCCGCTCGCTGGCGCGGCTCACCGCAAGCACGATCACGAATCACACCGCGCTGCGCCGCGAGCTGGCCGCGATCCGCGAACGCGGGTACGCGGTCGACCACGAGGAGAGCAGTGAAGGCATCGTCTGCTTCGCGGTAGCCGTGCCGCTGCGTACGCCGGCCGTCGACGCGGTGAGCCTATCGATCCCGGCGACCCGGGTCGGCCGGTCCACCGAGAAGCGGATCGCGACCGCGCTGCGCCGGGCCGCCGGCCAGGCGCGGGAACTCCGCCTCGGCGGATAGCGGTACGCCGATCGCCGACATCGCTTCGGCGTACCGGATGAACGCGCGCCGGGCCTCGCCGTGCCGGCCACTGGCCGCCAGCATCTCGACGATCGTCCGGTGCACGGTCTCGTCGTACGGGTCCTGCTCCAGCAGCCGTCGCAGGTAGGACACCGCCAGCTCGGTCTCGCCCGCGATCCGGCACAGCTCGGCGAGCGCGCGCACCGCCCGCAGGTACGCCGCCCGCACCTCCTCGCGCAGCGGGACGGTCCAGTCCGCGTACGGCTCGTCGGAGAAAGCCTCTCCCGCGTACGACCGCTCCGCGGCGACCAGCACCCGCCGCGCCTCGGCCAGGGCACCCCGGTCCCGCAGCCGGAGGCCGTGTGCGACGTCGGCGAGGAAGTGCTCGACGTCGACGCGGGACCGGTTCAGGTCCAGGGCCACGCTGGACTGGTCGGCCACCACCACGTCCGGGTGCACCGCCGTCCGGATGATGGACAGCAGCACCGACAGCCGGTGCCCCGTACGGGTCGGGTCGTCCTCGGGCCAGAGCAGTTCCGCCAGTTCCGACCGCGGTACCCGGCGCCCCCGCCGCGCGACGAGGATGCGCAACAGGTCGCGCGCCTTGCGGGACTGCCACGCCGAGGCGGGAACCTGCTGATCCCCGACCCACACCTCGAACTGCCCGAGCGCGCGGATGACCACCAGCCCCGGCTCGGCCGCGCCGGGCAACCCGGCGGCGGCGCCGGCCGCGGCCAACCGATCCGCGGCGAGCATCGCGCCCAACCGGTCCTCGGTGCTCGCGTCCGGTACCTGTCCCAACGCGACCAGCATGCGGTCGGCGTCCACGGCGGCTCCGCCGTCGCGCCAGATCCCGTACGCCTCCGCGAGCGCCGCCCGCGCCGGCCCGGCACAGGCCGACGCCGCGGCCCGCAGCTCGAGCGTGTCGGCCAACCGGGCCCGCTCCCGCCGGTCCCGCGCGGTCCGCGCGGCCAGCTCGGCCAACCCCGCGGCCTCCTCCCGCCGCCCCTGCTCGAGCAGTACCCAACCGCGGGCGAGCGTCGCCGGCACCACGTACGAGCCGGCCGCCGTCTCGTACGCCTCGTCGGCCAGCGCCAGCGCTGCGTCCGGGTCGGTCGAGGCGAGCGCCCGGGCCAGCCCGGCTAGCGCGGGTACCAGGGACTGGCGCTCCCCGCCCGTGCGCGCCAGCCGTACCGCCTCCTCGTAGCACGCCCGCGACTGCTCGTGCTCACCGCGCCGCCGATGCACCTCGCCCATTCCGGCCAGGGCGGACGCGGCCCGTCGCGACCCGAGGCGCCGGGCCAGCAGGACGACCCGTTCGTAGCTCGCAACCGCGTCGTCGAACCGGCCGAGCCGGGTCAGCGCCTCACCTTCGTTGCACAGCGCAACGGCCAGCATGCCGGGTGGTCCGGTGTGCTCGGCCGAGCGCACGGCCAGGCCGGCGACCCGCAGCGCCTCGTCGAACCGGGCCTCGGCCAGCAGGTGGTGGCTGCGGTTGAGGTGGATGCGGGTCACCTGCACGATGTCGCACGCCGTCTCGGCGAACCGCAGCGCCAACCCGTACTGCTCCTCCACCCCGGCCAGGTCACCCACCAGGCTCAGGCACAGGCCGAACGAGACGTGCGCGGTGGCCCGAGCGCGCGGGTCGCCCGACACGGCCGCCCGCTCGCAGCCGCGCCGAGCCGCCTCTACCGCGCGGTCCGCGTCGCCGAGCATCCACCACGCCGTCGCCGTCCACGCCAGCAACAGCGCCCCGTCCACCGCGGGGCCGGCGTCCGGGTCGGCCCGCGCGTACACCTCCAGCGCCGACTTCGGCTCGCCCCGCAGGTAGTGCACCATCCCCATCCGCCACGCCAGGCCGGCGTCCCAGACCGGAGATTCATCGGCCAGTACGCCGAGAGCGGCCAGCGCGGCCGCTGCCTCTCCGGTGGTCCGCAACGCGTCCCCGAGCAACAGCTGCAAGCGGCGGTGGTGCAGTTCGGGGGGTAGCGCCCGGATCAGCTCGACCACGGTCTGCGCCTCGCCGGCGGCGAGCATCTCGTCACCGCAGTCGGCGAGGACGCGGGCGCATTCCTTGTCGTCACCGGCATGGTGGTACGCGGACGCGGCGGCGACCGGTGGGCCGTTGGCCGTGTACCACTCAGCGGCCAGGCGCGCCCGCGTCCGAGCCGTGGCCGGCCGGAACCCGTGCCGGGCAACGGCACCGACCAACGGCACGATGCGCTTCGATCCCCGGTCGAGCACACCCGTACGCGCTAGCATCGCCACGGTCTGCTCGGCTCGCCGGTGGCCCAGCGACTGACACAGCGGTACCCCGATCGGGGCCATGCCGGCAAGGTCGCGTACGAGCCGGAGGGCGTCGGCCGGCAGTGCCGCGAGGATCTCCTCGCCGACGAAGCTCGCGAGCGCCGATCCCGGTTCGGTGACGGCGTCCAGCAGCGAGCCGTCCGGTACGCCGTGCGTGGTAATCGACGCCGCGGTCAGGCGGACCAGCGCCGGCCAGCCCGCGGTGATCGCGTGTATCCGAGCGGACATCGGCTCGTCCCGCAGCCCGTACTCCGCCGCCAGCAGTCCGGCGACCTCGTCCAGCGACAGCGTGAGATCCCCCGGCTGGACGTCGGTCAGCACGCCCCGCCCGCGCCACCGGGAGACCGGGGCACCCAGCGGTAGCCGCGACAGCAGCGCGACGTGAACGTCCTCGGGCAGCCCCGCGACCGCCGCGAGCAACGCCCGGGTCGTCTCGGCCGGCAACCGGGGCAGATCGTCCACCACTATCCACAGTGGACTCGCGGAGCCCCAGGCCAGATCCTCCAGCCCGCCCTCGGCCAGACCGGTCGCCTCGCCACCCGGTAGCCAACTGGACTCGACGTCGCGCAGCAGGTCGCGGACCGCCGACGTCTTGCCGTACCCGGCGGCCGCCACCACCAACAAACACCGGCTCTGCCGTGCGTCGGTCGACGCCAGCTGCATGCCCCGCACTGTCTCGTACCGGGCGGGATCGGACCAGTTCTATGTAAGTATTCAGACCCGGCGACGGAACGCCCAGACGGCGATCGGCGCGAAGACCCCAACGATGATGGCCGCCCAGAGCAGCGATCCGGCCACGGGTCGGGCGACCGGCCCGCCGACGAGCAACCCGCGGGTCGCCTCGGACAGGATCGTCACCGGGTTGACCTTCACGAACGCCTGCAGCCAGCCGGGCATCGTCTCGGTCGGCACGAACACGTTGCTGACGAACGTGAGCGGGAACAGCGCGGTGAAGCTGAACACCTGGACCTTCTCGGGATCCTTGGCTATCACGCCGACCAGTACCGAGATCCAGGAGAACGCCAACGCGAACACCAGCAGCAGTGCGAGCGCCGCGAACACGGCCATCGCGTTGGTGCCGACCCGGAAGCCGAGAATCATCCCGACGCCCAGCAGCAGGGCGACCGACCAGGCCTGCTTGACCAGATCCGCCGTGATCCGCCCGGTCAGCGGCGCCCACCGCGCGATCGGCAGCGACCGCAGTCGGTCGAACACGCCCTTGGTCAGGTCGGTGTTGAGCCCGAGACCGACATACATAGTCACGAAGACCATGTTCATCACGATGATGCCGGGCAACGCGAACGTCAGGTAGTCACCGGGCGAGCCGTAGATCGCGCCGCCGAACACGAACGTGAACAGCAGCAGGAACATGATGGGCTGGATGCTGAAGTCCAGCAGCTCGAACGGGTTGTGCCGGACCTGGACCAGCGTGCGCCAGGCCAGGGTGAGCGTCTGCCGCAGCCCTTGGATCGGGTTGACCCGCGGGGCCGGGGCGAGTGTGGCGGTAGCCATCACGACTCCTCCGTCCGGTGTCCGGTGAGCGACAGGAATACTTCGTCGAGGCTCGACCGGCGCAGCTCGAGCTCGGACAGCGTCACACCGGCGTCGTCGAGCCGGCGGACCGCCGCGGGCATGACGGCCGGATCGGTGATCGGTACCATGACGGTCCCGTTGGTCGTCTCCGGTTCGCTGGTCGTCAGCTCGCCGACGATGGTGACCACCGTGGCCAGGTCGGCCGGATCCGCGGGCCGCAGCGCGAGCGTCTGCGCGCCGGTCTTCGCCTTCAACTCGTCCGGGGTGCCGGTAGCGATGACCCGACCGTGGTCGATCACCGCGATCTCGTCGGCGAGCTGGTCGGCCTCGTCGAGATACTGCGTCGTCAGCAGGACCGTGACGCCGCCGGCGACCATGCTGCGGACCAGATCCCACAACTCGACCCGGCCAACCGGGTCCAGCCCCGTGGTGGGTTCGTCCAGAAACAGCACCTGCGGCCGGCCCACCAGGCTCGCCGCGAGGTCCAACCGGCGCCGCATGCCGCCGGAATACGTCTTGACCGCCCGGTCGGCGGCATCGTCGATGCGGAACTCCGTCAACAGCTCGCGGCCGCGGCGCTTGGCGTCGACCTTCGGAATGCCGAGCAACCGGCCGATGAGCACCAGATTCTCGACCCCGGTGAGGTTCTCGTCGACCGAGGCGAACTGGCCGGTCAGCCCGATCAGTTGGCGCACCTGATGCGCTTGCTTGACAACGTCGTACCCCCCGACCGTGGCGTGCCCGCCGTCCGGCTGCAGCAGCGTCGCGAGAACGCGCACAGCGGTCGTCTTGCCGGCCCCATTCGGGCCGAGAAGTCCCAACACGCTGCCGGTGCGGACGGCCAGATCCACCCCCGCCAGCGCGGTCGTCTCCCCGAAGCGCCGGACCAGCCCCTCTGCCCATATCGCGTGGTTCATCCATCCACCTTGTCTCATGGGTACGACAATCCCCACCGAATTGGAGTGGCGGATCGGACCGAACGAGGCGGATGCTGGTCTGGTTGTGAGTCCGAACACAGGAGGGAGCTGCTTGGAATCCGCGGTAACGGTGACGCCCGCTCAGCTACCGGACGTACTGCTGCATTGCGCCGTAGTTCGCCCGGTATTCGTGTGGGGTGCGCCGGGCATCGGGAAGAGCGCGCTGGTCCGGCAGTTCGCCGCCGCGCTCGGTCTGGACTGCGTGACACTGATCGGTACCCAGCTCGCGCCGGAGGACCTGATCGGGGTGCCGGAGCTGCGCGACGGGCGCAGCCGGTTCGCGCCACCGGAATCGATCGCCCGCGACGAGCCGTACTGCCTATTCCTCGACGAGCTGAACTCCTCGACCCAGGAAGTGCAGAAGGCGTTCTACTCGCTGATCCTGGACCGCCGGGTCGGCGCGTACGAGCTGCCGGCCGGGTCGATCGTCATCGGCGCCGGCAACCGGGCCACCGACAACGCACTCGCGCGACCGATGGCCAGCGCGCTGGTCAACCGGCTGGTACACGTGCACCTGCGCGCGTCGGTCACCGACTGGCTGGTGTGGGCCGGGACCGCCGGGATCCACCCGTGGATCGTGGACTACCTCACGCAACGGCCGGATCACCTGTGGACCGCGCCGCCGAAGACCGAAGAGCCGTTCTCCACGCCGCGGTCGTGGCACATGCTCTCCGACGCCGTGCGCTCCTGGGGTGACGACATCGCCGAGGAGACGTTGCGGGTCCTGGCCACGGGCACGTTGACGCCGCAGCACGCGTCGTCGTTCTGCGCGTACATCAAGACCGTGCGGCACCGGTACGGCCTCGACGCGATCGTGCGTGGCGACGTTTCGTGGCCGCGTGCCGTCACGGACCGGGATCTGCTGTACTTCTTCGCCGAGGCGTTCCGGGCCCGACTGGTCAAGGAGCTGCCGGCGAGCAAGGAGCACGCGTCGCCATCGGTACGCCGGTTCGCCGTACGCGCCAAGGGTTTGCTCGTCGAGCTGGCCGAGATCTCGCTGGAGTGCGCGCAGCTCGTGGTCGCTACCGACGACGCGGGCATGCCCGTACTCCCGGCCTGGTTCCTCGTCGAAGTGAGCCGGGACCTGCCGCGGCTGGTGGCCGCCCGGGCCGCCTGACATGCCGCGCCGCCAGACCGCACCGGATCCGTGGCGTGAGGCGTTCGACCACGCGTACCGCGCCGTCGCCTTTCACCCGCTGTTCCGGCCGCTGTACTACGACCCGACCGGCGGTGGCCTGCCGCGAGTGTGGGGGCACTGGCAGGACAGCGACGCGTTGGCTCGAACCGGCGCCTGGGCGTGGGTCCACGGCGACGGGTTCATCGCGGCCAACAAGCGCAAGCGGGGCACGGCCGACGAATGGATGTGGGTACTCAGCCATTGCGTACTGCACCTGGGCTTCGGCCACCTCGACGGGGAACCGACGATCGACCCGGCCTACGCGGCCGCGTGCTGCGTCGCGGTGGCCCGCTTCCAGGCCGGGCTCAAGCTGGGCAAGCCGCCGGTCGAGGTACCGGCCGAACTGCCGACCACCGACGAGGCCGTGCTCGCCCGGCGGTGGCGGGACACGGGGGTACCGTCGGCGTACGCGTCGTGTGGCATCGGCGGTGTCGAGTCGGATCTGCGGCTCGGACGCCCCTATGTCGTGCGGACCGGCGCGCTGTCGCTCGGCTGGACGGATCGCTTCGCGATCGGCCTGGCCGCGGCGGCCACCGACGCGGTCGAGCAGGCCGGTGAGGTGCGCCACCGCGAGTCCGACGGACCACCGCCCAACAGCCCGTGGGAGCAGGCACGGCGATGGTTCGTCTCGTCGTACCCCCTGCTGGCGGCCCTAGCCGCGGGCTTCCGCATCGTCGCGGACCGCGAGCTGGCCCAGGCATGGGAGATCTCCATCGCCGCGGTCGACGCGTCGTCCGCGGAAATCTATGTCAATCCGCTGGTACGACTGTCCGATATGGAGTGTCGGTTCATCATCGCGCACGAGATGCTGCACGCGGCACTGCGGCACGCCGACCGTGTCGCGCACCGCGACCCGTTCCTGTGGAACATCGCCACCGACTACGTCATCAACGGCTGGCTGGTCGAGATGGGCGTCGGCGAGATGCCCGAGGACGTGCTCTACGACCCGGAGCTGCGCGGGCTGTCGAGCGAGGCGGTGTACGACCGGATCGTCCGCGACATGCGCCGCTTCCGCAAGCTGGCCACGTTGCGCGGGCGCGGCCTGGGTGACGTGCTGGGCAGCCCGCTGCCCGGGCGAGGTGAGGCGTGCCGTGGTCTGGACCTCGACGACTACTACCGGCGTGCACTGCAGTCCGGGTTGGCGTACCACGACTCGAACGGCCGTGGTCTGCTGCCGGCGGGACTGGTCGACGAGATCCGCGTGCTCGACCAGCCGCCGCTACCTTGGGACGCCCAGTTGGCCCGGTGGTTCGACGAGCACTTCCCGGCGACCGAGAAGCGCCGCTCGTACGCGCGCCCGTCCCGTCGCCAAGGGTCCACACCGGACATTCCGCGACCGGGTTGGGTCACTCCTGAGGAGGTGGTCCGGCGCCCGACGTTCGGCGTCGTACTCGACACCTCCGGTTCGATGTCGTCCACCTTGCTCGGCAAGGCGCTCGGGGCGATCGCCTCGTATGCGCTAGCCCGCGACGTACCGGCTGCGCGCGTGGTGTTCTGTGACGCGGTCGCGTACGACGCCGGCTACCTGCCGGTCGAGGAGATCGCGGGTCGCGTCCGGGTCCGGGGCCGCGGCGGCACGGTCCTGCAGCCAGGCGTGAACCTGCTCGAACGCGCCGACGACTTTCCGGCAGATGGACCGATTCTGGTCATCACCGACGGGTACTGCGATACCGTCCGCATCCGGCGCGAGCACGCGTTCTGCGTACCGGCCGGCGCGACCCTGCCCTTCACCCCCCGCGCCCCCGTCTTCTGGCTCCGCTAACCCCGCCCCGACCCCCGACCCCGTTGATCATGAACTTAGTTGCGGGTTCGACGGCGTGTCGACCTACGAACTTCATGATCAACCGGGAGGGGTGGGCGCGGTCGCTCCTACGATCGGAGGATGGCGATCGAGCCGGGGCTGGGCGGGGTGCCGGAGACCGCACTGTGGACGCTGTGGTTCCGCAGTGTGGAGGCGCGCCGCGACGACGCGGTGCTGTCGGACCCGCTCGCGATCGAGGTCGTGGAGAAGCTCGACTACCCGTTCGCGGAACGGTTCGGTCAGCTGTACCCGGCGCACGGCCAGATCCAAGCGTTGCGGGTGCGTACCTTCGACCGCGAGGTCCAGCGGTTCCTCGCCCGGCATCCCGAGGGCACCGTGGTGGCGCTCGGGGAAGGGCTGGAGACCCAGTTCTGGCGGGTGGACAACGGTTCGGTGCGGTGGTTGACCGTCGACCTGCCCGAGTCGATAGACCTCCGCCGGACGCTAATGCCCACGAACGAGCGGCTGCGGGAGTTCCCGGGCTCGGCGCTCGACCCGGCCTGGATGGACGAGGCGGACGCAAGCAACGCCGTACTGATCACCGCTCAGGGACTGCTCATGTACCTCCAGCCGGACGAGGTACGAAACCTGATCGCCATGTGCGCCAAGAGATTCCCGGGCGGGGCCATGGTGTTCGACGCCGTCCCGCCGTGGATGGCCGGCGTGGTCCGTCGCGGTACGCCGGGCTATCGGCCGCCTCCGCTGCAGTGGACGATATTCCCGAACAAGGTTCCCGAGCTGGCCGCGATGGACCCGGCGATCGCCGAGGTGCGTGACCTGAAGCCCCCGCGAGGCCGAGGCTTCATCGGTTGGTTGGCGCCGAACCTGCGCTACATACCGGTAATGCGCCGCTCCCGTCCGATGATCGTCAGGCTCACCTTCAAACAATGAGGTGCTCGGCGAACCAGGCGATCGATCGGCGCCACTGGTCGGCGCGGGCGGCCGCGGTGGCCTCCGGAGTCCCGCCCGAGGCGAACAGCACACCGGGACCGGGCGAGGTGCGCTCGGTGGTCGGCCCGTACGGCGGCGGCGCGATGTCGTGGCCCGCACCGGGATAGACGATGTGCTCGTACGGGTACGGGTGGCGGGCGCGGGCGAGCCGGGTCATCGCCACCTCGCTGAGGATCGGCGAGTCCCAGCCATAGTCGTGTTCCGCCGACAGCAGGAGTACCGCTCCCCGGATCCGCTCGACCTCGATCGCGTTCTCGGCCAGCGGTGCGGTGTCGCCGGTGGGAAAGGCCAGCCGGAGCGGGACGGGTTCACCGGCAGCCACGAGTTGCTCGAGTTCCGGCGGGATCGCGTAGGGCAGGTACGGCAGCGGTGCACCCCGCCACGTCCACGATGGGACGTCGGTGCGCAGGATGTCGAGAAGAGCGCCACTGGAGTATGAGATGCCCTGCGTCAGCACCCCGCTGCCGACGAGGCTGACCACCGCGCCGACCCGCTCGAACGTCGAAGCGACGAGGAGTGACGCCTCGCCGCCCCGCGACCCGCCGATCATCCCGACCCGGTCGCCCATGACCCGCTCGTGGGCCAGCAACCAGTCGATCGCCGTGCCGAAGTACTCCAGCGGTACGCATACCAGTCCCGACGGCACACCGGGCGCACCGAAGTACGCCAGCGCGAGGACGGTGAAGCCGTGCGCCGCCATGAGCGCCGCGTCGACATCGTGCAGACCGCCCTCGGCGCCGCCGACCAGGATCACACCCGGGCGCGCCGGCCCTTCCTCCGGGTAGCACAGCACGCCGACGAGTCCATCGGCATCGACGACCTCACGGGTCACGCCGGCCGGATACCGCAGCCGTTCGACCGACGCCTCGGCCGAAGGTCCACTGTCGACAGACGCGGTCACCGTGAACGGTCCGGACCCGGTGGACTGCTGAAGGGACATCGACCAGACGAGGCCCATCGGATCGACGCCGGTGTACGAGCCGGCTACCGGCGCGTCCCGCGTCAGGTCCACCGTGCCGTCGGCGGCCGCCACGAAAGTGGCGTGCGCGGACCAGAGGCGATCCATCGCGTCGTGGTTGGTCGACTCGAGTGTCACTTCGTCACCGGGCGCAACGTCAGTAAGCCGGATGTGCAACTCGGTGTCGAGGGCTGGTACGGCAGGGGTAACCTCCAGCTTCATGCCTGGCAGGGTAGTCCCACTCGGGGCCGGTGAGTGGTCCCGTGCGTACGCCGTCACGTTCGGCGGTGAGGAGCTGGTCTTCCGGCTGGGCGCGCACGGCGAGGACTTCGCAAAAGACGCACGGATGGCCACATACGCCAGCGACGACCTGCCGATCCCCGTCGTGCTCCAGCTAGGACAAACCGCCGACGGTACCGCTTTCGCGGTGAGCCGGCGCGCCCACGGCGACTTCCTCGACGCCCTCGACGAAGACGGAATGCGGGCGGTCCTGCCGAACTTGCTGACGACACTGGACAGGCTGCGCCGCATCGAGCCACCCGGTACCGGCTACGGGCTGTGGCGCCCGGACGGATCGGCGTCCCAGCGCACGTGGACCGAGGCGCTGTTGTACGGCATCGAGGACCGGCCGGGCCAGCGTGTCCACGGCTGGCGGTCGGCGCTCGACGCCTCGCCGACCGGTGCGCGGCCGTTCGACACCGCCGCCCGGGCCTTTCGCAAGCTGGCCGCCGGCTGCCCACCGGTACGCCAGTTCGTGCACAGCGATCTGCTCAACCGCAACGTCCTCGTCCAGAGTGGACGGATCACAGCCGTGCTCGACTGGGGCAACTCGATGTACGGCGACAGCCTGTACGACCTGGCCTGGCTGCTGTACTGGTGGCCTTGGTATCCCGCCTGGCAGCGTATCGACATCCGCGCCGCGGTCGCCGAACGGGTCGCCGGCGAAGCGAATGCCGAGGCGCGGCTGCGCTGCTACCAGGTCCACATTGGACTGGACGCGCAGGCGTACAGCGCGTACATGGGCCGCTGGGACGAGCTGGCCAGGAACGCCCGTCAGACGCTGGAGCTGGTCAGCTAGGAATCTCGAAGAGCAGGCACGACGACGTCGCGTGAGCGACCAGCCGGCCGCGCTCGTCGCTGAGCTCCGCCTGGGCCAGTGCGGTCCGGCGGCCGCGGGACAACACGGTACCGACGCAGCTCAGCCGACCGGACTCGACGGTCACCGGCCGCAGGTACTTCGTCGTCAGATCCAGCGACGTGTAACCCATGCCGGCCGGCAGCGTACTGTGCACCGCGCAGCCGGTCGCCGTGTCGAGCAATGTCGCCAACACTCCACCGTGGACGGTCCCCAGTGGATTGTAATGGAACTCGCGGGCCGTCATCGTCACCACGATCCGGCCGTCCTCGGCTTCGATGCTCTCGATGCCGATCAGATCCATCACGGGTGGGTGTGGCAGCTCTCCCTTGCCCATCGCCTGCAGGATCTCGAGGCCGCTGCGCCGGCCAATCTCCGCCGCGGAGACCGCCGGATCGGACCAGGTGAACGTGCGGCTGCGAGTCAGCTCCATGAGCGAAGCCTCGCACCCGAGTGGTCGATCGACAACTCGGGTGCGAGGCACAGGATGATGAGTACGGTAACCGGCATGTCGAGGAAACCGATCGAGGATGCCATCGCCCTACTGCGTGCCAACTACGTCTTCCCGGACAAGGCCGAGGCGGCCGCCGCCGCGATCCAGGCACGGCTGGACGCAGGCGAGTACGACGGCATGGACGAGGCCATGCTGGGCGACCGGCTCACCACACAACTCTTCGAGCTGTGCGGCGACAAACACCTGCGGGTCCGGATTCGCGCCGCCGAGCTGCACCAGGCCATGTCCGAGGCTGAGCTGCTGACGGCGTACCAGGAAATGTGGCGACTGGGCAACTACGGCATCACCCGGGTGGAACGGCTCGACGGCAACGTCGGCTACCTCGATCTGTGGGGTATGACCGACCCGGGCATCGGCGGCGACGCGATCGCGGCGGCCATGCGGCTCGTTGCCGAGACTCATGTGCTGATCGTCGATCTGCGCAAGGGCCGCGGCGGCGCGCCGGAGGGCGTGATCTTCTGGAACAGTTACCTGTTCCCCGACGGGGAGACGCACCTCAACAACATCTTCCGCGCGGCAACCGGGCAGACCCGGCAGTTCTGGTCGATGCCCTACGTCCCCGGCGAGCGGTATCTCGACCGTCCGGTGTACGTCCTCACCAGTGACACCACGTTCTCCGGCGCAGAGGAGTTCTGTTACAACCTCAAGGTGCAGGGCCGGGCGACGCTGATCGGCGAGACGACCCGCGGCGGGGCGCACCCGACCGAGGCGTTCGCGCTCACGCCGACGCTCGAGATCACCGTGCCGAACGCGCGGTCGGTCAATCCGGTCACCGGTACCAACTGGGAGGGCACCGGCGTGGAGCCGGACATCGCCGTACCGTCGGAAAAAGCCTTCGATGTCGCGTACCGGAAGGCTCTGGAGCATGTGCTCGCGACCTCGCCGTCCCCGACGGTGCGCGACCAGGCGCGGGCCGCCCTGGCCGGTATCCCGGAGGGATCAGCGGACGGCGGTTCGGACAAAAACATGGCATGAGGCCGGTACGAACGGTGCGTATCGGCCATCCGTGCTGTACACGACAAACTCGTTTTCGTTGCACGCCGTGAGTTTTTCCACAACTGGTGCCGCTTGGCGGCTCCGCGGCCGCCGGCGGCTTCCACAAACCGGGGCACGTCGGCACACTGTAGCGATGACCGGACCCCTCAGCCGCCGGCGAGCGCGCTACGCGCTCGTCATCGCACTCGGCCTGCTCGTCACGGCCGCGGTGCCCGGCGAGGCGTCGGGGCCCGAAGGCAACGCCGTCGCGGCGGTGTGGAACGACCCACCGGCGGCCTCCCCCAGCACGTCGCCACCGCCGCCCAGCAACACGCCGTTCGTGGGCTGGTCGGATCCGGCGGGGGTCGGCAAGCCGTACGGCGACAAGGTCACCGGTCTGCTCACGTTCCGCGGCAACGCGACGCGGACGTACTACGGCACCGGGCCGGTTCCGCGCAACCAGCCGGAACTGCGGTGGCAATTCCCGCGTACCGATCGGCTGTGCTCACTCTCGGTCGACCAGCGCGGCCCGACGCAGTGGTGCGGATCGGGCTTCACCGGCCAGCCCGCGTTGTTCGAGCGCGACGGCCGGACGTGGATGGTGGTCGGCGCGTTCGACCGCGCGCTGCACTTCCTCGACGCGGACACCGGTGAGCGCATCATCCCGAGCTTCCCCACCGGCGACATCATCAAGGGATCGGTGACGATCGACCCGGACGGGTACCCGCTCGTCTACTCCGGCTCGCGGGACAACTACCTGCACATCGTGTCGTTCGACCGGGGCCGCCCCACCGAGCTGTGGAAGCTCTCGGCGAAGGCCGTATCGCCGACGAAGTGGAACGACGACTGGGACGCCTCTCCTTTGATCATCAACGACTACCTGTTCGAGGGCGGCGAGAACAGCCAGTTCCACATCGTCAAGCTCAACCGCAGCTACGGACCCGACGGCAAGGTACGGATCAACCCGAAGCTGGTCTTCCACACCCCCGGGTGGGACAGCCAGCTGCTGCGCGACATCGGCGACTCGAACGTGTCCATCGAGGGCTCCGCGGCGATCTACGGCAACACCCTCTACTTCGCGAACTCGGGCGGGCTGGTCCAGGGCTGGGACCTCAGCTCGCTGGCCAAGGGCGGTACGCCCAAACGCGTCTTCCGGTTCTGGACCGGTGACGACACCGATGCCGCGATGGTCGTCGACGAAGCGGGCGCGCTCTACGTGGGCGTGCAGTACGAGCGGGGTACCGCGCGGTCCAAGGCGGTCGGCCAGATGATGAAGCTGGACCCGAGCAAGCCGGACAACCCGCTGGTGTGGAAGCTCGACGACCGCGGCGGGCATCCGGCGGGAATCTGGGGTACACCGGCGCTGTACCAGGACATCGTGGTGTTCGTGACCACCGGCGGCAGCGTGATCGGGGTCGACCGGATGACCGGAGCCGAGCGGTGGCGGATCCGCCTCGGTGCCCAGGCGTGGCCGTCACCCGTCATCGTGGACGGTGTGCTGATGGTCGCCGACTGCGATGGTGACCTGCACGCGTACGACGTCGCCGAGACCACGGAGGCGCCGACTCCACTGTGGACGTTGGAGACCGGCAGTTGTATCGAGTCGACTCCGGCGGTGTGGGAAGGCAATCTCTACTTCGGCACCTGGGGCGGCCGGATTCTGTCCTTCGGAGTGCGCTAGGCGGCCGGCGGCCAACCGGCGTCGTGGAGGGTCTGCCACCAGACGGTCCGGATCTGGTGGGCTCCCCAGGCGTTCGGCTCGATCAGTCCGCAGTACCACATGTCGCGATCCGTAGGCCGAGCATCGAGCTGCGCCACGTCTCCCTGCCGTTGGCCGTGCCCGAGGAAGTGGCTGTAGACGTCGGCGACGAGCGCGTCATACGTACCGGCCAGCTTCGCTAGTTCATCGTTGAGCATCTGGATCAGCGCGGGTCCGTCCGGCCACGACAGCGAGTCGCTGTCGCCGATCACCCCCAGGCCGTCGCTCGGGTCGTAGACGGTCGTCACGACGATCGGCACGGCTCCGGCGAGCTGGCGCAACCGTCCCAGCACGCCGTGGCCGAGGGCCACCACCGTGTGGATCGCCACCTCGGCCGCTGCCGTGTTGCCGAAAGCGATCAGCAGATCGTTGCCCCCCATACTGATCGTCACCAGCGCCGGCGGTTCGTCCACTGTGGGCAGTTGCGAGTACAGGACGTCGCTCGTCGTAGCCCCGTCCCGGGCGAGGTGTCTCGCAGTGAGGCCGCGCAGGTCCCGACCCGCCCAGTCGGGGAAGTCGTCGTCCCGGTTCCGGTTCAGCAGGCTCGCCGCACCGCGCCCGGGACCACCGGCGTAGTCGTCGATCGACATCGAGTCGCCGAGCGAAACGTAGGTCGGGGCCATGTGACCATCATGCGCTGTGAGCGAAACCTATTCATCGATCCGGGTCGGAGCTGTCAGGCTGGGCCGATGGAGACCGGCTACGACCCGCATCAGACCCGGGTCCACCGGACGATCGTCACCGCTATACCCGCCAGGACGAGGTTGCCGACCGTCGCCGGAGCTAGCAAGTCGGCTCCCCAACCTAGCTCGAACACAGCAATCCAGAGGAACACGATGAGGTAGACGGCCGTGTCGATGGCGAAGGCCCAGCCGAGTGCGTGGCCGATCCGCCGGAGCCTGGCCGGCCTGGCTATCAGGCCAACGCAGACAACCGGTGTGGCCAGCGCGAACAGCCCGGTAAACAGTAGCTCGGCATAGAACAGCCCGGTGCTGGGCTTGGTCGGAACGACGTTCACCGGGCCGAACACTGGTCCGATCAAGAACCAGGTCCACAGCCAATACGTGCCGCGCACCACCACGGTCAGCGCGAACCCGAGCACCATCAGGCGTCCCGCGGCCTTTGTAGCCCGCAGATCCTGCGGCTGACCTTGTTGCACAGGCACGCGCTGGGCTCCCAAGTCGTGTACGTCGGAACCTGCTGCGCGCCAAACACTACGCGAACGGCGCACCCTCTCCGGTGATCTCCACCTGCACCGGCGCAGCTTCTGGCTTCGGTTGGGCACGCCGACGCGCTGCTCGACCTGGCCGACCACAACCGCGCCGGCGCCCTAATGGCGCGGGTGCGCCTCGGCGTACGACCGGCGCCTGGGCACATCGAGCTCGTCCAGGTGCGCAGCAAGCGATCACGACAGGATGCTGGTCAGCAGCGTCGTGCACCACTCCAGCAAGGGGACGTCGCGCAGCGGTTCGCGGGACGGGTCGGTCGGACGCGGTACCGAGATGGTCTCGCCCGCCGCCTTGTAGACCGCGTCCGCGTACAGCCGCTTGAGGCGCAACTGCTTGGAGTCCGGCAGCGGTACCGGCAGGAACCGGATGTGCTTGCCCTGCAACGCGACGTCGGTCAGTCCGTGGGACCGCGCGAGTAGCCGGAACCGCGCGACCGCCACGAGGTTCTGCACCTGTACCGGCGGATCGCCGTACCGGTCGGTCATCTCGGCGACGGTCGCGTCGAGGTCGGAGGAGGAGCGGGCCGAGGCCAGCTTGCGGTACATCTCGAGGCGCAGCCGCTCGACACCGACGTACTCGTGCGGCAGGTGCGCGTCGACCGGTAGGTCGATCTTCACGTCCGGCTCTTCCTCCGGCCGCTCACCCTTGAACGACTGCACCGCCTCGCCGACCATCCGTACGTAGAGGTCGAACCCGACGCCTTCGATGTGCCCCGACTGCTCACCGCCGAGCAGGTTGCCCGCGCCGCGAATCTCCAGATCCTTCATCGCCACGTACATACCGGCGCCCAGCTCGGTGTGCTGGGCGATCGTGGCCAGCCGCTCGTGCGCGTGCTCGGTCAGCGGCCGGTCCGGCGGGAACAGGAAGTACGAGTACGCCCGCTCGCGCCCGCGACCCACCCGACCGCGGATCTGGTGCAGTTGGGCCAGGCCGAGCAGATCGGCCCGCTCGACGATGAGGGTGTTGGCGTTCGGGATGTCGATTCCGGACTCCACAATGGTCGTACAGACCAGGACGTCGTGTTCGCGCTCCCAGAAACCCACCATCACGCGCTCGAGAATGTCCTCGCCCATCTGCCCGTGGGCGACCGCGATCCGTGCCTCGGGTACGAGTTCACGCAGCCGCCGGGCCGTCTTCTCGATGGAGTCGACGCGGTTGTGCAGATAGAACACCTGCCCGTCACGCAACAGCTCGCGGTGGATCGCGGCGGAGACCTGCTTCTCGTCGTACGCGCCGACATACGTCAGCACGGGATGGCGTTCCTCCGGCGGGGTCGCGATCGTGGACATCTCGCGGATGCCGGTGATGGCCATCTCGAGCGTACGAGGGATCGGCGTCGCCGACATCGTCAGCACGTCGATGTGGGTACGCAGCGTTTTGAGGTACTCCTTGTGCTCCACGCCGAACCGCTGCTCCTCGTCGACGACGACCATGCCGAGGTTCTTGAACCTGGTCGTCGACTGGAGCAGGCGGTGCGTACCGATGACGATGTCCGCGGTCCCGTCGCCAATCTTCGCCACGGTTTCCTCCGCCTCGCGCGGTGTCGCGAAGCGGGACAGCTGACGGATCTCGATGGGGAACTGGCCCATCCGTTCGGAGAACGTGTTGAAGTGCTGCTGGGCGAGCAGTGTGGTCGGTACGAGGATCGCCACCTGCTTGCCGTCCTGCACCGCCTTGAACGCGGCCCGTACCGCGATCTCGGTTTTGCCGTACCCGACGTCGCCACAGATGAGCCGGTCCATCGGTACCGGCCGTTCCATGTCGACCTTGACCTCTTCGATGGCGGCGAGCTGGTCCGGCGTCTCGGTGTACGGGAACGCGTCCTCGAGCTCGCGCTGCCATGGGGTGTCGGGGCCGAAGGCGTATCCCGTGGACGCCTGCCGGGCGGCGTAGAGCTGGATCAGCTGAGCCGCGATCTCGCGGACCGCCTTACGCGCCCGCGCCTTCGCCTTCTGCCACTCCGAGCCGCCGAGCTTGTGCAGGGTCGGAGTCTCCCCTCCGACGTACCGGGACAGCTGGTCGAGCTGGTCGGTCGGCACGAACAGCCGGTCTCCGGGCTGTCCCCGCTTCGACGGGCCGTACTCGATGACCAGGTACTCGCGGTCCGCCCCGTTGACCGTGCGCTGGACCATCTCGACGTACCGGCCGATGCCGTGCTGCTCGTGGACGACGTAGTCGCCGGCCGCCAACTCCAGCGGGTCGATCGTGTTGCGCCGCCGGCTCGGCATCTTCCGCATGTCCTTTGTGGACGATCCCCGGCCACCGGTGATGTCGTCACCGGTCAGCACGACGAGCCGGGACTCCTCGTCGAGGAACCCGTGGCCGAGCGCGCCCGTGGTGACGAGCGGCTGGCCGGAGGTGGGCGGCGCCTTGATGGCGTCCACAAGAGACACTCCGAAGTCGGCGTCCCGCAGCACCTCGACCGCGCGCTGCGCCGGCCCGGGCCCGGGGAAGACGAGCGCCACCCGCCAGCCGTCGCCCACCCAGCGCTTCAGGTCGTCGAGCACCCGGCCGGTCTCGCCGTGGTACAGCGGCGTGGGCTGGGCGACCACCGCCAGCGACTCCACTATGTCGTCGGCTACCTCACCGATCGACGGGATGCCCTCGTCCCAGATGTCGGACACATCGATGCCCGGCTTCGACTCCGCCGCCGCGGCGAGACCGAACGGCGAAACCGTCCACCATGGACAGTCTAGGGAACGGGCGGTGGCCCGTACCTCCGCCAGGGTCTTGAATGCGGCGGCGCCGAGGTCGATCGGGGCCTTGCCCCCGACGGCGGCCGCGGCCCAGCTGGCCTGCAGGAACTCGTCGGACGTGCGGACCAGGTCGTGTGCCCGGGTGCGGATGCGCTCGGGGTCGCAGAGCACGACGGCGCTGCCGGCCGGCATCGCGTGCACCACGAGCTCCATTGTGGATGGCCCGATGAGCGCCGGGGCCAGCGACTCCATGCCCTCGACCGGGATGCCCTCGGCCAGCTTGCCGGCGATCTCGGCGAGCTCGGGATGCTCCTGCGCCAACGCGGCTGCCCGGGCCCGAACCTCGGGAGTCAGGAGCAGCTCCCGGCACGGCGGCGCCCACAGCCGTTCCACCGCCGCGATCGTGCGCTGGTCGGCGACCGCGAAGCTGCGGATCTCCTCGATCTCGTCACCCCAGAACTCGACCCGAAGCGGGTGTTCCTCGGTCGGCGGGAACACGTCCAGGATGCCGCCGCGCACCGCGAACTCGCCGCGCTTGGTGACGAGGTCGGTGCGGGCGTACGCAATGTCGGTCAGCCGGTGCGCCACGTCCGACAGGTCGGCGTTGTCGCCGGGGCGTAGCTCGAGCGGCGAGAGGTCACCGAGGCCCTTCAGCTGCGGCTGCAGCACCGATCGGACCGGCGCGACGACCACCCGCAGCGAGCCGTTCTCGTCCGGGTGAGCCAGGCGACGTAGCACCGCCAGGCGCCGGCCGACGGTGTCGGATCGGGGCGAGAGGCGTTCGTGCGGCAGCGTTTCCCACGCCGGATAGACGGCGATCTCGTCCGGCGGTAACAAGCAGCCCAGCGCGTCGGCGAGGTCCTCGGCTTCGCGGCTCGTCGCGGTGACCGCCAGCACGGCGCGGTGCGCGGCGACCAGGGCCACGACGAACGGCCGCAGAGCCGGTGGCGCGGTGAGATCGAGCTCCGGTGCGCCATCGCCGGCCAGTTGTGCGGCACGGGCGAGAGCGGGGTCGTCGAGAGCGGCGGTCAGCAGGCCGGCGAGCTTCATTGTCACACCTCGAGCACGCGACGATACCCCCGCGCCGCGAGCGGCGGGGGGTGTGGCTTTCACGGACCAGCCTAGCGCCGAGCGGCTCAATACCGCACTGTGATACTCCGCGCGCGGGGGTCGATTCGGATCGTCCCGCCGTACGGCACGATCAGTTGCGGATCCGTGTGTCCGATGTCGACATTCAGCACGACGAGCGCGTCCGGTGCGTACTGCGCCAACGCCCGCAGTACCGCCTCGCGTTGCTGCGCCGCGTACGCCTGCCTCTCCTCGATCGTGGTACGCCGGGCGAAGTCCCACGCCTTGGCGCGACCGACGAGCACCGCGGGGAATTGCTCGAGCAGGCCGCGTTCGCCCATGGCCCGCAGGATCCGGTAGACCTCGACCGCCGCCGGCATCTCCTCGGACGTCTCCAGGAGCAGGACCGTGCCGGTGTACGCGGGCGGCGCCGCGATGTCGCGGTCGGCCATCAGCAGCCACGAAAGTATCTCGAGGTTGCCGCCCCAGGACGGTCCCTCGACGACCCTGCCGTCCCCGCCCGCCCAGAACCACTCGTCGGCGGCGCGCATCGGTGGCTCGTGATCCAGCGCCCCATCGTCGCCCCAGAAGGCGGGCTCGTCGCCGAACTCCTCCGGCGACCGCAACTCGAACTCCCCGTGGGTGAACAGCGCCAGCCGCAGGGACTCCGCCGTCGCGGGATGCACGCGCCCACCACGCCCGAGATGCACCATCACCGACCCGCCGTGGTAGCTGACCATGCCCAACCGCCAGAGGAAGTTGAGCAGGTTCGTGTTGTCGGAGTACCCGAAGAAGGGTTTCGGGTTGGCCTGCAGCAGCGCCGGGTCGAGGTGGCGGAGCACGGTGATCTGGTCGTCGCCGCCGATGGTCGCCAGCACGGCGCCGACCGACGGATCGGCGAACGCGGCGTGCAGGTCGGCGGCCCGCTCGTGCGGAGCCGCGCCCAGCACCCGGGTCGTCGGGTACTCGACCGGCTCCAGCTCGAACTCCTCGCGGAGCCGGCGCAGGCCCAGCTCGTGGACCTCGGGAAACAGCGCGGGCAGTCCCGCCGAGGGTGAAACCACGGCCACCCGATCGCCCGGCTTCGGCTTGTCTGGATAGCTGAGCGCGTGCACGAGTGTCGACCTTAGACCAGCCGCATAGCGAACTTATCCGGCATACGCTGACGAAATGACGCAGGAGCACGACGCCGAGCCGCCCGCCGCCAGCCAGGTGGAGGAGGCGATCGGAAGCGAGGCCGAGCCGGAGGAGCCCGGTCGCTACCGCGGGACCCGCCGCACCCCGCCCGCGCGGCCGAGGGTTCTCACCGGCATGGGGCACGTCCGCGAGCCGGAGAGCGAACGGTGGTGGCGCTCGTGGCTCGGCCGCACCGCCGCGTTGTTGCTCGGCGCGCTCATCCTCGCCGCCGCGTTCGTCACCGCCTACGTCGGCGGTCTGCACAAGCCCACTCCGCGCGACATCCCGGTGGCGGTGGTCCGCGACGACAACGCCGCGCGCACGCTGATCGCCGCGGTGCGGGTCCGCACCAACACGATCGAGGCCGTCGAGTACGCCGACCCGCAGGCGGCACTGCAGGCCCTGAGAAAGCGCAGCGTGTACGCGATCCTGTCGTCCTCGACGCTCGGCGGTACCGGCCTGACTCTCACCACCGCCAGCGCGTCCTCCCCCGCGGCGACCCAGGTGATCGAGCAGACGCTCGACGCCGCCGCCGCAGCGACCGGCGCGTCGCTGGCGGTGGCCGACGTCGTACCGGTCTCGATCCAGGATCCCCTCGGGGTCGTGCCGTTCTATCTCGTCTTCGGGTTCGTACTCGGCGGGATCCTCGCCGCCACCGCGCTGGGCGTGGCGGTGGGCACGGTACCGCGCAACCTCGACCGGGCGGCCATGCGGATCGGCGCGCTCGCCGTCTTCTCCGCACTGGTCGGTACCGCCGGCGCGATCGTCGCCGGGCCGGTGACCCAGGTGTGGACCTCGCACCGCGTAGGCGTGGCGATCGCGGGCACCCTGGTCACGTTCGCCGCTGCCATGCTCACCTCGGCGGCGCAGGGGTGGCTCGGCCTGCTCGGTACCGGGTTGGCCGTGCTGCTGCTGATCGCGCTCGGCAACCCGGGGTCGGGTGGCATCTATCCGCCGGAGTTCCTGCCCCGGTTCTTCGATCAGATGTACCGGTGGAACATCCCCGGGCTCGGGGTCAGCTTGGTCGAGGGGGTCGCGTACTTCGACCGCCAGGCGACCGGCTGGCCGATCACCGCACTGGCGCTGTGGGCGCTGGCCGGCGTACTCGGCCTGCTGCTGGCGACGGCGGTCCTGGGCCGCCGCCTCTCTTCCCCGCCCTCCCCGTCGATCAAGGACAAATAGCCGTAGTTTGATCTCCAAATCACGGCTATTTGCCCTTGATCGGCGAGAGGTGGCTACGATCCTGGCCGTGGAGGTGGGTGACGCGGACGCGGCCCTGCGGGCGGACATCCGCCGGCTGGGGACGCTGCTCGGGGAGAGCCTCGAGCGCCAGGAGGGCCGGGCGCTCCTGGACCTCGTCGAGAAGGTACGGGCACTCGTGCGCTCCGACGCTTCCGCCGCCGCGGCGTTGCTCGCCGACGTCGACGTGGCGACCGGTACTCGCCTGGCTCGTGCCTTTTCCATGTACTTCCACCTGGCGAACATCACCGAACAGGTGCACCGGGCCCGGGAGCTGCAACGCCGGCGGACAGCACATGGCGGCTGGCTGGACCAGACCGCGGCGCTCATCGCCGAACGGGGCGTACCGGCGGACGAGGTCGCCACGGCGGCCGGGCGGCTCGCGGTACGGCCGGTGTTCACGGCGCACCCGACCGAGGCGGCGCGCCGATCGATCCTGGCGAAACTTCGCGGGGTGGCCGACGAGCTGGACGCCGAGGCCGCCACCTTCGCGCTGTACGGGGGTGCCCGCAGCGATCGGCGGCTCGCCGAGCTGATCGACGGCCTCTGGCAGACCGACGAGCTGCGGCTGGACCGGCCGGACCCGACGGACGAGGCGCGCAACGCGGTCTACTACCTGCGCGACCTGTACGCCGAGGCGGCACCCCAGGTGCTCGCGGACCTGGCGGACACGCTCGCCCGGTTCGGAGTGGAGCTGCCACCGACCGCACGACCGCTGTCGTTCGGCACGTGGATCGGTGGCGACCGGGACGGCAACCCGTACGTCACCCCGAAGGTGACCCGGGACGTCCTGCTCATCCAGCACGAGCACGGGATCCAGGCCTGCGAACAGGCGTTCGACGCGCTGATCGAGGAATTGTCGGTGTCCCGCCGCCTGCGGCCGGTATCGCTGGATCTGTCGGCCAGCCTGGCCAAGGACCTCGACGCGCTGGGATCCACTGTGGACGAACGGTTCCGGAGGGTCAACGCCGAGGAGCCGTACCGTCTGAAGGTCCGGTGCATGAGGGCCAAGCTGGCCAACACCCGGGCGCGGCTCGCAGCGGGAGCGGCGCACGTGCCCGGCCGCGACTACAGCGGCGCCGCCGAGCTGGTGGCCGACCTCGAGGTCATGCGCATCTCGTTGGCCCGGCACGCCGGACAGCTCGCCGCATCCGGCAAGCTGGCTTCGGCGATCCGCGTGGTAGCGGCATTCGGCCTGCATCTGGCCACAATGGACGTACGGGAGCACGCCGACGCGCACCACGCCGTGTTGGCGCAGATGTATGCGCGAGTCGGTGAGGCTTCCTACGCTGACTTGTCCCGCGCCGAACGTACCTCGCTCCTGGAAGGCGAACTCGCCGGCCGGCGTCCGCTGTCCAGTGTGGATACTCCATTGACGGAGCCCGCTCGCAAGACGCTCGGTGTGTTCACCGCGATCCGCGACGTACAGGACCGGTTCGGCGCCGACGTTATCGAGTCGTACATCGTCTCGATGACCCGAGGCGTGGACGACGTGCTGGCCGCCACGGTGCTGGCCCGGGAGGCCGGTCTCCTCGACGTCCACAGTGGCCGGTCGCGGCTCGGCTTCGTACCGCTCCTCGAGTCGGTGGCCGAACTCACCGCCGCTGGTTCTCTCCTCGACTCGCTGTTGTCGGTGTCCCCCTATCGATCGATCGTCCGGGCGCGGGGCGATGTGCAGGAAGTGATGCTCGGCTACTCGGACTCGAACAAGGAAGCCGGAATCACCACCTCGCAGTGGGCGATCCACCGGGCGCAACGCGCGCTGCGGGACGTGGCCGCGAAGCACGGCGTACGGCTGCGCCTCTTCCACGGCCGTGGCGGGACCGTCGGTCGCGGCGGCGGGCCGACGCACGAGGCGATCCTCGCTCAGCCGTACGGCACGCTGGACGGTGCCATCAAGGTGACCGAGCAGGGTGAGGTCATCTCCGACAAGTACACGTTGCCGGCGCTCGCCCGGGAGAACCTCGAGCTGACCGTGGCGGCGGTACTGCAGGCGACACTGTTGCACACGACACCGCGGGTCTCCGCCTCGTCACTCGCGCAATGGGACGCGGCGATGTCGGTGGTTTCCGATGCGGCGTACGCCCGCTACCGCGCATTGGTCGAGCAACCGGAACTGCCGGAGTACTTCTGGGCGACCACACCGACCGAACTGATGGGATCGCTGAACATCGGCTCCCGACCGGCCCGACGACCCGACTCCGGCGCCGGCCTGGCTGGGCTGCGCGCGATCCCCTGGGTCTTCGGCTGGACGCAGTCGCGGCAGATCGTGCCGGGCTGGTACGGCGTCGGTGCCGGGCTGGCTGCCGCCCGCGCCGCCGGCCTCGGTGATGTATTGGCGGAAATGCATGCCCGGTGGCAGTTCTTCGGGACGTTTCTGTCCAATGTGGAAATGATGCTGTTCAAGACGGACCTGGGCATCGCGAGGCGGTACGTCGAGACGCTCGCGCCCTCGTCCGAGCTCCTCGAAATGATCGAGGACGAATACTCCTCGACCGTCCGTGAGGTGTTGGCGGTCACCGGTGAGTCGGCACTGTTGGATTCCCAACCGGTACTGCGCCGTACGCTCGCGGTCCGGGATACCTATCTGGAGCCGCTGCACCACCTGCAGGTCGCGTTGCTGCGCCAGTACCGTGACCTGTCCCAGCCGGACCCGTCGTTGGAAAGGGCCTTGCTGACCACGGTCAACGGAATCGCCGCGGGGCTACGCAACACCGGCTGAGCCTCCGGCGAGCCGGCTCAGCTGGTCTCGCCGGCCACGCTGAACGAGCGCAGCCGATCGATCGCGAGCACGGTACCGGCTACGGTGATGATCGACGCCATCACCAGCGAAACCCCGAGCGACACGTTGCCCTGCAACAGATCCGTCGGGGCGACCTTGTCAGCCACCGCGATCACGTACTGCTGGATCGACAGCACTCGCGTCCCCGACAGCAGGTTGCTGAGCAGATCCTCCCAGACGAGCACGTACACCAGACCCACCAGTACCGGCCGCCGGGTCACCAGGCTCAACGCGAGAAACAAGGCCGTGTAAGCCACCGCTCCCACGAGAGCGCCCGCGACCAACCCCACGGCAAAGCGCGGCAAGCCAGTCACCAGCCCGGCGAGGAACAATGGCACACCCACCGTCAGCGCGGTTACCAGTACCGCCACCGCGAGCTTGGCGAACACGATCTCCCGGCGCGGCAACGGCTTCGCGAGAATGTGCACCACTGTGCCGTCGTCGATCTCCGAGCCGAGCACCCCGGTACCGACGATGAGCGCCATCACCGGCAATACGACACCGAAACCGAGCCCGATGACGACCGGCGGTGTCCACTCGTCCGGCCGCGCGCCGAGCCACGAGGACAGCAGGGCGAGGCCGACGAGCAGCACCGGCAACGGAAGCAGCAACAGGAACCGGCGCCGGCCGAACAGCCCGCGTGCGGTGATCCGTGCGATCGTGAGGTTCATGACGCCACCAGGTATGAGAAGACGCTTTCCAGGGACTCGTCGGCGGGTAGCAGCCGCTCTACTCGGATCTTCTCGGCCCGCGCGATCTTCGGCAGCACACGTGTGAACGTGCCGTAGTCGCTCGCGCGCACCGTCAGACCATCCACAGTGGACAGATCCACGCCGGAGACGGAGGGCTCACCGACCAGTGCCACCGCCAGGCGACGGTCGTCGTTCGAGCGGATCGAGAAGACGTGCGGCCGGTGTGTCATCAGCCGCCGGATCGTCCGGTAGTCCCCCGACGCCGCGAGGCGGCCGGCGACGATGACCTGTACCGTGCCGGAGACCTGCTCGACCTCTTCGAGGATGTGCGAGCTGAACAGTACGGTCCGGCCCTGCTCGCCCATCGCGTGCAGCAGGTCCATCATGTGCAG
>DASRII010000032.1:0-5249 GCA_035650075.1 Micromonosporaceae bacterium | reverse complement strand
TCAAGCGGCGCTGCCTCTACCACTGGATCGCCTACCCCGATCCGGAGCGGGTCGCCGCCATCATCCGGCGCCGCGTGCCCGGCGCCTCGACGTGGCTCGCCGAGAAGGTCACCGCGGCCGTGGGCCGGTTGCGCGGCCTGGACCTGTACAAGCCGCCCGGGGTGGCCGAGGCCATCAGCTGGGCCACCGCGTTGACCGTGCTCGGCGTGCGGCGGCTGGACACCGAGGCGGTGGGCCGGACACTGTCCACTGTGGTCAAGTACGACGAGGACCTCACCGCGGTCCGCGCCGCGGGCCTGGGCAGCCTGATCGATGAGTGACCTGGCCATTGTCTGCGCCCGGTTCGCCGAGGCCCTGCGCGCGGCCGGATTGTCGGTCGGGCCGGACCGCACGACCCGGTTCGCGTCGGCGGTGACCCTGGTCGAACCGGTCACCAACCGGCAGCTGTACTGGTGTGCGCTGGCCACCCTGGTCGCCGACCCGGCCGACGTGGCCGTGCTCGACCGGGTCTTCGCGATGGTGTTCGGGGGGATGGGTACGCCGCCGGCCGGCGGTGATTCCTCCACCGTGGCCGGACGGTCCCCTGTGGACCGTCGAGGGTCGACGGCGCCGTACCGGGCCGTTGCCGCCGCGGCGGAACGACTGTCCACACGCGACTTCGCCGAGCTGGACCCGGACGAGCTGCGCCTGCTGGAGGCCGTGATGCGGCAGCTGACGCTGGCCACCCCGCTGCGCCGGTCCCGCCGGCAGCGCCCGTCGCCGCACGGGCACCGGGTGGACCTGCGCGCCACCCTGCGGCAGGCCTGCCGCACCGGTGGCTACCCGATGCGGCTGCGGCTGCGCCGCCCCCGGTCGCGTCCCCGGCGGCTGGTGGTGCTGTGCGACATCTCCGGGTCGATGGAGCCGTACGCCCGAGCCATGTTGCAGCTGGTCTACTGCGCCGCCGGTACCCGCGCCGAGGTGTTCACGTTCGCCACGAGGCTGACCCACCTGACCCGGGTGCTCGCCCGGTCCCGGCCGGACGTGGCCCTCCAGCGCGCCGGCCAGGCCGCTCCGGACTGGTCCGGGGGAACCCGGATCGGCGCGGCGCTGAAGGAGTTCAACGACCGGTACGGCTGCCGTGGGCTGGCCCGCGGTGCGGTCGTGCTGGTCATCTCCGACGGCTGGGAGACCGGCGACCCGGCGTTGCTGGCTACCCAGCTGGCCCGACTGTCCAAAGTGGCCTACCGGATCGTGTGGGCCAACCCGCGCACCGCCGCCCCGGGCTACGCACCGCTGGTCGGCGGCATGGCGGTGGCGTGGCCGTACTGCGACGCGATCGTCAGCGCCCACCGGCTCGACGCGCTCGGCGAGCTGACCGCGGCGCTGGCCGACCCGGGTCGGACGACCCGCAGGAAGTAGTCGCAACCCGGCGGCCACTGGCCGGCCATTTCACAGACATCAATGTCGCTCTACCCATCCGGATGGCGCAACGAAGCGGTACCGCAGCCGACTACCGCCAGACAGCTATTCGTGTCTATATTGCCAGCCGCCTATCTAGGCTCGGGTGGGAGGGTCAATGTTCAGATCGGTGTCTGCTGCGTTCCGTCGTCTGGCTGTACCCGTCGTGGTGCTGATTTTGTTGAGCTTCCAGCCGGCCTCGGCTACCGCGGCACCACCGGGCTCACAGGCGCAGCGGCCGGCGACCGGCGGGACGGTGACGACCCGCGTGCTGCCGCCACCGATGCTCACCGCACCCGCACCGGGCGCTGGGGCGACGCCGGCCGCCTGCAACCCCAAGGCGCTGCCGGCGAGCACGTCGACGGCGGTACGGCCACGGCAGACGACCCGGATCACCTTCGACGGCGCCCGGCTGGTCTTCCCGCCGACGGCGGTCAAGGCCGAGTCGACGATCCAGGCGAGCTCCCTGTGCGACAACGCGTTGGCGCCGATGGATCAGTCGATGACGAACGTGACGGCGCAGCCGCGCCGGGGGTACCGGTTCCTGCCGCACCAGACCTTCGTCGACGAGGTGACGGTCACGCTGCCGTACGACCCGGACCTGATCCCGCTGGGCCTGACCGAGCTGGACGTCTACACGTACTTCTACGACGACGTGTCGCTGAGCTGGCGGGCGTTGCAGCGGGTGTCGATCGACTCGGTCGAGCACACGGTCACCAGCCTCACCGACCACTTCACGGACTTCGTCAACGCCACGCTGACCGTGCCCGACCACCCCGAGACGCTGTCCTACAACCCGACCAGCATCAAGGACATCAAAGCCGCCGACCCGGCGGCGCGGTTCAACCTGATCGGCCCGCCGCAGGCGAACAACTCCGGCAACGCCGCGCTGTCGTACCCGTTCGAGCTGCCGCCCGGCCGCGCGGGCATGGCGCCGTCGCTGGGTCTGCAGTACGACTCCGCCGGCGGCAACGGGTGGGTCGGCGTCGGTTGGGAGATGAGTCTGCCCTCGGTTTCCGTCGACACCCGGTGGGGCGTACCGCGGTACAGCGCCACCCAGGAGACGGAGACCTACATGATGGGCGGCGAGCAGCTGACCCCGGTCGCGCACCGCGGGCCGCTGCAGCTGCGAAGCTCGGAGAAGGTGTTCCACAGCCGCATCGAGGGCCAGTTCGCCACGATCGTCCGGCACGGCAGCGGCCCCACCGGCTACTGGTGGGAGGTCACCGCCAAGGACGGTACCCGCTCGTTCTACGGCGGTGACCCGGTGACCGGGCAGGCCAGCGACGCGATCCTGGCCGACGACGGCGGCCGGGTGTTCAGGTGGGCACTGCGGGAGACGCGTGACCTCAACGGCAACGCGGTCCGGTACAGCTACGACCGGGTCTCCGACGTCGGCGTGGCCGGCGGGCTCGTGGCCGGTCGCGACCTGTACCCGCGCAGCGTGAACTACACCGCCTCGGCGGGTTCGGCGGGCGCGTACACCGTCACGTTCGTGCGGGACAGCCAGCTGCCCGGCTACGTCCGGCGGCCCGACGTGCAGATCACCGCCAAGGGCGGGTTCAAGCAGGTGACGGCCGAGCTGCTGGGTCGCGTCGACGTCTCCTTCAACGGCGCGCTGGTACGCCGCTACGACCTGTCCTATGTGGAGGGTGCGTTCCGCAAGACGCTGCTGCGGTCGGTGACCCAGCGCGCCGGCAGCGGCGCGGCGCTGAACACGCACGAGTTCTCGTACTTCGACGACATCCGCAGCGGCTCGGCATACAACGGGTTCGCGCCGACGACGACCTGGAACACCGGCAACGACTCGGTCGACGCCGGGCTGCTCGGCTTCGGGCAGGCCAGCGCGCTGAGCGGGTCCGTGGGTACCGGCGTGGGCGGGCACCTCTACGTCGGGTTCAACCCGACGCTGCCGCGCAAGCCCGGTTCGGCCGGCGGCAAGGTCGGCTTCACCCGCAACAGCAACGACGGCGTGCTGGCGCTGGTCGACCTCAACGGCGACGGCCTGGCCGACAAGGTGTTCAAGAGCGGCGACCAGATCCGGTTCCGGCTCAACACGTCCGGGCCGGACGGCAGCGCCAACTTCGCCGGCGGCGCGCAGGGTGCGCCGACGTTGCCGGACATCTCCGAGGAGACGTCCGACACCACCTCGTTCGGCGCGGAGCAGTACATCATCGCCAACGCGTTCATCAACCACGCCATGACGTTCACCGAGAACTCGACCTACTTCTCCGACGTCAACGGCGACGGGCTGAGCGACCTGGTCCGCAACGGCCAGGTGCTGTTCAACCACCTCGACGCCGCCGGCATCCCGACGTTCACCGCCGACAGCTCGGACACGCCGGTGCGGATCGACTCCGGCGCTGTGGACCCGTCGGGGATCATCGACGACTTCGAAGACATCTTCCAGCAGCGCATCGACAACTTCCCGCTCGCCGACACGCTGCGCCGCTGGACGGCACCGTTCGACGGCCGGGTACGCATCACCGGAGACGTGGCGCTGATCCAGGACACCAGCCCGGAGCGGGCCGCCTACGCCCACGCCGACGGGGTCCGGGTGGCGGTACAGCACAACGGCAGCGAGCTGTGGACGACCACGATCGCGGCGACCGACTACGCCCCGAAGAGCCCCGGTGGCGTCGACTCGGTCGTGGTGACCCGCGGCGACCGGCTGTACTTCCGCGTCCAGTCCATCGTGGACGGTAACTACGACCAGGTGTCGTGGGACCCGCTGGTCAGCTACCTCGACGTGGCGCCGGCGCCGGACGTGAACAACCTCGACGCGTACCGCTACCAGGCCTCGGCCGACTTCGTCCAGGCCGGCCGGCGCGGCATCGGCCTGACCATGCCGTTCGCCGGTACCGTCCGGGTCGCCGGCGAGGTCACCAAGCTGCCCACCAGCGACGACATCACGATCCTGGTGCTGCGCAACGGCAACCCGGAGTTCACGGCGCACGTGGCCGCCGGCGACACCTCGACGATCGCGGTCATCCGGGACATCCCCGTCGCGGCGCAGGACCTGATCCAGCTGCGGATAAAGGTGGACTCGCCGATCGACGCCAGCAAGGTGACGTGGAGCCCGCAGCTGTTCTACACCTCCGGGCCGACCGCCGAGCTGCACCCGGCGTACGACGTGGACATCTACCCGCTGACCGACCTGTCCGCCCCGCAGCAGGCCTGGACCGTACCGAGCACCGGCGCCGTGACGGTGGACCCGACGGTCGCCGCGCCGGCGGGCAGCAACGGCGTCGTGACGTTCACGGTCAAGCGCCGCGTCGCGGGCGGACCGGGCGTGCTGCTGGCCAAGCGGTCCATCACGATCACCGGCGGTACCGCGACCGGCGACGACCCGTTCAGCCTGGACGTGACAGCCGGCGACCTGCTGTACTTCGACTTCTCGGTGGGCGACCCGGCACTGGGCCTGAGTACCTCCACTGTGGACGTCGACGGTTCGCCGGTGCCGAGCGCGGTGCACCGGGCCGCAACGCAAGGCTTGCTGGCACAGCCGTACCGGGGCTGGCAGTACACCGGCTACAACGGCAACCGTGACCGGGCGCTGCAGCCGATCGTCGAAGGTGACCTGACCCCGGTGTTCGGCGCCGGCTCGGCGTTCGACCCGCGGACGGCCAAGGCGTACCCGTTCAACCCGTTCCCCGACGAGGCGTCCTGGCGCGGCCTGGACCGGCTCGGCTGGGTCAAGTCCACCTCGATGAGCAGCTCCCGGATGGGTGCCGACGACATCGCGGTACCGCGGCCGGAGGACTTCGCCGGCGGCCGGGCGGTGGACCGGCTCACCGACTCCGAGCAGA
>DASRII010000031.1:0-6385 GCA_035650075.1 Micromonosporaceae bacterium | reverse complement strand
CAGCCTGTTCGATTGGGAGGCGGACGGCTGGCCGTTCTGGTCTCACCATCACCACGCCGCGACCTTCTGGCCGCATCGGGACCTGTCCAACCTGCTGATGGTCCACTACGCCGATCTGCTCGCCGACCTCGAGGCGCAGATGCGCCGCGTCGCCGCCTTCACCCACATCGAGGTGGCCGAGGATGCTTGGCCCGAGCTCGTGGCGGCCGCCCGGTTCGACGCCATGAAGCAGGACGCGACCCGCAACGAGGAGTCCGTCAAGCCGCTCTTCTTCGAGGGCGGCGCCCGTCGCTTCTTCTACAAGGGCACCAACGGACGTTGGCGCGATGTCCTCACCGAGGAAGACCTGGCCCTCTACGAGACAGCAGCCGCTCAGCTCGACCCAGAGCTGCGCTCATGGCTCGAAGCCGATTCAGCGCCAACGCTTGACTCCGGCGTTTGATGCGAGCGGCCCTCGCACACCCTGATCTTCGGGGCAGGTCCGACTTCCGTCGCGGGCATGACGGGGATACGGCCGCAGGCCGTTGATCGAGCGGCGAGGATTCTGGACGACTTCACGATGGACGTCGATGGCCGCGTGACCCACCTCCTCGACGCGCCATCGCCAGGCGCCACGTCGAGCTCGAGCATCGGTCGATGGTTGGCACACCAGCTCGATCGGGTCAGCTACTCCTGACGACCGGGTCCACGGCGCGCTCCCCCAGCGCCAGACCCGGGTTCGAGTGCTGTAGGGAGCGTGCGCCACGTTCCGCCGAGGGCTCTGGCCACATTCGCCTTTGTCGACGGACCACCCAACGACGCCGCAGCGGCAGTGGCTCAGTCAAGATCTCTCATCCACAGGTTTGACAATTGCTCTCGCCTCGCCGGCGACATCGTAGGCTCGGGCCAGAGCATCGTAGATGGCAGTGTTGCCACGCGCGGCAAGGCTACGGGTCACCCTCAGTCCTGGCCACGGCGTCATGGTATCGATCGGTGTCAGGTGCCGGGCAGCACCGCGCCGCGCTGGGTGAGCTCCACAGTGGACTCCTTCGGCGCGGGCCGCGCTACTGCCTGAAGCCGACAACCAAACGAAAACCGTGATACGGCACGGGTACACGCTCCACGTGACTCGGGCAGTTGGCGGTGCCCGATACGATGACGGCGCCGACCGGAAGGATCGACCGGTGACCAACTCGCCGCCCGACCCGTTGTCGCAACCGTCGTTGCCGCTCCCTGACCCGGTGCTGCAGCCACCCGCCCCACTGCCGTGGGAGGCCCCGCGGCCGTGGGAGGCCCCATCGCCGTGGGAGCCGCCGCCGACCGACGCTTCCGCCTTCCAGCCTGCCGCCCGGCGACCCTCCCGAGCCGTCCCTCCCCCACCGCGAGCCCGGACCACACCGACCCGGGCGGCCGCCGTTTCCACCGCGCCCGTCCGTACGCCGCACAAGCGTGGGAACCGGCTGGTCATCGGGATCATCGCCGCCGCGCTGGTGATCTGCGGCGGGACCGTTGCGACCCGATTCGGTTTCGGCCCCGTCGTCAACGACGAGGAGCCGATGACGCTCTCCCCGACCACCATCCCCCGCCGGTCCACGGCCCGCACACCGGCGGTGGCTCTCAGCGCGCCGACCGCCACTGTCGAAGGTGGACCGAGGACCTCGTTCGATCTGCCAGTGGGCACTGGGGTGCGGTTCTCCGACCGGGATGGCACCTGGACCGTGGCGCTGCTCGGCGTCGAGTGGATCGACGAGTGTGCGGACCTACTGGGAAACGCGGTACCAGTCGTCGTCTTCGACATACGGTACGAGGTGCTCGAGGGAGCGGTATCGATCATCCCGATAAACGACTTCGCGTTCGTCCTGACGAACGGGACCACCGCGCGGGTCGGCCTGCTGCCTACCTGCGCCGAACCGCCCCTGGACTACACGATCATTTCCGCGGGCGATGTGCGCCGCGGCCGAATCGCAGTCGAGCTGCCGCTCGGCGCCGAAGCGATGAGCGGGGAGCTCACATACGGCCAACTGGGCGTACCCACCGCCTCCTGGACCATCCAGGAGCCCGCACGCTAGTGCGGTGACCCCAAGCTGCCTGATCACACCCGGCGAACGTCAGGGACAGCGCTGTAGCCGTTGCAGGGCTGCGCCTACTTTCGCACGCGGAAGCGGAGCATGGTGACGGCGCCCGACTGGGTATTGCTGAACGGTTCCAGGTCGATCCTGCCCAGGCCTGGAGGCGAGAAACGGACACCGTCGCCGAGCAGCAGCGGTAGCACATACACCAGGATCTCGTCGACCAGCCCGCGCTGCAGACACTGGGCGGCCACATCGGCACCGAGGATCTCCAGGTTCTTGCCGCCCGCGGCGCTGCGCGCCGTGGCAACGGCTTCCTCGAGTCCACAGGTGAGGAATGTGACGGCAGGGTCCGGCTCGGCGGGAGGATTGTGGGTCAGGACGAACTGTGCTCCCCCGTCGTAGCTGGTGTCCTGGTCGGCCATCCGCTTGCCGACCTCGTACGTACCCCTGCCGATGAGCATGGCGCCCGTGGCCGCCATGACCTCCGGGACCGTATCCGCAGTCAGGTACTCGAAGATCCAGTCCATCGCGTGGCCAGGACCGGCGATGTAGCCGTCCAGCGACATCACCCTGTTCACGACCACCTTGCCAGGGACGGTGCCTACATCACTCATACGTTTCTCCAAGGATCTTGGAAACCGAGGTCGGGTCCTAGTTCGGCCCGGCGGGGAGGGCAAGGGCGAGAGTTGCACGCGCATCCGCGGTGGCGCAACGCGAACAAACCGGCACCCGGATGTGCTGGCCCGCAGTGTCGCGAACGTGCTCGGGAACGGCGTGAACGACACCGCCGGTGAGGTCGCCCTCGGTCCCGGACTGAGTGACCAAACCCGGTGATCGTTTGTGGTCAGCGCACTAGAAACGATTGTCAGAGCCCAGACCGAGCGCTTTCCAAAGCTCGGTTGCGTTCACAAATCGTGCGTCCGGTTCGAGTCCGCCCAGCACGTCCAAGACCTCGTCGGGGGCACGTTTGCGCTGAGCCATGGCCAGCAGGGCACGACCGTCAGTGGGGAAGGTCACCAGCGACACGTATGACCCAATCTTGGATCTCAGGTCGACGCGATCAGGGTCGCTGTCTACATCGCCAACGACGCCGTCGTGCCCCGGTGCATCCCACAGCTTTGGGTCGGTCGCCTCTTCCTCTGCGCCTGGGTCGCGAACCAACTCGTCGTCCAGCCGCGGACTGTGCTGGTCGCTGCCCTGAATCGGCTCTCCCATACGGCAACCGTAACCGATGGACCACGTGTCCGAGTCGGATTCACACACCCGGGAGGCCGCTTCGATGCCGCGACCGTGGGGACGGACCGCACTACCAGGCGTCCACAGTGGACCTTCCTGCTACCTCGCGGCATTGCCCCGTTGCCGCCCGCCGTTCACCTTCCGCACGCGCAGCCGACAGCTCGTCGGCCTACGGTCATCGGACCGCCGTCCGAGGGAGGGTCGTCAATGGACCGTCGTAGTTTGCTGCGCGCCACCGTCGTCGGTGCCGGCACCGTCGCCTTGCCGTTCACCGCCTGGTCCGCCGCGTACGCCGCGCCGGCGCAGAACGCGGCCGGCCCGTACGGCCCGCTGCAGGCCGCCAACGCACACGGGATCCAGCTACCCGCGGGGTTCACCAGCCAGATCGTCGCGCGCTCCGGTCAGGTCGTGCCCGGTACCTCGTACGTCTGGCACAACGCACCCGACGGCGGAGCGGTGTACCCGAACGGCAGCGGCTGGATCTACGTCTCGAACTCCGAGACCTCCGCCGGCTCGGGTGGCGGAGCTTCGCGGATTCTGTTCAACTCCAGCGGCACGGTCACCGGCGCATCCCGGATCCTGTCCGGTACGAACAACAACTGCGCCGGCGGGAAGACGCCGTGGAACACCTGGCTATCCTGCGAGGAGGTCACGCTGGGGCGGGTCTGGGAGACGTTCCCGCTCGGCGGTAGCGCGGTCGTCCGTCCGGCGATGGGCCGGTTCAAACACGAGGCCGCCGCCGCGGATCCGGACCGGCGGGTGATCTATCTGACCGAGGACGAGACCGACGGTAAGTTCTACCGGTTCATCCCGACCACGTGGGGCAACCTCACCGCCGGCACGCTCCAGGTCCTCCGGGCCGGCAGCGCGACGTCGGGATCGTTCACCTGGGCTACCGTCCCGGACCCCGACGGCTCACCGACGCCGACGCGCCGGCAGGTCTCCGGCGCCAAGTCGTTCAACGGCGGCGAAGGCTGCCACTACGCCAACAACACGGTGTGGTTCACCACCAAGGGCGACAACCGGGTCTGGCAGCTCAATCTGTCCAACAACACGTACGAGCTCGCGTACGACGACAACCTCGTCAATCCGGGACCGGCCCCGCTGACCGGTGTCGACAACATCACGGGCTCGACGTTCGGTGACCTGTACGTCGCCGAGGACGGCGGCAACATGGAGATCTGTGTCATCACCCCGGACGACCGCATCTCCGTGTTCCTGCGCATCAACAGCCAGAGCGCCTCGGAGATTACGGGTCCGGCGTTCACGCCGGCCGGCAACCGCCTCTACTTCTCCTCCCAGCGTGGCACTACCGGTTCGTCGTCCGGCGGCATCACGTACTGCGTCACCGGGCCGTTCCGCACCTGAGTACAGGCGCCGTACCGCCGTTGTCGCCACCTCAGGTACGCGCCGAGCCACGACGCTACGATCAGCGCCCCGGCCAACAGGAGTACCCATCGGGCGGCCCGTTCGGGGTAGAGCACGCCGTCGAGGTATGTGTCGACGAACCCACGCGGCAGGCCAGGCTGGCCCGCGCGGCGACGCAACCGGTCCTCGGCCCAGGTCAGCGGGCAGTTCAAGGAACCCGCGAATATCACCACTCCAGCCGCGGTGGCGGTCAGGTGCGGCACGATCGCCCGCGGCCAGCGCCAGGCCAGGAACCCGCCGACCGCGACGAACACCAAGTAGGCGAAGTGCGTAACCATGGTGAGTTCAGCGAGCAACCGATACACCGGGACCTCCAGGCACCGAGGCTAGCCACCAGAGGTGGGGATCTGTACCCGGCACTTTCTGTCCACTGTGGCAGAAGGGGGAACCGATGTATGGTCAGCCGTCCTGTACGGCCGTCAGGGGAGTGCGATCGCCGCCACCGAGGTACGCGGCGACGACCCGGTCGTCGCGGCGTATCGACTCGGGCGGACCGTCGGCGATCACGGTCCCGAACTCGAGCACGACAATGCGGTCGCAGATGCTCAGGACCAGGCCCATGTCATGGTCGATCAGCAGGATGGATTGGCCGTCGTCGGCCAGCCCGCGCAGGCACCGGCCGAGATCCTGGCTCTCCCGCCGGTCCAGCCCTGCCGCGGGCTCGTCCAGACAGATAAGTCGGTGGTTACCGACGAGCGCGCGGGCGACGCCGACCAACTTGCGCTCGCTCTCGGAGAGGTCGTCGGGCATCGCGTCGGCGGCCCACTCCATGTTGACGATCTCGAGTGCCTCATCGGCCTCCCGTCCGGCAGCGTGGTCCGGGCGGAGCACGGATCGGAGTCGGACTGCACGACCGTCGGCCACGTGGTCCGCGGCCACGAGCAGGTTCTCGCGCACGTTGAGATCATGGAATAGCTCGGTGCTCTGCCAGGTGCGGCCCAGCCCTCGGCGTGACCGTTCGTACGCCGCCAGCCGTCCGATGTCATGGCCATCCAGTTCGACCCGTCCGTCGCTGCCGACGAAGCCGCCGATGGCGTCGAGGAACGTCGACTTGCCGGCGCCGTTGGGGCCGATCAGGCCGACGAGCTCGCCAGCGCGCACCTCGAGCGTGACGTCGCGAAGCGCGTGCACACCGCCGAAGTCGACCGAGAGCCCACTCACACTCAGCACAGTGTTATCGCTCGCTACCTCCGGCTTCTGTCGCGGCGCCGGGAGCGGCGCGGTCGTGGCCGGCGAGTGCTGCGGCCGGCGAAGCGTCGGCCGCTTGTGCATGCGCTTGTAGAAATCCCCCGCGACGCCCTCGGGGTTCTGGATCAGAGTGAAGAGCAGGAGCACGCCACCGAAGAGCAGGAACCAGTTCCCGTTGAGCCCGAACCACTTGTCCAGCGCGTACGGGAACAGGGCCTGAGCCGAGATCAGTCCCGCGAACACTGCGCCGGATACCTGTGTGATCCCGCCGGCGTAGGCAAACGCGATCAGGCTGAGGGCGGTGAACGCACTGAAGCGCTCCGGGCTCACCGAGCCGAAGTTGTAGGCGTACAGGCAGCCCGCCACGCCCGCGATGAAGGCGCTGATGCCGAATGCGATCAGCTTGACCGCGCGGGGGTTGATCGCGGCGGCCTCGGCGGCGCGTTCGTTGGAGCGCACCGCGAGCATGCGCTGACCGAGGC